>JBOHAY010000112.1:0-4038 GCA_050697935.1 Gaiellaceae bacterium | reverse complement strand
CGTCTCTGTCCAGTACGGGCTCGAGATGCCGCAGGACCATCTGCCGAGTGCGGTCATTGCCGTCCACCGAGGAGAACTCGACCTGGCCCGGGAGCACTCGGAACGAGGTCTCGACCTCGCTCACGAGCAGTTCCGCGGACGCCCCGTGCAGTTCATGGCTGTCCTTGGACTCGTCGCTCGGTGGAGCGGAGATCCGTCCACGGCCAAGGAATGGTTCGAGAAGGCCGACCGGCGGGCCTCGGAGCTCGGCTGGGGTGAGCCGAGTGTCCGCTGGTGGAGCGGCGACCAGATCGAGCTTCTGCTCGAGCTCGGCCGGATCGAGGACGCGATTCGACTCCTCGACGTCTGGGAGGCGGACGCCGCTCGCGTCGCCCGCGAGTGGGTGTCCGCCCACGTGACGCGATGCCGAGGTCTTGTCGCCGCCGCCGAGGGCGACGTTCCTCGCGCCGCCTCCCTCCTCGAACAGGCGATCGAGCAGCACGAAGACGTGGGAGACCCGTTCGGAGCCTCCCGGGCATGGCTCGGACTCGGTGTCGTACGGAGGCGGGCACGCCAGAAGCGCAGCGCCCGTGAGGCGATCCAGGCGGCGCTCGACGGCTTCGTGGAGCTCGGAGCCGCGAACTGGGCCGAGAGGGCTCGGAGCGAACTCGGGCAGATCGGCGGCCGGAGGCGCGAGGAGGGCCTGTCGCCCGCCGAGCGCCGCGTCGCCGTTCTCGTTGCAGAGGGCCGAACGAACCGAGAGGTTGCGGCTGCCCTCTTCCTCACCGAGCGCACGGTCGCCAGTCACCTCTCCCACATCTACGCGAAGCTTGGCGTCCGCTCGCGGACCGAGCTCGCACGACAACTGCGCTGACGCGTCCTCGCTCGCGAAAGTTCAGACGTTCTGACGTTTCGCATTCGGCTGCATGCGGCGTACAGTCGGAGCGCGGGCCTACGCAGGCTCGTCCGAAGAGGAGGTAGACATGAGATCGAGATTGGTCTTGGCATCTCTTGTCGTCGTCGGGGGGATCGTCCTGGGCGCCGGGACCCTCCTGGCGACGCCACCGAGCAAGGTGACGCCGACCGAGTACGGGGTCGGAGAGTTCCAGTCGTTCGCGACGACCGGCAGGGTGGGTTCGTGGACAGCGGCGATGAACGTGAAGGGTGCGTCCGACCTCCACGTCCTCTCGAACACGATCGCGCCGGGGGGATCGTTCGGGTGGCACAGCCATCCCGGGCCGAGCTTCGTGATCATCAAGTCGGGGACCGCGACCGTCTACTTCGGCGCTGATCCCACGTGCCGGGCCCACCGGTTCCGGGCCGGAAAGGGATTCGTCGACAGGGGCCTCCAGGTCCACGCGGTACGAAACGAGGGCAAGGTGAACCTCGTAACTGTCGTCGTCTCGTTCACGCCCAGGGGTGCTACGAGGCGAATCGACGAGCCGAAGCCCAGCACCTGCCCGTTCTGAGAGCTTGACGCGGAGGGTGGGCCAGCGCTCACCCTCCGGCCCAGCCCGTGTCGACGGACGGCTGCGGCAAGCCGCCCACCCGCATCGACAGCCCGCCCGCCCGACGCGCAAAGTTCAGACGTTCTGACGTTTCCACGGCGCCCACGACGCCGTACCGTCGAAGTGTGCCGAGCTACCTCGTCGAAACGTTCCTTCCGCGCGGCGGCGCAGGGGAGCGAGAAGCGCGCGAACGGCGGGCGCACTCGGCAGCTGAGGAGCTGACGCGAAAGGGGGCGGGCGTTCGCTTCGACCGTTCGATCCACGTCCCCGAGGACGAGATCTGTTTCTTCGTCTTCGACGCCTCATCCCCACTGGAGGCGGCGCTGGCGGCGCAGCAGGCGGCTCTCGGTCCGCTCCGGATCGTCGAGGCCGTCTCGTCCGGAGAGGAGTAGGAGATGAAGTCCAACTGGAAGCTGCTGCTGGGTCTCGCCGTGGCCGTGCCGCTAGCGGTGCTGGCAGCCGTACTGATCCCGAGCGTGGCGACGGGCGGGCACGATCACGCCGCCCACGCGGCAGCGGCGGACAATGCCGCGCTGGAGGACGAGCTCGCGCAGGTCCGCCGTGCCACGGCCCGCTTTCACCGGCTCGATGAGGCACTCGCGGCCGGCTACGAGCTGGGCTGGGTGAATGGCTCAGGGGTCAGAATCATCACGGGCTGCGTCTTCCATCCGACGGCTGGGGCGATGGGTTACCACTACTTCCACCCCCAGCTCATGGCAGACAACGCCGTCGACCCCCTGGAGCCGGAGGCGCTGGTGTACGAGTCCACTCCGGACGGCGGGCGCAAGCTCGTCGCCGTGGAGTGGGTCGTCCGCGGCCCCCAGTCCAATCCTCCCGGGGTCTCAGCACCGCCGTCCGTGCTCGGGATGGAGATGCACATACTCGTCCCGCCTCCCGGACCGGCCTTCTACCTCATGCATGGCTGGGTCTGGAAGAACAACCCGGCGGGTATGTTCGCCGACTGGAATCCAGAGGTGACGTGCCCGTAGGACCCTGAGAGCGCATTACGGCAACCGGCCGGACGCCGCTGACGAGTGGCGTCCGGCTGTGCGCGTTCTGCGCGTGGGTCGCTCCCGATGCCGCGGTGTTCGATCGACGAGCCTTGGCAGGCGCTCCGCTTCGTCTACCGGCTCGAAGACCGTGCAGCCTAGCCGTACGACTTGCGGGCCCGGTCCCAGGGCTCCTCGTCCCAGCGGATCAGGTCCGGATCGATCCCCCGAGCCTCGGCGAGGTCGCAGGTCAGGCGCTGGAAGCGGACGACGTCCACGACCGGGTGGCTCGTCGGGAGAAGCGTCGCCTTGCAGCCGAGCTCGGCGAGAGCCTTCATGACGCTGGCAGCACGCTCGGCGGCTCGCCCCTCGCCCTCGAGCACGAAGCAGCGGACCGAGGCGTCGATCGCGGCGAGATGCCCGTGGAGGAGCTGTTCCGTGTGGTGCGCCTCGGCAGCGACGCGCGCTCCCTCGCGGAGCTTGAGCACCGCTTCGAGCACCGTCGCTGCGTCCCGCCCCGCGCCCGCGACGACGAAGCGCTCGTGCTCCGAAGCACCGAGTCCTTCGGCAGACAGCTCCCGCTCGACTGCGTCCGCCAAGCCGTCGACGTCCTCACCCTGCAGCGCTCGTCCCGCCGCGACCGCGCACGTGTAGCTCACGGTGTGGCAGTAGCTCTCCTCGACCGCGGGCGTCGCGACGACCACGTGATCCACAGCACGGGCTATGGGGCCGTCGGGAGTGCCCGTGATGAGCCACTTCTCGCCCGAGAATCCCTCGACGCTCTCGAGCGTGAGCGCCGTCTCGCCCTCGTGGCTCAGAGCCACAAGGACATCCGCAGGTGGCGCGTTCCCGAGAACGAGCTCGAGCGCTTGTGCGGCAGGCCCGCATGCGAGGGCCGCGTGATACGAGGTCCCACACCCGGTGAAGAGCACGCGCGCCCCCTCCGGCAGCCGCGCGTCCCCCACTCGATCTGGCACCTGCCGCAGCCACTCGGGCTGTGCGGCGATGGCCTTTCGGGTCAACTGTCCGGGCACGAGCGCTGTCTATACCATCGCCGAGGTGCCCGTGTTCGAGAAGACGCGCCTCGGAAACGGCGTGCGCGTCGTCACCGCGCCAATGCCGCAGATCGGGTCGGTGTCCTGCTTCGTGACGCTTGCAGCCGGCTCCCGCTACGAGACTCCCGACTCGAAAGGGATCGCGCACTTCGCCGAGCACATGTTCTTCAAGGGCACCGAGCGTCGGCCCACTGCACGCACGATCTCGACCGAGATCGACGCGATCGGCGGCGAGTTCAACGCGTTCACCGGGACGGAGCTCACCGGCTACTACGTCAAGTGCGGCTCGGAGACACGCGATGTAGCTCTCGACGTCCTTTCCGACATGCTCCTCCACTCATGCTTCGACCCGGCCGAGATCGAGAAGGAGAAGGGCGTGTTCCTCGAGGAGATGAACGTCTACCTCGATACCCCGCAGCGTTACGTCGGGAACGTCTACGACCGGCTGCTCTACGCCGACCAGCCACTCGGCTGGGACATCCTCGGGACGAAGGAGACAATCGAGGC
>JBOHAY010000111.1:0-14699 GCA_050697935.1 Gaiellaceae bacterium | reverse complement strand
GGACTGGGCGCTCCTGACGGGCCAGCTCGCCGGTGTGGTCGTGCTCGGGATCGTCCAGGTGGTCTTCTATCTCGTCGTCGGCCTCGCAGCCGGTGTTCGGTTCGAGTCCGGGCCGGCGGGCATTGCCCTCCTCCTGGTGTACGGGGCGATCGTGGCCCTCTCGTTCGGCGCGCTCGGTGCCTGGCTCGCGTTCCGGACCGGCTCGGGAGAGTCGATTCAGGCGCTCTTCCCGGTCCTCTTCGTCTTCCTGTTCATCTCGTCGATGAACACACCGCGGAACCTCATCGGAGTCGACTGGTTCCGCACGGCAGCGACGCTGAACCCGGTCTCGTACATGATCGAGTGCGTCCGCAGCCTGATCATCACCGGCTGGGACGTCCAGGCGCTCGCGCTCGGGTTCGCGTTCGTGATCGCGCTCGGGCTCATCTCTCTCACGCTCGCATCGCGCGCCCTGCGAACCCGGATGACGAGGACCTAGTGGTCATGAGGAGGTGGGACGTGATCTCGGGGGTGGCGTGGCGGACGCTGAAGAACGCGCTCACGAACCCGCAGATCGTCCTGCCGACGATGTTGTTCCCCCTGTTCTTCTTCACTGCTTTCGCGGGCGGCCTCTCGCAGCTGAACGAGATTCCCGGGTTCGACTACGAGCCGGGCTACACGGCGTTCCAGTTCGTGTTCGTGCTGCTCCAGTCTGCTGCGTTCAGCGGCGTCTTCACGGGGTTCGGGCTCGCGCGGGACTTCGAGGGTGGATTCGCGAAGCGCCTCCTACTCGAAGCGCCGCACCGAAGCGGGATCGTCATCGGGTATGCGCTCGCGGCGCTATGCCGGTGGCTCGTCGTCGCCGTGGTTCTCACCGTCCTCGCGCTGGTCGTCGGGATGAACATCTCAGGCGGCGCAGCCGATGTCGTCGGCCTCTTCGTGCTCGCCGCGCTCGTGAACTTCTGCGGGTTCTTCTGGGCGGGGGGCATCGCCATGCGCTTTCGAACGATCCAGGCGGCGCCGCTCATGCAGATGCCGGTGTTCCTTATCCTCTTCTTCGCGCCGGTGTACGTTCCGCTCGACCTGCTCCAGGGCTGGATCGAGGGAGTCGCCACCGTCAACCCGGTCACATACCTGCTCGAAACCGGACGCGGCTTCGTCGCCGGTGACGCTCCGCATGTACTCGGGGCGTTCCTGCTTGCGATCGGGCTCGGCGTCGTCTTCTGGACGTGGGCATTCCTCGGTCTCCGCAAGGCCGAGGCCGCCGGAGCCTGAGACGAAAGAGTCACCAGAGCGCTGCGGGTGCGAAGCGGCCGCCTTTAGGGGTGTTCGCGCGACCGGAATCCGCGCGAGCGGATTCCGGTCTGCGCATTAGGCGTCGAGGACGCGGAGGAGCGTATCCACGATCTGCGGATCGAACTGCGAGCCCGACGCCTCGACGAGACGCCGCCGCGCCTCCTCCTCCCCGAGCGCCTTGCGATACGGGCGGTCCGTCGTCATGGCATGGAACGCGTCACACGCGAGCACGATCCTCGATTCGAGCGGGATCTCGTCTCCGGCGAGGTGATCGGGGTAGCCGCCACCGTCGTAGTGCTCGTGGGCGCTGCGGACGATGTGTCGCACTTCGGCAAGCTGCTCGATCGGCGCGATGATGCGCTCCCCGAGGATCGGGTGCGTCTCGACGATCGCGCGCTCTTCGGCGGTGAGGGGGCCGGTCTTCAGGAGAATCCGCGAGGGGATCCCGATCTTGCCGATGTCGTGGAAGAGGGCACCGAGCTCGAGGCGCTCGAGCCCGCTGGCGTCGAGCCCGAGCTCGACGCCGACCTTCAGCGCAAGGTCGGTGATCCAGCGAGCGTGGGTCGATGTGTACTCGTCGTTCGCCTCGAGCGCGTTGGCGAGCGCCTCGACCGTGGAGAGAAACGTGCGCTCGAGCGTTTCGTAGCTCGCAGCGCTCTGCAGCGCCAGCTGGGTCTGCCACGCAAGGCCACCTAGGAGCTCCAGCTCACGGTCGCCGTAGACAGTCGTCGACGGGATCGCCGCTGCGATGACACCGCGACGCTCGCCGACGACGAAGGGCGCGATCGCAAAACGACTGTCGGAGCCGGTCGGTACCGAGGCGAACGCCTCGTACGCCGTGCCGTCGATGAAGTGGGGCTCGAAGCCGGCGAGCCATTGGTCGAACTGCACTGCGGAGATGACGGCTGGATCCGGCCGCTCCAGCAGCTGCTCGTGCGGCGTGGCTGCGAGACGCTTGAGATCGCCGCTCGGCTCGTCCTGAAGCCAGACCGATGAGCTGTGGCACGCAAGAACTCGCGCCGAGCCGGTTACGACCCGCTCGGCGACTCTCGCAACCCCCTTGGCCTCGGCAACCTCGCGGCCGAACGTGAGCAGGGCCTTTGCGCTCTCCGCTTCGCGGCGCTGAGCTTCGTACAGGCGAGCGTTCTCGAGGGCCACGGAGGCATGGCCCGCAAGAACTTCGAGCACGCGCAGATCGTCGTCGTCGAACTGGTCTAGGCCGAGCTTCGAGATCACGATCACGCCGATGACCCGGGGACCGAACTTCAGGGGGACAGCCAGGAGCGACTCCTCGATCTCGGCAGTTCCGGCGATCCGCTCGCCGAGCTCGTGATGAGCAGCGTCGTGCACCAGGAGAGGCTCGCCCGTTTCCGCGACGCGACCGGTGATGCCGCGTCCGACTTCGGTGGGCAAGAGCTCGACCGGTGAGCCCGGCTCTTCCGCCATCAGCTCGCCGCGGAACGCCACCGGCTCTAGCGCGTCGCCGTCGCGAAGGAATACGCGGCAGTTGTGGTAGTCGATGAGAAGCCGGAGCTCGTCGGCGATAGTCAGACCGATTCGCGCGACGTCGTTGAGCCGCGAGAGCTTCCCGGAGAGGCTCTGCAGCATCTTCAGATGCGCGATCGAGCGTACGTCGTCATGTCGTACCGAGGCCTCGGACGGGCGTTCCCCGGCGGTCTCGTCGAACGGGACGATGAGGCCCTTTCCGCGGATCTTCGCCGTCATCATCGCCGCCTCTGCACATGCGACGAGCTCGCGCGGGTTTGCCGCGTGCTCCGGGCCGACCGCAATTCCCGTCGAGACGGTGAGACGACCAGCTGCGTCGACTGCGAGCTGTCCGAGTTCCTCTCCGATGCGCTTCGCGAGTGCGATCGCGCTGCGGAGGTCTCCCGACGGGAGAATTACACCGAATTCCTCACCGCCGATCCGGCAGACGACATCACTCGAGCGAACGGTCGCGCGGAGGACGTCGGCGATCTGCGTCAGAAACTGATCGCCGACCCCGTGGCCGTAGACGTCGTTGACCTTCTTGAAGTCGTCGAGATCGAGCATGACCAACGCGACCGTCTCGTGCTCCGCGGACGCGCGCATGAGCGCCTGGCGCAGGCGGTCGTGGAAGGCGCGGTGGTTGTAGAGGCCGGTCAACGCGTCGGTCTCGGCCTGGTGTTCGAGGCGCGCGCGGATGTGCGCGTTGTCGATGGCGAGCGCGGCTGCGTCTCCGAACCGCTTGGCGAGGAGGAACTCCTCGTCGGTGAAAGCGACGTCATCGCCGACGCGGTAGATGTTGAGAGTGCCCTTGAGCTGGCCCCGGGCGATCAGCGGCACTGCAATGAGGGCCTCGGGGTCGACCGGCGTCCCGGGGACGAAGCGAACGCGGGGATCGAGGTGCGCGCTGTTCGCGAGAACGGCTTCGCGGTGCTCGACGGCCCAGCCCGTTATTCCCTCGCCGAACGAGAACGTCTCTCTCATCACCTCGTCGGCCCACTTACTACGCGCAAGCACTGGGATCAACTCACGCTTGGCCTCGTCGGCCTCGTAGATGTGGACGTCTTCGTACGGGATGAGCTCGGCGAGCGTGTCCGCGATGCGGTCGAGTAGCGCGTCGAGGCTCTGCTCGGAGAGAACGTCGTGGAAGATCTCGGCCAGACGCCGATACGGCTCCGCAGCGCCAGCCGGGACGAGGCTCATCTGGGGCCGAGGAGCGGGCTCGATGTGGGCAGGGTCGGACATACGCGTTCGCTTCGGTTCTCATCGGAACCACGCAGGGCGCGCTTGAGTGCATGCCTCGCCTAGACACGAGCTAGCCCTCTGCGAAGATCTCGCGCAATGCACCATCCCAGCGACGCTCGGGTCGCGCTCCTTGCGCAGCTGATCGACCACGCTCCGCTCTTCCCTCCCGCATCTCTCCCATTGCCGGTCGCGATCGCCGAGGACGAGCGGGCTCGCCAGAGCCGAGACGCGTTCATGCTCGCGCGCTTCGTCTGTCCCGCGACGCGGCTCGCTGAGCTCCCCGATGTCGGTCGCGGAGTCAGCGTCGTGCTCGACGGGCCGCTCCCATCGCACTTCCGTGTCGAGTCCATCGAGGCGCGGGCTGGGGACGAGTTGGCGACGCTCTCCGCGCTCGCTCCGGAGGTCTACGTCGAGGTGCTGCTCGGCGAAGGGATCGATGAACAGCTCAATGCGCTGCGCGCGCACGGCATTCGGGCGAAGGTCCGCTGCGGCGGAGCGACGGTCCCGAGCACCGAGTCGCTCGCGGCATTCATCCGCAGCTGCCGCGAACGCGATCTCGTCTTCAAGGCCACCGCCGGGCTTCATCACGCGGTTCGAGCGAACGGACAGCATGGCTTTCTGAACCTCCTCGCCGCGGTCGTGTTCGGCGACGAGGAGAACGCCCTGAGCGAGCGCGATCCTTCGGCGTTCCAGCTCGACGCCGACGCGTTCTCCTGGCGGAACCGCTCGGCGTCCGCCGACGAGCTCGCGGGAATCCGTCGGAACCGGGTCCATTCGATCGGGAGCTGCAGCTTCTTCGAGCCCGCTGACGAGCTCGAAGCTCTCGGCACACTCCCGTTGTGACGGGTGGGGTCGGATTCGGAGTGTTCTCCATCGAGGGCGACGAGCCTCGAGTCGGGTTCAAGGTCGGGCATGGCATCCTCGATCTCGCAGGCGCCGGTCTGGGCGCAGTGTTCGCGGCGGGCAGTCTCAACCCGTTCCTCGCTCTCGGGCGCTCGGCGTGGGAGGACACGCTGGCCCGAATCGATCAGCTCGTCACGAGCGGCGCGGAGATCATCCCGCTCGAGCAGACGACGACGCACCTGCCGATCGAGGTCGGCGACTACGTCGACTTCTACTCCTCGCTCGAACATGCGACGAACGTCGGACGCCTGTTCCGGCCGGATACCGAGCCGCTCCTCCCCAACTGGCGGCATCTTCCGGTCGGCTACCACGGACGCAGTGGAACGGTAGTCGTCAGCGGAACGCCGGTCGTGCGCCCCTGTGGTCAAGCGAAGGCGCCCGACGATCCCGCGCCCAGCTTTAGCCCGAGTCGGCGGCTGGACATCGAGCTCGAGCTGGGCTTCGTCGTCGGCGTCGGCAGTCGTCTCGGGGAGCCCGTTCCCGCATCCGCCCTGCGCGATCACGTCTTCGGCGTCGTGCTCGTCAACGACTGGAGTGCCCGAGACATCCAGGCCTGGGAATACCAGCCGCTCGGGCCGTTCCTCGGAAAGTCGTTCGCTACCTCGATCGCGGCGTGGGTGACCCCTCTGGCGCTGCTCGATGATCGATTCGTTCCGGGGCCGAAGCAGGACCCGGAGCCGCTTCCGTACTTGCGTGTCGAGGGAGACTGGGCGCTGAACATCGAGCTCGAGGTAGAGCTCTCGGGCACGGTCGTCTCACGCACGAACGCGAGCGGCCTCTACTGGACGATGCCGCAGCAGCTCGCGCACGCGACCGCGAATGGCGCGTCGATCGCCACCGGCGACCTCTTCGCCTCGGGAACCATCTCGGGGCCAGAGCACGGCAGCGAGGGCTCGTTGATCGAGCTCACCTCCAACGGAGCCCATCCCATCCGCCTCGGCGACGGCAGCACGAGAGCATTTCTCGAGGACGACGACGAGGTGGTCATCCGCGGGCGAGCTGGCGAGCTCGAGCTCGCGGAGGTGCGCGGGACGATTCTCCCGGCGCGCGGTTAGGCCGAGGGTTTGCCCGCGCGGTAGAGCCGGCCTTCGAGCTGGCGGCCGAAACGACTCCGTGACGCCGAACGCGAAGCGGACCTCGTCCAGTCTCGCCTCCAGGAAGCGGGAGTACCTTGGTGCCAAGTAACAAGTTGTTACAAGCGATCTACGGCGAGCCACCGAGCGGTGTCTCCGGCAAGTAACAACTTGTTACTTGGGCTCCACCGCAGGATAGGCTCCGGCGATGTCCGGGGTGATCGTCGTCGGAGTCGACGGATCCGCAGCGTCTCACGAGGCGTTGCGCTGGGCAGCGCAGCAAGCAGACCTTCGCGGTGCGCGGCTCGTCGCGGTCCATGTGTGGGCGTATGTCCCGATGGCGCCCATCGGAGATCCCGGGATGATCCCGATGCCCGCAGTCGACCTTCCTGGTGAAATCGAGGCCGAGCAAGCGGCCGCGCGCGCGGATCTGGATGCCTCGACCACAGAGGTGCTCGGCGGCGAGCCCGCGATCGAGATCGAGCGACGGCTCGTCGAAGGTGACGCCCGGGACGTTCTGGTCTCCGAGAGCGCAGCCGCAGACCTCGTCGTCGTCGGCTCCCACGGACGCTCGGGGATCAAAGCGGCACTCCTCGGCTCTGTCTCACGACACGTCGTGGAGCGGGCAGCCTGCCCCGTTGTCGTCGTGAAGGCGTCGAGCTAGACGCTCAGGCCGCGAGAGCGCTCGTCTTCTCGGCGAGGTCGCGGTCGCGGTCCGTGATCCCACCGGCCGTGTGCGTCCACCAACGGAGCGTCACGCGGTTGTAGTGAATCGCGATGTCGGGGTGATGATTCTCCGCCTCCGCGAGCTCGCCCACTCGGTTCACGAACGCGAGCGCTGCGACGAAGTCGGCGAACTGGAACGTGCGCTCGAGCGCCCCCTCGACTTCGCTCCAAACGTCGGTCGCCATGACGCCAGTATCTACGATCGGCGACAGCAACATGACCTGCTCCACGGAGAATCCGCCCGCACCACGGCTCGTGCCGTTGCACGAACGACGTGCCGGAAGGGAGTTTCTGCTCGAGCTGGTCTTTCGCCCGCTCGCGAGCGCCCTTCTACCTTCGCTCTTGCGAGCCCGCATCCCCGCGCCGGCCGTCGTGCTCGCGAACGCAGCAGCGGGACTCTGTGCGGCGCTCGTTCTGGTCCGCGGCGAGCTCGTCCTCGGGGCGCTCCTCCTGCAGGTGAAGACAGTGCTCGACAACGCGGACGGACAACTCGCTCGTGCATCTGGACAGGTGACGCTCGCGGGTCGGTACCTCGACACCGAGGCGGATCTCGCAGTCAACGCGGCGCTCTTTGCCGCGCTCGGGTACATCACCGGACAACCCTGGCTCGCCGTCGTTGCATTTCTCTCGTTGACCCTCGTGCTCGCGGCCGATTTCAACGTCTCGGAGCTGTATCGAGATGCTCGCGCCGAGGCAACCGGGCCCCCGACTGCGTCCGGAGGGCACACGGAGCAAATGCTGGCACGGGTTTACCGCGTCGTGTTCGCACCACAGGACCGGGGTATCCGCACGTTCTCGGCAGGAAGGCTCGAGCGGCTGCTCGCGGACCAGCCGACCACCGAGGCCGTGGTACTCGCATACCACGACCGGCTCACCGTCACGGTCCTCGCAAACCTCGGTCTGTCGACCCAGCTCGCCGTCCTCAGCCTGTGTCTCGTTCTCGACGTGCCGGCCGTCTATCTCTGGCTGACCGTTGGCTGCCTCGGCCTGCTTCCTCTCCTGCAGCTGCGCCGCGAGCGGCTGGCGAGGCGAGCCTTCGAGCGTTGAGTCGCGGTGCCGCACTCGTGACGGGATCCGCGACCGGAATCGGCCGTGGTATCGCTCTGGCACTCGCGCGAGAGCACTACGACGTCGCCGTCCACTACAGGCGGTCGGCAGCCGAGGCAGAGACGACGCGGGCGGAGATCGAGGCTCTTGGCGTGCGGGCCGTCACGCTCCAGGCCGACGTGACGGATCGGGATGCCGCGGCCGCTCTCGTCGAGGCGACCCACGAGCAACTCGGCGGCCTCGCGGTTCTCGTCAACAACGTCGGCAACTACGTCTACGGACCGCTCGACGAGCTCACGTTCGAGGAGTGGGACGACGTCTTCGCGACCAACCTGGACGCGACCTTCGCTACGTGCCGAGCCGCGGTTCCACTCATGCGTCGGGCTGGCGGCGGCAGGATCGTCAACCTCGGCTATGCGGGCGCGCAGAACCTCGTCGCCCGCTCCAACCTCACCGCATACGCCATCGCCAAGACCGGCGTCGTCCTCCTGACGAAAGCCATCGCGCGTGCAGAGTCGGCGAACGGCATCACCGCGAACGTCGTTGCGCCCGGAGTGATCGAGAACTCTGCGACGAAGCCGCTCGGTGAGATACCGGCGGGCCGGGAGGGGCGCATCGACGAGGTCGCGGCGGCCGTCGTCTACTTCGTCTCACCGGAGGCGGCGTACGTCACCGGGCAGGTCCTCGAGGTCGCGGGGGGCTGGAACCTCTAGCGGTCTCTCCACTAGCTACGCCGCGCCGCGAAGCGTGACGCGCTGGCCGTTCATCGACGCGGCCTCATCCGAGCACAGGTAGGCGATCGCCTCGGCGATCTCTTCCGCGGGCGTGAACGTCGAGAAGTCCTTGTCCGGGGCCTCGGCGCGCATGGCAGAAGTGACGATCGATCCCACGACGATGATGTTTGCGGTCGCCCCGGTTCCGCGGAAGCGGTCAGCGAGCGCAAGCGTCCACGTCTCGGACGCCGCCTTCGCCGCGGCATACGAAGCATTCTTGTGGCTCGGGGCCTGCGCCTGGCCCGGTGAGACAATCATCACGCGGCCGTGGCCGCTTGCCAGGAGATGAGGCACAAACGCCTGCGTCGTGTGTTGGTACGTCTTGATGAGGAGGTCGTGAAAACGGCCCCAGTCGTCTAGCGAGGCATCCTCGATCCGGGCGCTCGGCCACCAGCCGCCCACGAGATGGACGAGGCCGTCCACGTGGCCGTGGCGCTCGACGATCTCGCGTGCCCATGCCTTCGTCGCCTCCGCGTCGAGGAGGTCGACCGATGCCGTGTCCACACCGGCGCCTACCTCTGCCGCAAGCGCGTCGAGAGGATCTCTGTTGCGTCCCGCGAGCGCGAGCCGTGCGCCGGCGGACGCGAGCCTCTGGACGACGGTCGGACCGAGGAGCCCGCCTGCACCGGCGACAGCGAGAACGCGTCCAGCGAGCGAAGATGCCACACCCTCACGCTAGCAACGCGGGTCGCTTCTGAAGTAGCGTCCACCCGTGGCAAGACCGTCGTTTGCCGAGCTCCAGGCCACGTTCCGGCAGTTTTGGCCGACCGTGACCCTGCGCTCGATCGACGTCGAGCGCACGGTCGTCGTCGTCCACTCGATCTCGTTCGACGTCCCCGACCAGCTGATCCCGGTCTTCCCGGCGTACGAAGAACGGTTCCTCTGCATGGTGCTGAGCCTTCTCCGGGCGCCGAGGTCGCGCGTCATCTACGTAACGTCGCAGCCGATCCACCCGCGCGTGGTCGACTACTACTTCGGCCTCGTTCCCGAGCTCGACACGCCCGAGGCGCGCTTGCGCTTCGTGCCGATCTCGCTCGTCGACGGCCGTAACGAGCCGCTCTCGCGAAAGCTCCTCGCGCGTCCCGGTGCCATCCGCCGGATCAAGGAGCTCGTCGGGAAGCCGGAGTTCGCGATGATCCTCCCCTTCTGCATGACGGCTGACGAGGTCGCGCTCGCGGAAGCCCTCGAGATCCCGATCTACGGGAGCGATCCGCAGCTCAACTGGCTCGGATCCAAGACAGGCAGCCGCCGCGTCTTCCTCGAAGAGAACGTTCCCCACCCTGTGGGCTTGGACGTAGCTGGCGCCGACGAACTCCCGGCAGCGCTCAAGGAGCTTCGCGCGCGAAGCCCGGAGGCGCGCAGCGCTGTTCTCAAGCTCGACCGAGGCGTGAGCGGCCTCGGCAACGCCCTGCTCGACATCGAAGCTGCCGACCGTGACCTGCGCGCCGCCCTCGAGCTCGAAGACGAGGAGCTAGACGTCGAGCACTATCTGGCAGCGCTCGACGACGAAGGCGGCATCCTCGAGGAACTGATCGAAGGCGATGCGTTCCGCAGTCCGAGCGTCCAGCTCCGAATGAGCCCAGCCGGGCAGGTCGACGTGATGTCGACCCATGACCAGGTGCTCGGCGGACTCCACGGGCACACGTACTTCGGATGTCACTTCCCCGCCGACTCCGAGTACGCGGAGCAGATCGCTTCCGAGTCACTCAAGATCGGCCGTCGCCTGGCGCGTGAAGGTGTCATCGGCCGGGCCGCGGTCGACTTCGCCACCGTCAGGGACGGGAACGGCTGGCGCCCGTACGCGCTCGAGATCAACCTCCGTTGCGGAGGTACCACGCATCCGTTGTTCGCGCTGACCACGCTCACGGACGGCGTGTACGACCCGCTCGCAGCTGAGTATCGAACGCGTTACGGCGACATCAAGCATTACGCCGCGACCGACCATCTCGACTCGCCGGCATATCAGTCGCTCACGCCGGACGACCTTCTCGATGTCGTGACCGAGCGCGGCCTCGGCTGGGACTCCGAGCGCGAGACCGGCGTCGTCCTGCACATGGTCAGCGCCATCGCAGTCGCCGGCCGGATCGGCCTCACGGCGATCGGTGACACGCTCGAGGAGGCTCGGCGCCGCTACCACGGCGTCAAGGCCGCGGTCGACGAGGCGGCGCACGCGAGCTGATTCGTACAACTCGGCAGCGGCCTGCGACCTCCGAGCCGTTACGTCATCCGGCGAGCGCTTCGCCGGCAGGCGGAGATCGTCTCGGCTTCCCGTCTGCCCCGCCCGGGGGCACGATCGACCGTTCAGCCGACGGCGAAGATCAGGAAGGCCGCCAGCAGAGCGAACGCGTCGCGCAACCGGCGAAGAAGGCTAAGTGCCACCACAGACGCACCGCTTTCTGAGTTTGGACGAACCTCGAACCGTCAAGCAGTGCTCGCTTGGAAGGTACCCCCGGCAGGAGTCGAACCTGCGCGCACGGTTTAGGAAACGCCTTGTGACTTGCGTAGACGCAGCGCACCGCCTGCCCACGTGGCAAAACGGGCACAGCGGCCTCGAGCCCGGCCAGCGCACCCAGGTCGCGAAGGAGGCTCTCTGCTCCGGCCTGACTCGGGACAGCGAGCTCCATCGGCTGTCGATCAGAAGGTCAGAGAGAGCCTCGAGCGGGTACGGCTCCATCATCGCGCCTCTCCGAGGTCGTTGAAACGCCGAACGACATGCCGCTTCATGGGCAAGGGCCCTGGAGGTACTGCCGGCACTCCTCGTCGGTCAGCGAGCGTGTGACGCGCCCACGCGCGATCTCGAGCAAGTGGTCGACGTCGAGCGCCCAGATCTTCACGTAGGGCGTCGGCTCGCTGCGCACGCCAGCGAGGAGCTTGCCGTCGGGGCTGAAGGTCGTCCGCCATGCGCCGTCGCTGAGCTTCAGCAGCTCGACGTCGCCCGGCCAGTCCCACACTCGCGTGCTCAGTGTCGGGTCGACCGTCGTGAGCGCGAGGCGTGAGCCGTCGCGGCTGAACGCGATGTCCGCGATGGGCGCGCCGGCCGCGACCGTCCGCACCATCTTCCCCGTCGCGGCGTCCCACACCGGCGGGCCGGCGCCTCCCTCCGTCAGGATCTGGGTCCCGTCGGGGCTCCACGCGGCCGCGAGGCCCGGGCCCGGTGCGTCCTCCGTGCGCACGAGCGCGTGTCCGCTTGCGACGTCCCAAACGCGCGCCCCACTCTTGCCGAACGAGAGCAGGCGCTTCCCGTCCGCGCTCCACTCGACCGAGTACGTGCCCAAACCGACGGGACCTTGAGGGCGAAGCACCCTGAGCTCGCGACCGCCGTCGGCTGCCATGATCCGCACGGTCGCGTCGGCTCCGGTGGTGGCGATCTTCGTACCGTCTGGGCTGAAGGCGGCGCGGTTGACAGCGCAGGTGCCTCGGCCGGCGCAGTGCCGTCCGCGCACGACGAGTAGCTCCTTGCCGCTCGTCGCGTCGTAGACCCGTGCGCTGCCGTCGGCACCCGCCGTTGCGATGCGCAAGCCGTCGGGGCTCACGTCAATACCGCTGATGCCGCGCGCGGACGCGTGCCCATCGGCCTGTGCGTTGAGGGCGAGGAGTTCGGCTCCAGTTTCCGCGTTCCAGACGCGGACCGTTCCCGCCGGGCCCGAGCTCGCGACGAGCCGGCGGCCGTCGCGCGTGAACGCGATGGCATTCTGGAACAACCCCGACTCCGGCCCGGGCAGCGCCAAGACCTCTCCACGCCCTGCCTCTGTGACGTCCCAGACCCGCGCTTCCTGCGAGATCTGCCCGACCGTTACGAGCCTCGTCGCGTCGCCGGAGAAGGACACGCTCATCACCGGGTTTGGCTTGCTCCGCAGCGCGAGGAGCTCGCGGAGCCTGCCGTTCTGGCTCCCCCACATCCTCGCCGCTCCGTCGACGCCTGCGGTTGCGAGGACGCTGCCGTCGCGGCTGAACTCGAGGTCCAGGACACCGCCCGAGTGCGACTCGACGCTGTCGAGCCGCTCGCCGTCCGGCAGCCGGTAGAGGTCGAGCTCGGGATTGGTCTGGCCATGACTGGCTGCCAGCAGCGTGCCGTCGGGGCTGACGCCGATCTCTCTCGCCCCGGTGTTTCCGCCCGGGCGCCTGACGACGCCGACCTCGGCTCCGGAGGACAGATCGAAGATCCGGGCGACCACCGGGGACAGAGGGCTGCCGGAGGCCCACGGGGAGATCGCGATCCGGTCGTGACCGACGAACGCGACTCCGTCGCCCCAGGCAAACGCCGGGTCCGTTCGGTCATGGACGCCGACGAACGCCCGCAGCTCGCGCCCGCTGCGGACGTCCCAGACCCGCACCGCCCGATCGGTGGCAACCGTGGCTAGCCGACCGCCGGCGGCGTCGAACGTCGTAGCCAGGACGGCGCCGTCTGCCCGCAGCGTGTGCAGGAGCCGGCCCGTCTCGGCGCTCCACAGCCGTGCGGTGCCGTCGGCGGCTCCGGTCGCGACGACGTCGCCCTTCGGGCTGTAGCCGACGGCAAGCACCTCGCCGGAGTGGCCGGACAACCTCACGAGCCGCTTCCCGGTGCCGGCGTCGCGGATGCTCGCCCCGTGACCTCCGACGTCGGCGACGACGAAACGTGCCCCGTCGGGCGCGAAGTGGGCAACGTGCCCGTTTCCCGTCGTCCGCCCCACGCCCGGGACGACCGCGAGCACGCGAGAGACCCGGAGCGCGTCGTGCACGGCCTGTTCGGTCTCCCGCAGCACGGTGCCGTCGTGACTGCGCGTCGTCTGCGCCGACTCGAGTGCGAGCAGGATGCTCAGCTCGGGGTCGAGCTCGAGGTTCGCCTTCGCCGAAGCGGCGAGCTGCCGGGCCTTCTGGAGCCGCGCGTCGTCGCTCGCCTGGCCGCGGAGGACGAGCGCGAACGCCGCCAGCACCGAGGCCGCCCCGGCGAGGAGGGCGAAGCCGGCGAGAATCGCGCGCCGCCTGCGGGCCCAGCGCCGCGCCGCTGCATCAGCCGCGGCACGCGCCTCGGCGAGGAACTCCCGCTCGCCGGCGGTCAGGGCGAGGTCGGTCTTCTCCGCCCAGGCCTCGAACTGTGCGAGGCGTCCCTCTCGCGGGAGGTACTCCGGATCGCGGCCCGAGTCGTCCCACTCGTCGACGGCCTCCACGATGCGTCGGTGGAGAAGCAGGTCCTCGCGCCGCTCGTCGATCCACGTGCGCAGCCGGTGCCACTGGCCGAGGATGGCCTCGTGGGCGACCTCCACGGTCGGCGTCCGCGTCAGCGGCTCGCGGTCGAACGAGAGCAGGCGGTACTCGCCGTACCGGCCCAGGATCGCCTCGAGCACGTCAGGCTCGAGCTCGAGCCCGCGCAGCTCGCGCCTCCGCACTCGGCGGCGGGTGTCCTGCCCGTTGGGGTCGACGCTGACGAGCCTGAGGAACACCTGGCGGCAGGCCCGCTGGTCCGCCGCATCGAGGCGCGCATGAAGCTCCTCGGCGCGCCGGCCGAGAGCTCCCACGACTCCGCCGGTGGCGCGGTAGCCGTCGAGCGTGAGCAGGTCGCTCGTGCGAGCGGCAAAGAGCTCTGTGAGCGCGTACTGGAGCAACGGCAGAGCGCCCGGCTGGTCGTGCACGTCGGCGACGATCTGCGAAACGAGACCCGGCTCGAAGCGGACGCCGACGGTGGCCGCGGGCCGCTCGATCGCCTCGGCCAGCTCGTCCTCCGAGGGCGCCGCCACGGTCACCATGCCGGCTCCGAGCAGGTCGCCGAACTCCGGATAGCGAAGCGGATGGTCGAGAAAGTCGGCGCGCAGCGTCACCACCACGCGAACCGTGGAGTGCGGGTCGGCGGCGAGCGCGGTCAGTCCGTCGAGGAAGCGGCGCCGCACCTCCTCGTCCGTCGTGAGCGTGAAGAGCTCCTCGAACTGGTCGATGACCAGCAGCAGTTCGCTGCCTGCGGGGAGGATCGCCTTCGTCACGCGCCGGATGCCGAGCTCGTCGCGGGCGAGATCCTCGACGAGATCGTCGGGCCGCTCGACAGCGACGCGCAGCAGCGCGGCGGCGAGGTCCTCGAACGGGTAGGCGCCCGGGAAGAGGTCGGCGACGAGCCAGCGCTCCGAGCCGGAGAGCACGCCGTTGCGCAGCGCCGGAACGAGCCCCGCCTTCACGGCTGACGACTTACCGATCCCGGATGGGC
>JBOHAY010000110.1:0-6466 GCA_050697935.1 Gaiellaceae bacterium | reverse complement strand
CCGGCCGTAGCCATCCGAAGTGGGAGTTCGGCGGACGGTCGAAGTCGTGCAGCGCGAAGTTCTCGGCCAGATTGAACTCCAGCACGAGCCCGCGCTTCTGCCGGTCCTCCGGGATGTGTCCCACTCCAGTGGCGAGGATCTTGTGCACCGATGCTCCCGTCACGTCGTGACCGGCTATCTCGACGCGTCCGCTCGTGGGCCCGCGGAGTCCCGTCACGGCTTCGATGAGCTGCGTCTGGCCGTTGCCGTCGACCCCTGCGATGGCAACGATCTCACCCGCACGCACCGTGAACGAGACGCCGCGAACCGCCTCGAGGCCCCGGTCGTCGAGCGCATGCAGGTTCTCGACCTCGAACAGCGCCTCACCGGGCGCCGCAGGGGCCTTGTCGACCTGTAGCAGAACCTCGCGACCGACCATGCGCCGCGCGAGCTCCGCCTCCGTTGCGCCCGCAGCCTGCACGGTCTCGATCAACTTCCCGCGTCGGAGGACTGTGATCCGATCTGCGATCTCCAGGACCTCGTTCAGCTTGTGGCTGATGAAGATGATCGACAACCCGTCCTGCCGGAGCTTCTCGAGAATGCCGAAGAGCTCGGTCGCCTCCTGCGGCGTCAGCACGGCCGTCGGCTCGTCGAGGATGAGGATCTCAGCCTTGCGATACAGCGCCTTGATGATCTCTACGCGCTGCTGCTGACCCACCGTGATCTTGTCGATTCGCGCGTCGGGATCGACGGCGAGCCCGAAGCTCCTGGAGAGGTCGAGCACGCGCTCGCGGGCTGCAGCGTGATCGAGGAAGACGCCCGCATGGTGCGGCTCGACCCCGAGCACGATGTTCTCGGCGACCGTCATGACCGGGATGAGCATGAAGTGCTGGTGCACCATGCCGATACCGAGATCGATCGCAGCCCGTGGGGAGTCGATCGAGACTTCCTTTCCGCTGAGGAAGATCTGGCCCTCGTCCGGGTGGTAGAGCCCGTAGAGGACGCTCATCAGTGTCGACTTCCCTGCCCCGTTCTCGCCGAGGAGCGCGTGTACTTCGCCGCGTCTCAGTTCGAAGTCGACGCCGTCGTTCGCGAGGACGCCGGGAAAGCGCTTGGTGATCCCCCGCATCTCGAGAATCGGTCCATCGACCATGCGCGCGCGATTCTATGGTGCCTCGAGACGTGACGTATCCGGAAACGTCGAGGGCGGGCTTGCGGCCCGCCCTCGGATCATCGCCTGGTCTCGAAGTGCTACAGCACTGCCGGCGGAACGACCTTGCCGTTGATGATGAGCTTCTTCTGCGCATTCATCGCAGCGATGAACGCCTTCGGCACCTTGGGGCTGATCTTGCCGACGTCCTGGCCTCCGTTCTTCAGATTGAAGACGAAGTCACGCCCTCCCTGGAACGTGCCTGCCTGCGACGCCTTGAAGGCGGCGAACACGGCGTTGTCGACGCGCTTGACGCCGCTCGTCAGGATGTGCGGGCCGAGGTAGAACTGGTCGGCATCCACGCCGATCCCCCACACCTTCTTCTGCTTCGCGGCGTCGAGGGCACCGAGGCCGCAACCACCGGCGACCTGGAAGACCGACTGCGCGCCCCGAGCGATCTGGGCCAGTGCGATCTCCTTGCACTTGGGAGCCGCAGACGGTGGGAACTGCCCCGAATAGGCGATCAGCACCTTGATCTTCGGGTTCACCTTCTGCGCACCCGCCCGATAACCGGCAATCCAGCTGTCGACGGACGGGATCTTCAGGCCTCCGACCGCGCTCAAGACCTGCTTTCCGCCCTTCGCCTTCGCCATCAGGGCCGCGAGATACCCGACGAGGTAGCCGGACTCCTGGGCCTTGAACGTCAATCCGGCGGCGTTGGCGGGCTTGTCGGCGAGAGTCACCCACGGGAAGTCGACGATTGCGAAGTTCGTGCTCTTGAACTGTCCGGCCGCCGTGTTCAGATCGGCGCCCAGCAGGAATCCGTTCGCAATGACGACGCCGCCGCTCCCGGCCTCCTGTGCGGCTGCGGCAAGATTCGGCAGATAGTCCGCAGTCGTCTTCGAGATGAAGGCGCGCGTGTCCATCGCGAGCTGGTCCTCGGCGCGAAGACGGCCCTTGTTCGCCAGGAAGTTGAACGAGCGGTCGTTCAACCCGGCGGTGTCGGTGACGATCGCGCCGTAGTCCTTGTCGGCTGTCGCTCCTGTTGCGATCGATACGAGCCCAAGCGACGCAACGAGCGCGCCGACAATGCCTCCTACGATCCTTGCCCTGCGAGATGCCCTCACGTGCCCTCCTAGTTCGGTTTGTCTACCCGCGTATCTGACGAGCGATGCTAACCGAAGTTGGGGGTCGCGCCAGTCGAAGCGTGCGTTTTTACAAGCTTTGAGACGCGCTCTGGAGATCGACCTCGGAGACGAGCACTCGCCGCGGCTTGGAACCTTCGTAGCCGGAAATGATCCCGCGGCGCTCGAGCATGTCGATCAGGCGACCGGCGCGGGTGTATCCGACCCGCAACCGACGCTGCAACAGGGAGACCGACGCCGTCTGCGTCTGCACGACGATCTCGATCGCACGGTCGAGGAGGGGATCTTCGTCGGGGTCGAACTCGCCGCCGTCGTCCCCCTCCTCGTACGCCGCCTCAGGCGCCTCGAGCAGAGACTCGTCGAGGTCCTGGCCGCGCTGTGAGCGACACTGCTCGACGACGAGCGCAACCTCTTCCTCGGTCACGTACGCGCCCTGAAGTCGCTGCAAACGGGAGGTTCCGAGCGGCTTGAAGAGCATGTCACCCTGGCCGAGAAGACTCTCCGCGCCGGCCGTGTCGAGGATGACGCGCGAGTCAGTCTGGCTGGAGACGGCGAATGCGATTCGTGACGGGACGTTCGCCTTGATCATCCCCGTGATCACGTCCACCGAGGGGCGCTGGGTCGCCAGCACGAGATGAATGCCCACCGCGCGGGACTTCTGCGCGAGCCGGATGACGCAGTCCTCGACGGCCTGCGGTGAGACCATCATGAGGTCGGCGAGCTCGTCGATGACGACGAGGAGGTAGGGGAGCGTGGCCTCTCCCCGCGCGCGCAGTGCTCGGTTGGCCTCCGGAAGGCTTCGTGCCCGGACGAACGAGAGCCGCTCGTAGCGGCGCTCCATCTCGGCGACGACGTTCATGAGGACAACGGCGGCCTCCTTCGGGCTCGAGACGACCGGCGTCAGCAAGTGTGGGATCGACTCGTAGTAGCCGAGCTCGATCCGTTTCGGGTCGATGAGGATCATCCGGACGTCGTCGGGAGTGGCACGCAGGAGCGTCGAGGTGAGGATCGTGTTGATGCAGCCCGACTTCCCCGAGCCGGTGGTGCCCGCAATGAGGAGGTGTGGCATTCGCGCGAGGTCGGTCCAGATCGAGTTCCCGGAGATGTCCTTGCCGAGCCAGACAGCGAGCGGGCTCGCGGTAGCCGGAAGGTCGTCGTAGATGTCTCCGAGCGTGACGAGGCGCGGCGAGAGGTTCGGAACCTCGACGCCCACGGCCTGCTTTCCGGGGATCGGCGCGAGGATTCGGATCTCGGTCGTTGCGAGCGCGTACGAGAGGTCGTCCTTGAGCCCCGCGACCTTGGACACCTTCGTCCCCGGGGCGAGCTGGAGCTCGTAGCGCGTGACCCGAGGGCCGGATATTTGACCCAGGACGGTGGCGTCGACTCCGAACTCGGAGAGCGTTCGCACGAGGAGATCGGCCGTGCGGGCGCCCGCGTCACCACTCGAGGCTGCCGTCGCAGGAGACGCGCGCAAGAGAGCGCGATCGGGAAGTCGGTACTCCGAGTGCTCGGTGGAGGTCTCGAAGACCGTCTCGGCGCTCGCGAAATCGGGTTCGGGCTCATCGGAGATGAGCGGCGGCGGATCTCCGGACGGCGCGTCCCCGACGATGTCCGGGTATGCCTCAGCCCCGTCGAGCACGCCCCGAGCAGACGCCGGGATGGGCGAAGGAGGCAGAACCACGTCCTCGGCGGTCTGCGACTCGCTCGACACCCAGTCGAGCGCGCGCCTCGCCCCTGAGCTCGCCTGCTTCACGACATGGCCCGTGCGGCGGAGAATTGCACCGGTCGAAGCGCCGGTCACGAGCAGGAGCCCTCCGAGGAGGAGCGCGCCACCGATGATCGCCGCTCCCGTCTCGCCGATGAGTGCGGCGAGGGTGCCACCGATGGCCATGCCGATCCAGCCTCCGCTGTCCTTGCCGAGGAGCGTCATCAAACCGAGGGCGCTCACGCCGACGCCGAGCCGAAACGGTCGCACGTCGAGGAGGTCGCTGCGGGCGAGCAGGAGCCCGCCCAGCGCCAGCAGCACGACGGGAAGGACGTACGCGGCGTCTCCGAGCACCTCACGCAGAGCGTCTGCGAGCCAGGAGCCGACCGCGCCGCCGTCGAGCCCGAGGTAGAGGATCGCGCAGAAGACGAGTCCGAGTGCGAGCAAAGCGAGCCCGAGCAGCTCGTTCTCGTGATGCGAGCGCACGCGCGGTTGCTTCCGCTTCTTCACGCGCGAGGGGACGCGCGGTCGAAGCGGCCGCTTCTTCCTTCGGGCAGCCATGGTCGGTCGATTCGCCGTCTGGGCGCCCGCTCCTTCGGAGCTTCCCCTTGTCCACAGCGGCGGCCAGACGCAGACTATCGCTGTGACGCCGCAGACGAGATACACCAAGAGCGGTGATCTCAACATCGCCTACCAGGTCATCGGTGACGGGCCGTTCGATCTCGTGTTCGTGCCGGGCCTCATCTCGAACCTCGAGCTGGCGTGGGACGAGCCGCATTGGGCAGCGTTTCTCGAGCAGCTGGCGTCGTTCTCCCGTCTGATCCTGTTCGACCGACGTGGCGTCGGCCTCTCCGATCGCGTGACAGGCGTCCCGACACTCGAGGAGCGCACGGACGACGTACGAGTCGTGCTCGACGCTGCCGATAGCGAGCGCGCGGCGCTCTTCGGGTCGGGGGACGCGGGCGCGATGTTCGCCCTGTACGCGGCAGCGCACCCGGACCGAACGGCGGCGCTCGTTCTCTGTGGCACCCAGCCGTGCTGGAGGAGAGCCGACGACTATCCCTGGGGATTCGACGACGCCGAGACGCGCCGATGGGTCGAAGAGCCCGAGCAGCGGTTCACGGATCCTGAGTACGTCCGAGAAAATGTGCTGCGGGTCGCGCCGAGCATCGAACACGACTCGGAGCTTCTCGCGTGGTACGGACGAACATGGCGGCTGAGCGGAGCCAGCCCGGGGGCCGTCGCGGCGTTCAGGCGGATGAACGTCGAGATCGACATCCGAGCCATCCTGCCGACGATTCGTGTCCCGACACTCGTCGTACAGCGGCGGGACGTCCGCTTCGTACCCCGCGAGGTCGGTGCCTACGTCGCCGCCAAGATCCCCGGCGCCGAGTACGTCGAGCTTCCCGGCGCCGACTACCTTCCCTGGTTCGGTGATACGTCTTCCGTCGTCGGGGCCGTCGAACGCTTCCTCATCGGTGTTTGGGAGGATCGGCCGTGGGAGGACGCCGAGTCGAATCGCGTCTTGACCACCGTGCTCTTCACCGACATCGTGAACTCGACTGCGAAGGCGGCCGACCTCGGCGACCAAGCCTGGCGCGAGCTCCTGACTCGGCATCACGCCGTGGTTCGGCGTCAGCTTGCGCGTTTCCGGGGAGCCGAGATCGACACTGCCGGCGATGGCTTCTTCGCGACATTCGACGGGCCCGCCCGCGCGATCCGGTGTGCCGGCGCCATCGTGAGTTCCAGCCGGGATCTCGGCGTCGAGCTACGCGTCGGCCTCCACACCGGGGAGTGCGAGACGATCGAAGGGAAAGTCGGCGGCATCGCCGTCCACCTCGGTGCGCGGGTCGCCGCGTCCGCCGAGCCAGGCGAGGTGCTGGTGTCGAGCACGGTCAAGGACCTCGTCGCGGGTTCAGGACTCGCCTTCAGCGACCGCGGCGTTCACGCGCTGAGAGGCATTCCCGGCGAGTGGCATCTCTACGCCGCCGACACGTGAAACTCTACGGCGACGCTTGGGCGCGGGCGCGCGCCTCGGCGACCACGCGCTCGGCGTCCGCGCGATTGCCGTAGCCGAGTGTTTCCACCTTCGCCTCCTCGAGGTCCTTGTAGACCTGGAAGAAGTGCTCGATCTCGTTTCGCAGCTCGGCAGGAATGTCGTGTACGTCGGAGATCCGCATCCAGGCAGTGTCCCTGAGCGGCACGCAGATGATCTTCTCGTCGGGACCCTTCTCGTCAGCCATGTGGAAGACACCGACGATGCGAGTACGAATTCGGCAGCCCGGGAAGGTTGGATCGCCGACGAGGACAAGCGCGTCCAGCGGATCGCCGTCGCCGCCCATCGTCCCCTCGATGAAGCCGTAATCCGCTGGATACGCCATCGACGTGAACAGGCGGCGGTCGAGGACGATCGCTCCGAGCTCCTCGTCGAGCTCGTACTTGTTCCGCGAGCCGGATGGCACTTCGACGAAGACGACGACGGGCTCG
>JBOHAY010000109.1:0-12469 GCA_050697935.1 Gaiellaceae bacterium | reverse complement strand
GGCTCCGCTTCTACTGGGGCGCGCCGACGCCGTTGCCCAGGCGCGAACGCTCGAGTCGCTCCACCACTCTGCGGAGACCGCGGCGCCGGTTCGGCTCTAGGTATCTAGCCCGAGACCTCGAAGCTCCCGTTCATCGAGCTCGCGTGCGGGTCGCAGACAAACTCGTACGTGCCCGCCTCGACAGTGACTTCGAACGACTCGACGCCCGTCGACCCGACATCGGTCGCCACGTCGACTCCGGTGCCCGTGAGATGGAAGTTGTGGATGTCGGACTGGTCGTCGACCTCAACCGTGTAGCTGCCCGCCGGAAGCGCCTCGACCGGCTCGCCGTTCTCCGTTGACAGGCTGATCTCGAAACCCGGGCCGACACTGCCGGTCAAGGTCGAACCCGCCGGCGTCGGCGTCTCGGTCGTCGTACCCGTGTCGGTCGGTGCGGCTTCGTCGTCTCCACCCCCGCAGCCGGCGACTGCGAGCGCCGCGACGGCGAGACCGACGACGAGAGCGCTGCGCGTGCCTCGCATGCTCGTCCTCCCTTGGTTGCTCGTCTCGAAGATACGCGACCGTGGGCGAGTCGGTTCGGTCGTCGGGGCGATGCCTCGCCCTACACTCTCGCGCAATGCGCACCGACGAGATCGCTCCACGACTCTGGCGCTGGACCGGCTACCACGAGGAATGGAAGGAGGACGTCGGCTGTGTCTACCACGAGACGGCGGACGGGATCGTCCTCATCGACCCGCTCGTTCCGCCGGAGGAGCCCGACCTCTTCCTGAACACCCTCGATCGTGAGGTCGCCGGCCATCCGGTTCACGTGCTGGTGACGATCTTCTGGCACGCGCGCAGCACCGCGGCGCTCGTCGAGCGCTACGGGGCTCGCGTCTGGGCGGCGACGACGTCGCGTGCGGCCGTGGCTCGGCGGGCGGGAGTGGTCACGGATGCGTTTCGTCCCGGAGATGCGCTGCCCGGCGGGGTCGAGGCGTTTCGAACAGCGCGGAGCACCGAGGTCGTCTTCTGGATTCCCAAACAGGCGTCCCTCGTTCCGGGCGATGTGCTTCTCGGAGACGCGAGCGGCGGTGTGCGCATGTGCCCGGAGTCGTGGCTGCCCGGCAAGACCACGCACGCCGACCTCGCTAGCTCACTCGCGCCGCTCCTCGACCTCCCGATCGAGCGCGTTCTCGTGTCCCACGGCGAGCCCGTGCTCGAGAACGGCCGGACAGCGCTCGCCGCTGCGTTGAGCGCGGCATAGATATCGAGTGGTCTCTCCGGGAACTAGACTCGATTTGTGCCCTGGCTCTGGATCGTCGTCGGCGTCGTGGTCGTCCTCGCAGTCGTCCTCGCCGTCGGCTACAACCGGCTCGTCCGCCTGCGAAACGAGGTCGAGACTGGCTGGGCGAACATCGACGTGCAGCTCCAGAGGCGGGCCGACCTGATCCCGAACCTGGTCGAGGCCGTTCGCGGCTATGCGGCTCATGAGCGCGGAGTGTTCGACGAGGTGACGAAGGCCAGAGCTGCGCTTCAGCACGCCGGTACACCAGGCGCGGCCGCCGACGCGAACGAAGGGCTCACCGTCGCGCTCGGACGCCTCTTCGCCGTCGCAGAGGCCTATCCGGACCTCAAGGCGTCCGAGAACTTCCTCCAGTTGCAGGAGGATCTCACGGACACGGAAGACAAGATCAGCGCGGCTCGCCGGTACTACAACTCAACCGTCATGCACTTCAACACGGCGATCCAGAGCATTCCCTGGCTGCTCATTGCCAGGCCGCTCGGGTTCCGCGACAAGGAGTTCTTCTCTGCCCAGGGCGATACCGCTCTGCCGCAGGTCTCGTTCTCACCGGCAACGTGACGCTCCAGCAGCAGATCCGCTCCAACCGCTTTCGGAGTGGCATCGTCGTCCTCGGGTTCGCCTTGCTCCTCCTCGTGATCGCCGGGCTTATCGGGTTGGTGCTCGACCTCTCGCTCGGAGCGGTGGCCCTGGCGATCGCCGTGGTCTACGGGATCTTCGCGCTCGTGCGCTCGCGCAGCATGATCGCCGGCATGACCCACGCGCAGCCGCTGGGTGAGAGGGAGCTCGAGCCCCTGCGGCGCCTCGTCGAGAACGCGTCGATCGGGGCGGGATTGCCGGTTACGCCGGAACTGCGCCTCGTCGACGACGCGGCGCCGAATGCGTTCGCGGCAGGCCTGCGTCCCCAGTCGAGCTACGTCGGCGTCACGACCGGTCTCCTCCGAACGATGCCGAAGCGCGAGCTCGAAGCGGTCATCGCGCACGAGATCTCACACATCCGAAACCGCGACACGTACCTGATGACGATGGCAACGATCTTCGCCGGAGTGATCGCGTTGATCGCCGACATCGGCTTTCGCTCGATCGCGTATGGCGGACGCTCGCGCAAGGCCGGCGGGCTGGTCGTCGTGCTCGCAATCGTCGGGTTCATCCTCGCGCCGTACGCTGCGTTGCTGCTCCGCATGAGCCTCTCGAGGCGCCGCGAGTACCTGGCCGATGCGGGCGCCGCGGAGATCCTCAGCGACCCCGAGGCGATGGCACTCGCGCTTCGCCGACTCGAGCTCGACTCGACCTCGATCCGCTACGCCGACGCGTCGACGGCCCACCTCTGGGTCGAGAGCCCGACCGACCGAGTCGACTCCGAGCGTCGCGGCGTGCTTGCTCTTTCAGGCCTGTTCAACACGCATCCGGCACTCGCCGACCGCATCGAAGCGCTCCAGGAAGCAGGCGGTTTCCGTCTCCCCGAGGGCCTTCCGGCCGATGATCCCTTCGCTGCGGAGCTTGGTCTAATGTAGAGCTGGCTGAGCGAGCTGAGAGGGGAAACAATTCGGGTTCAGCTAAAGCGGCATTCAGGTCGATAATGGTTTTGCCGTGAAAGGACTTCGCATCGGCCGACGCCGGGCGCGCACGAACGGGCTTCCCAGCTCACCACTCGAGCTCGCCCTCGTTCCTGCGCTCTCCGACGAGCGCTGGCACGTCCCGGATCGCTTCAACTTCACGCGGGACGTCGTCGAGGCGCTCGCGAGCGACCCCAAACGGCGCGCTCTGACCTTCCTGGGCAAGGACGGCGTCATCGAGCCGCGAACGTTCATGCAGATCTCCGAGGGAGCCACCCGCTGGGCGACGCTCCTCCGCGAGCGAGGCATCGGGCCGGAGGACCGGGTGCTGGTGCTCGCCGGAAGCGGTCTCGACTGGCTCGAGGTCATCCTCGGCGTCATCAAGGTCGGCGCGGTCACCGTCCCGTGCTCTCCCACTCTGTCCACCGCCGCACTCGAGGCCCGCGCCTCCGCGACCGAGGCAGCGCTGATCGTGGCCGAAGAGTCGTGCGAGACAGCGGTTGTCGCGATGTCCTATTCGCCCGACGTCCACTACCTGAACGAAGGCCGCCAAGGTCGCTCGTCGGATCCGCAGGTCGACGCACCGACGCACGACACGTCGTCGCGGGAGCTCGCGTTCATCCTCGCCACGGCTGGGACGGCGGGCACAGCGAAGAGCGTCGCGCACACACACGGATCCGTGTTCGCGTCACGCGTCGCGGCCGAGCACTGGCTCGACGCCGGCCGCGGTGACGCCGTGTGGTGCACGGCGCCGTCGGACTCACCGTTCGCAGTCTGGAGTGGACTCGTCGGGCCGTGGTCACGCGGCGCCGAGTGCGTGCTCCACGAGGGAGAGTTCGACCCACTCGAGCGGCTCGACCTGCTCTATCGCCTCGGGCCCACGATCCTGAGTCAGTCGCCGGCCGAGTACCGCGCCCTTGCCGACCTTCGCGAGCTCGAGCGGTTCCGGTCGCCGCGCCTGAGACGCCTCGTCTCCACGGGCGACTACCTCGAGCCCGAGGTCATCGCGACCTTCGAGGAGCGCTGGGGAATGACGATCCACGACGGGTACGGTCAGGCCGAGACGAACGTCGTCGTCGCAAACGGAGCCGACGAGGGTTTCAAGCCCGGGTCGCTCGGCCGTCCCCTTCCGGGTCACCACGTGGCGATCATCGACGGCGAGGGCAACGAGCTACCGGTAGGCATCGAGGGTGATCTCGCTGTGCGCGGACGACCGCCGACGCTGTTCGCCGGCTACTGGGAGTCCTCCGACGAGACGAAGAGCGCGTTCCGGGGCGACTGGTATCTCACCGGCGATGTCGCGATGGCCGACGAGGACGGCTTCCTCTGGTTCGTCGGCCGCGCCGAAGACGTCATCACGAGCCGCGGCCGCACGTTCGGGCCCTTCGAGGTCGAGCGAGCGCTGCGTGACCACGACGCGATCGCCGAGAGCGCCGTGATCGGATTGCGCGACCTGCAGCGAGGCGGCCAATTCGTACGCGCCTACGTCGTGGCCCGCAACGGGAGCGAGGGCACCGAGCAGCTCGAAGCCGAGCTTCGCCAGTTCGTCGGCCAGGCGCTTCCCGAGCAACAGGTCCCCCGAGAGATCGTCTTTGTCGAAGAGCTTCCGACAATCCGCGGAAAAGTGAGTCGACACACGCTGCGCGAGCGGCCCGTCGGGGGTCGCCCGCTATGGGAGATGCCTCCGACCTCGGACTCCGAGGCGCCGGCGGCCGCACCGCCGCCGCCGCCGGTTGCTCCGCCCGTCGTAGCGGAGGCGGCACCCGTCGTGGTCCCCGAACCCCCGGTCGCACGAGCCCCCGAGCCGGTGGCCCTCCCCGAGCCCGCGCAGGAACCGGTAGCCGAGGCCGCTCCGCTCCGCGCACCCGAGCCCGCGCCCGCGCCGATCGTCACGCCCGAGCCTGAGTTCGTCGAGCCCATTGTTGAATCCACTGGCGAGCCCGAGCCCACGCCCGTGACCGAGCCTGTCTCGCTACCCGAGCCCGTGGCCGAAGCTGCTCCTGCGGTCGTCGTGCCGCAGCCCGAACCAGAGCCCGAGCCCGTCGTCGAGCCGGAGCCGGTCGTCGTCCGTGAGCCCGAGCCTGTTGCCGAGGTCGCGCCCATGCCGGAGCCCGAGCCGGTCATCGCATCCGAGCCGACCCCCGAGCCGACTCTCAAGCCCGGTCTCGCTGCGGCCGAACCGGCGCCGCCGCCCGCGGCCGAAGCCGCACGCGAGCCGGAGCACAAGCCCGAGTTCACGGTCGTCTCGGAGCCTGAGCCGCCGCCTCTGCCCGACTACGTCATCGAGCCGCAGGCCGAGCGGGAGCCCGTCGAGCAACCGAGGCCCGAGCCTGTCGAGCAACCAAGACGCGAGCCCGTGGCGGCAGTTGCTTCGGAACCGCTTCCGGACTTCGTCGTTCCACCGAGCTCCGTTGCGAAGGCACCTCCCCCACCGCCTGCGCCCGAGCCCGAGCCGGAGCCCGATCTCGGTCCGCTTCCCGACTACATCGTCGACCCGAACCGGCCGCCGGAAGAAAGGCCCAAAGCCCCGGAGCGGGCGGTCGCAGCAGCACCGACGCCATTCCTCGAGGTCGCCAGCGAGCCCGCGTCTGAGACGTCGCTGCCCGGTCTCTCCTTCCCGCCGGTCACGAGCTTCCCGGCACCGCGCGAGGATCCCGACGACGCGGAGCGCAGGCGCGAAGCTCCGAAGACTCCGCGCCGACGGCCCGCGGCCGACCCCGGCAAGTCGAAGCGCGGCAAGTCGGGCTCAGCGGAGCCTGGCGACGAGGCGGAGGAGGTCAGCTGGATGGAAGGTCTGTCCAACCGGCTCAGCGCCTACAGCCTCGCGGAGGAAGAGGCGGAGGCGAGCGCGAACCAGAACCCGGCCGCGGACGAGCCTGCCGACGCCGACACCGGCACCTGATCGCGCGCTGGCTCTCACGGCGGCTGGAGACCATGGACGCCTGATCGCGACCTCGAGCACGGGATCGAGGCATCGATCGTCTAGCCTGCGCGCGTGACCGACCAGTCAGCGGTGAGCCTGCTGCGCTGGCTGCACAGGCAGCTCCGCCAGCCAACGCCTCAACGTGAGCACCTCGAAGCCGCGGTTGCGAACGACGACCCCGCGGAGGCGCGCCGGCTCGTCGCTCTGATCCCGTTCACGTCCGCCCAGAGGCGACACGTCGACAGTCTCATCTCACGCTGGGAGGAGGGGCGTGCCGGGCACTGAGAACGAGACGATCGTTCGCCGGATCTTCGACGCTTTCGCACGAAAGGAAGGATTCGCCCTACGGGGCCTCTTTGCCGAGGACGCGGTGTGGAACGTCCCCGGGAGCGGCGTCATGGCCGGGATCTACCGCGGCCGTGACGAGATCTTCCGCTTCCTCGCGCGATTGCCGAAGGAGACGGACGGGACGTACAGCTCGGAGCTCGTCGACGTGCTCGTGAGCGAAGACCGCGCCGCGGCTCTCTATCGGGCGCGAGGGACCAGGCACGGCCGCACGCTCGAGCTCGACCAGGTGCTGCTCTTCACGATCGAAGGCGGCCTCGTTCGGACCGTGCTCGCGCTTCCGAGCGACCCCGAGGCCTTCGAGTCCTTCTGGGCTTAGCGCATGTAGGGCTCGCGCCGCGGGCCGACGCGGGTCCTGATCGAGTACAACGAGGTCGAGCTCGCGACGTACAGCGTGCGCCAGTCCTCGCCGCCCCAGGTCAAGTTTGCGGTGTTCTCCGGCACGAGGATCGTCCCGATGTGCTCGCCCGCCGACGAGATCACCCAGACCCCACCCGGCCCGGTCACCCAGATGTTCCCGCGCTCGTCGCACTTCATCCCGTCCGGGACTCCTTCCTCGATGATGCCGGAGCCCACGCCCTCGAAGAACATCCGCCCATTCGAGATCGAGCCGCCGGGCGTAGCGTCGTAGACCTTGACGCACGCCCGAGGGGTGTCGTCGATGTAGAAAAGCGACTCGTCCGGCGAGAAGCAGATGCCGTTCGGCATCTCGAACTCGTCCCGCCCGACGATGAGCTCGGGATAGCCTCCGCCCGGTGAGATCCGATAGACACCCTGGAACCCGAGCCGCCGTTTGCGCCGGTGACCGAAGCCTGGGAGACGCCCGTACCACGGGTCGGAGAAGTAGATGGCGCCGCTCGAGTGGACGCAGACGTCGTTCGGACTGTTGAGCTCCTCGCCTTCGAATTCCTGGGCGATGGTCTCCCGCGTCCCGTCCGGGCTTTCCCGTACCAGCGCGCTCGTCACGTGCTCGCAGACGAGCAGGTTGAGATCGGCGTCGTAGGTCATTCCGTTGCACTTGTTCGAGAAGTTCTTTACCTCGACGACGGCGCCGTCGGGCGTGTACTTCCGCCGAACGTCGTCGGGCATGTCCGAGAAGAGGAGGTAATGCTCGGTCGGGTGCCAGATTGGCCCCTCGGTGAACGTAAAGCCCGTGGCAACGCGTTCGACCTGTGACCCCTTCTCGACGAGCTCGTAGATCGCGTCCGACTTCGTCTCGATGCCGAGGCCCGTATCGGTGCTCGTCACCGTGCGCCTTTCCTCAGGGAATGTCGCTGCGACTCTAATACGCTGGACCCCGAGCGCAAGACCGGAATCCGCTAGCGCGGATCCCGGTCGCGCGAAGATCCCTGAAGGCGTCCGCTACGCGGCCGCGGCGCTCCCGCTCCGGGTCAGCCCTCGCGAGCCGAAGCTGACCTGGGAGCCACAGGCAGACTGCAAGCGCGGAAATGAACGCATCGACCACCTTCGTCGCACTGCTTCGGGGCATCAACGTGGGCGGCAAGAGGAAGATCCCCATGGCCGAGCTTCGGTCGCTCTTCTCGTCGCTCGGCTTCGAGGACATCGTCACCTACATCCAGAGCGGGAACGTCGTCTTCCGGAGCACCGAAGACGATGCCGACGAGATCTCGGCGAGGGTCGAGCGCGAGATCGTCAGGGCCTTCGAAATGGATCCCGCCGTCCTGCTCCGCACCCCCGCGGAGCTGGAGGAGATCGCCGAGCGCAATCCGTACCGCGCGCGCACCGACCTCTCGAAGCTGCACGTCGTCTTCCTCGACCGCATTCCCGCCGCGAGCGCCGCGGCGGATCTCGACCCCGGAAGATCGCCCGGGGACGAATTCACGCTCCAAGGGCGCGAGATCTACCTCCACCTGCCGCACGGGTCGGGTCGCTCGAAGCTGACGATCGACTACTTCGAGCGGCGACTCCGAGCGCGCGCGACGGCTCGGAACTGGAAGACGCTGCTCGAGCTGGTCGAGCTCTCCCAGCGCTGAGGCTGGTGCTCAGCGCATGAGCATGCCGCCGTTGACGTCGAACGTCGCACCCGTGACGAAGCCCGCGTCATCGGAGAGCAGGAAGGCAACGAGCGCCGCCACCTCCTCGGGACGGCCGAGGCGACCGACGGGAATCGTCGCCAGCATGGCCTGAATCCGCTCGGGTGGCACCGATGCCACCATCGGCCCGTCGATCGCAGCCGGGGCGACGGCGTTCACCGTCACACCATGCGGGGACAGCTCCGTCGCCGCATGTCGCGTGAGCGCGACGATCGCGGCCTTGGACGTCGCGTAGTGCGCACCGGTTACCGCACGGCTCGCCTGCCCGGCGACGCTTGCCAGGTTGACGATTCGGCCGTCGCCACGGTCGCGAAGGTACGCCCCCACGACGCGGCACCCGAGGTAGGTGCCCTTGAGGTTCGTGGCGAGAACGTCGTCCCATTCGTCGGGATCGATCTCCCAGAACGAGCAAATCTCCGTGCGGGCGGCGTTGTTGACGAGGGCGCGTACGTCTTCTCCCAGCGCCGCCCGTACCTCCTCGAGAAGCCGTTCCCAGGACGTGAGCTCCCGGATGTCGTGCTGGATTGCGAGCGCGCCGTCGCCGAGCCGTTCAGCTACTCGTCGTGCACCGTCGAGATCGATGTCCGCGAGCGCGACCCGATAGCCGTCCGAATGAAGCCGCCCGGCGATCGCCTCGCCGAGGCCACGAGCCGCGCCCGTGACGATTGCGACCCCGGGAGGGCTCACTCCACCTCGACGTGAATGCGCTTCTTCGCGTCCTTCAGGAACCGACCCTCGCGGTGCCCGCGTACGGCGAGCATCTCGGCCAGGATCGAGAGCGCCGTTTCCTCCTGGGTGTCGGCGCCGATGTCGAGACCGCAAGGCCCCATGATCCGACCCAGCTGCTCTTCCTCGACCCCGGCCTCGAGGAGCCGCTCCTTGCGTCGCTCCTGGTTGCGCCGCGAGCCGAGGGCACCTATGTAGAAGGCCTCGGTCGCGAGCGCCCCGATCAATGCGGGCTCGTCGAACTTGTCGTCGTGTGTGAGCACGACGATCGCTGTCTGGTGGTCCGGCTGGACCTGCGCGAACGCATCGTCCGGCCACGCGACGATGAGCTCGTCGGCGGACGGGATCCGCTCGGGGGTCGCGAACTTCGCACGCGCGTCGGCGACGATGGCATGCCAGCCCAGCAGCTTCGCTCCCCTGCACATCGCCTCCGCGGTGTCCACGGCGCCGTAGACGAACAGCCTCGGCGGCGGGCCGTACCACTCGGCGAACACCTTCGTTCCGTTGTCCGTCGTGAGCAGGCGGTTTCGCCCGCGGCGAATCAGCTCGTCGAACTGCGCGACAGCCTCCTCGAGCCCGTCGCCGAAGCGCTCACCCGACTCGAGGACGAGCACCTTCGTGCCGACGCCGTCCCCTTCCACGGCCGTGAAGAGGATCCCGCGCTCCTCCGACTCGCGGAGCTCAGCGAGCCGCTCGAGGAGCTTCACTACTCCACCCGCTCCAGGAAGACGTCGATCTCGCCACCGCACGGAAGTCCGACGCTCCAGGCGACGTCGTCGTCGATCCCGTAGGAGAGCATCTTCGGCTCTCCCGACTCGAACACTTCCCGCGCGTTCTCGAAGACGTCGCTCTCGACGCAGCCACCCGACACCGAGCCGCACATCTTCCCCGACTCGGAGATTGCGAGACTCGCGCCGATCGGGCGTGGCGCCGAGCGTCGTGTGGCGACGACCGTCGCGACGACGATCTTCTCGCCGTCCTGTCTCCAGCGTTCCACCTCAGGCAGGATCTCTTTCACGCTGCGTGCCTCCTTTCGATGCCGGCGAGCACGGCTCCCAGCTCTTCGAGACTTCGGAGATTATGGCCAGGAAGGAAGCGGTCGACGAAGGGCAGCGCGGCCCGCATGCCTCCCGCGAGCGGCTGATACTCCGGATTGCCCTTCAGGGGGTTCACCCACACGACCGCGTAGGACGCCCGCGCGAGCTTTGCCATCTCGCGACCGATCAGGTCGGGCTCGTCCCGCTCCCAGCCGTCCGAGACGATGACGACGACGGCGCCGCGTGACAGCGCCCGGCGCCCGTAGACGGCATTGAACTCGGCGAGCGAGCTGCCGATGCGCGTCCCGCTTCCCCAGTCGATCGCGAACTCGGTCGCGCGCGCGAGCGCGGCCTCGGGATCGCGTGTGGCGAGGTCGGGCGTGAGCCGCGTCAACCGCGTGCCAAATGCGAACGCCTCAACGCCGTGACCTGTGCCGACGATCGCGTGCAGGTAGAGAAGCAGCGCGCGCGCGTACGCGTCCATCGAGCCCGAGACGTCGCAGAGGACGACGAGCTTTCGCGAGACGGTCTTCCGCGCCTTCCATGGCTGCTCGATCGGCTCGCCACCGGTGCGCAGCGACTTGCGGCAGAGGCGGCGCATGTCGAGCGTGTCTCCGCGGGGATCGGGTGATCGCCGTCTCGACTTCCGCCGCGGGCGCGTGCGCGCGATCGCTGCCATCAGACGCCGAACCCGCTCGAACTCCACGGGCGTCATCTCGACGAAGTCCTTCTCGCGCAGGAGCTCGTGCGCCGAGGCGCCGCGCTCGAGCGGCTCCCCGGGCTCGAACACCTCCTCTTCCTCGTCGCGCTTCGAGTCGAGCGTGTCCCTGGCAACGCGATCTGCGAAACGGCGACTGTCTCGCTGACGAACGAGCGGTGAAATCGGCCCGCGGAGGAACCACGCGACGAACGCGCGGTCGAAGAGCTCGAGCTCGTCGCGGCGGGAGACGAGCGTCTGCCGGAGCGTGAAGTAGACGTCCTCCTGACGCGTGAGATCGACGGCCCCCAGACCATTCATCGCGTCCGCAATGCGGCCAGGCCCGACTTCGATCCCCACCTCACGCAACACGCGGCCGAAGGTGACGACATGCCGGACGATCGCGGTGCCTTGCACTGCTCCTTACCTTCGGTGTCTGACACCGAGGGGGTGCAAACCCGCATGGCTAGGTGATGTGGTGTCAGACACCGGTTTTTCCGGCGGTTGCGCGCGCCTCTTCGATGAGGCCGACGAGTGTCTCGTCGCGCACGGTCTCGATGTCCTCGCGGTACTTCAGCACGGAGCCGAGCGTCTGCTCGACGACCTCGGCGTCGATCTCCTCGCGCCCGAGCGCCGCGAGCGCCTGCGCCCAGTCGATGGTTTCGGCCACGCCGGGCGGCTTCGCCAGGTCGAGCCCGCGCAGCCCGCGGACGAACGCGGCGGCCTCGACTGCGAGGCGCTCCGGGATCCCAGGGACGCGAAGCCGCACGATCTCAACTTCCCGCTCGAGCGACGGGTGCCCGATCCAGTGGAAGAGCGCTCGGCGCTTGAGCGCGTCGTGCAGCTCCCGTGTTCGGTTGGAGGTGAGGACGACCGCCGGCTTGCGGCGAGCCTTGATCGTTCCCAGCTCAGGGATCGTTATCTGGAAATCCGACAGGATCTCCAGCAAGAACGCCTCGAACTCCTCGTCGGCGCGATCGATCTCGTCGATGAGCAGCACGACCTGATCGTCGGAGTCGATGGCCTCGAGGAGCGGCCGCCGGATGAGGAACTCGGGGCCGAAGAGCTCCTCTTCGGACACGGTTCCCTCCTGAGCAGCCCGGATGTGGAGGAGCTGCCGCGGGTAATTCCACTCGTAGACCGCGTGTGAGACGTCGAGGCCCTCGTAGCACTGAAGACGGATCAGCCGCGTGTCGAGGGCCGTCGCGAGCGCCTTGGCGGCCTCGGTCTTCCCCACCCCGGCCTCGCCCTCGAGCAGGACGGGCTTCTCGAGCGCGAGCGAGAGAAAGAGTGCCGTGGCAAGCCCGCGATCGGGCAGGTAATCCGCCTCGCGGAGCGCCGCGTCGAGCTCGTCGATCGTGCGAAAAGCCATTTCCCGCAGCGTACCGCGGAGCAGGTCATGTGGACCGTCGACGGCGACGTGACGATGACGATCGGCGAGGAGACTCGGGCGCTTAGGGCGGGTGACGTACTGGTCGTGAACCGCGGGCTCGAACACGAGCTCTCTACGGAGAACGGGATCACGTTCGTCGAGGCACTCGCGCCGGTGTTGCGCGATCACGTGCTGGCGCGGAGCGCGACCTCGTGCTCGGCGCGCAGGGCGACTCCCTGCACGCCGACTCCTAGAGCCGCGCGCCTTTGCTTTCGGATGCCTCACCCTGTAGCAATTAGCGCGTCCCCAAATCGCGCCTTCGCCGCATGCCAATCATCTTCCACCTGCTCACGTTTGGCCCGCGCGGTCGAGCGATTCTCCGCCTCGAGATCGGCAATGGCGTCCTGCACCTCTGTGTCCGGAATCGGGATGAACATGTTGTGCACGTCGTTCGAGGTCAGCCGCGGATGGGCGTTACCC
>JBOHAY010000108.1:0-4540 GCA_050697935.1 Gaiellaceae bacterium | reverse complement strand
CGCAAGGAGCTCGGCCGCGAGACGATCGAGACCCGCGAGCCGGGGTACCTGCTGCGAGTGGATCACGACTCGCTCGATCTCCATCGCTTCGAGCGACTCGCGTCGGACGGTACCGAGCTCTTCGAGCGAGGACGAGCCGAGGACGCGGCGGTGCTGCTGCGCGAATCGCTTGCGCTCTGGCGCGGGCCCGCCCTCGCGGACGTCGCCGACGAAGGGGTGCTGAGGCAGGCGGCCGCCCGACTCGACGAGCTCCGGCTCGTGGCGCTCGAGCGGCGCATCGAGGCGGATCTCGCATGCGGACGCCACACGGAGCTCGTGGGCGAGCTCGAAGAGCTGGCGGCCGAGTACCCGCTCCGCGAACGACCCCGCGCCTTGCAGATGCTCGCCCTCTACCGCTGCGGCCGGCAGGCGGACGCTCTCGCGGCCTATCGCGCCGCGCGAGCAGCCCTCGTCGACGAGCTCGGGATCGAGCCCAGCGCGCAGCTGCAGGAGCTCGAGCGCGAGATCCTGAACCACGGTCCGGCGCTCGATCTCGACCCCGGAAGGAGGCACGCCGAGCCCAGCAGCACGCCCCGGGTGATCCTCGTCGCCGCACTCGAGCTCGACGTGGCGCAGACACTCGTAGCCCTCGCAGAGCCCCTAACGCTTGCTCGGGACCGGCGCGAGCTGGTGATCTCCTCGACCGTCGCCGACGCCGGTCAGCTCTCTGGGGCGTCCACTCGTCTCAAAGCGCTTCGTGAGGAGGCCCTAGGACACGGCGTCGAGGCGCGCGCAGCCGCGTTCACCTCACTGACGCCTGGCCGGGACCTGGCACGAGTCGCTGCTGAGCAGGACGCGGACCTGCTCCTCGTCGATGCTCCCGACCGCCTGCTCGAGGACGCCAGGCTCTTGATGCTGCTCGAGGACGCTCTGTGCGACGTCGCTGTGCTCATCGACGGTGTGGCGGGCGGCGACGCCATCGTCGTGCCGTTTGCCGGGGCCGAGCACGACTGGTCGGCGGTCGAGCTAGGAGCATGGTTCGCGCTTGGAACCGGATCACCTCTTCGCCTGGCAGGCGCAGCCACGAGTGCAGACGGCAGCGACGCAAGCCGCCTGCTGGCAAGCGCCTCCCTCGCAGTGCAGCGAGGCCTCGGCGTGCACGCGGAGCCGCTCCTCGTCGAGCCGACCGCGGACGCGTTGGTGGAAGCGACCCGCAGCGCCGCGCTCGTCGTTGTCGGTCTCACCGACCGCTGGCGGCGAGAGGGCATCGGTCACACGAGAACCGCGCTCGCCGCGTCACCGCACCACCCGACCTTGCTTGTACGCCGCGGGCTTCGCCCCGGCGGGCTTGCGCCGCGTGGCAGCGACACGCGCTTTACCTGGACCGTCGCCGGCTGATCAGCGCGCCCAGGGCGGCGGCGTCCCCTTCCGGCAGGGCTGGCTGCCGGGGCCGGGCGGCGGCGCGTTCGAGAGGAGTCCCCCGAAGGTCTGCTCGACGTCCGGGACGACCCGCACGAGCCGGAACGCCCGCTTGCCGTTCTCGTAGCCGATCCGCTTGAGGTACACATTGCGGACCGCCTGACGGTTCCGGTCGAGGCGCACAGGGCTCGACGGCAGGTCGAATCGCACTCGCGCGAGCTCCTCGCGCAGCCGTTGACGACCGTCCGACAGGTCGCCCTCGGCCGCCTCGAGCCCGCGCAGCAGGCCCTCCATAGCGGCGTGGAAGGCAAGTACGACCGGTGTTTCCGCGAACCCCGGCGGCAGCCCGGGAAACGCCTTCGAGAACGCAGCGCGATGCCTGCGCATCGCAGGTGTCGAGTTGGCCGGCGGAATCGACGACGCGCCGACGACCCCGGCGGGCAGTCCGGCGATGGGCACGAGCGTGTTCGAGTCCTCGAGCACATAGGTGCCGACGACGATCTGGGTCTCAGGCTGCCCCAGCGCGCGGGCGAGCGCGGGCAGAAACTCGGGCCCAGTGAAGAGTCCCCCAAAGACGAGCGCGGCGACACCGTCGGCGCCGTCGAGAGCATGGCCGACCTTCGGGTTGCTGAGGTCGATCGGCGTGGAGAAGCGTGCTGTCACGTTCCCGCCGAGGGCACAGAACTCCGCAACGAAGGCTGCTTCCTCCTGCCACCCTAACCATGGGTCGACGACGACTGCCGCGCGGCGCCATCCCAGTTCGCGGTACGCGTAGCTGCCCAGGCCCGCCACGTCCTGAGCCTCGTCGGTGTCGAAGCGATACACGTTCGCGGCGGGGTGCCGCAGGGTGAGTTCCTGCGCACCCGACCATGCCGGCACGAAGATCACTTGCGGGTGCTTGCGCGCAAGCTCGCGGACCACCAGCCCGTCCGCGTCGCTGATTGGACCGATGACGGCGTCGACGCCCTCGAGCTCGACGAGACGCCGCACCTCGTCCACGTTGACCGCGAACTCGTACGCGGCGGTGCATCCCCTGACGAGCTCGATTTCCCGGCCGGCAACCCGCGCCCCGGAGACACCGCCGGACGGCTTCCCGTTCGTGAGGCGGGCGCCTCTCTCGAGCAGCGGCAGTTCGGCGCCGGCGAGCATCGCGTCCTCGTAGCTGGAGAATGGACTGAGACAGTCTGTGAGCAGGCCGATCCGAACCGACTGCTCGACGCCTGAGCAGCCAGCGGCAGCAACAACGACTGACGCGAAGGCCAGCAAACACGCAACCCGAGAGAGATCAGCGTGCATCGGCGCTCACCCACACCCCGCCCGCGCCCACCGCAACCTCGCGTGGCCGGCCGCCTACGTCGATCTCATCGACGACCGCGGCTGTGTGCGGGTCGATTCGAGACACGATCCCGTCGATCGTGCTCGTCACCCACACCGAGCCGGCACCGGCGGCGACGCCGCTCGTGCCGCGGCCGGTGGGAATCGCCGCCGAAATAGCGTTCGTCTCCGGATCGATCTGCAGGACTCGGTCGTCGCGCGGGGCGCTGATCCAGACGCCTTCCTCACCCGCCGCGACGTTCCGCGGCATGAAGGGGAGCTCGATCGTGGCGAGGACGCGGCCACTTACGCGATCGAGCCGCCACAGCCGCCGGTCGAGCGCGTCGCCCAGCACCCACACCGATCCGTAGCCCACGGCAAGGTCGACCTGGGCAAATCGTGTGGTCTCGACCGAGAGCGCCTCGCGGTACGGGAGCGTCAAACTCCGAACGACGCGCAGCTCTCCGGACTCCGTGCTCAGCCTGTTGACATTCGGGATCCCGCACGACCAGACGACGCCCTCTCCTCCGGCGATCGCGCAGGCGAACAGATCCAGCTTGCGCTCACGCACTCCGGTCACCGCGTCGTAGCGGGCGACCGTACCCGAGAAGACTCCCGCGCTGGCTGCGGCGACGTAGATCTTGCCGCCGACCGCTGTGAGATCGAAGGGCTCGCCGAGTGAGGTGACGCGCTTCAGCTCGCCCGTGCGCGGCTCCAGGGTCCAGAGGGCACCGTCGCGGAAGTCGACCAGCCACACTCGGCCGGAGCTCGTCGCGATGACGCCGGGATGCGCCGAGACGCGGTAGCGGGCGGTCACGTTGCCGCTCTGTGGGTCGATTCTGATCAGCGAGCCACCGGCCTGGGCCGGCGCTGGGGTGCGCGTGAGCAGGATCGCGGCCAGGGCGACTGCCGCCACGACGAGCACGAACGCAGACGCAGCGAGCGCGAGCCGCAGCCGATGCGGCCCCGCCTCGACGAGCCCAAGCGCCACTCGCGCCTCCTCGACGAGCGCGGCGCAGGTGGGCTGGCGGTCGTCGGGATCTTTCGCCATGGCCCGGCCGAGCACATCGTCGAGCTCCGCCGGGAGATTGGGACGTCGGTCGCTCGGGCGAGGAGCCTCGTCCTCGAGATGCGCGTAGAGCGTCGCGACCTCGGACGGCCGGCCGAACGGCACCTCGCCGGTCAGGCACTCGAACAGCAGGCAGCCCAGCGAGTACACGTCCGCTCGACCGTCGACCTCGCCCCCGCGGATCTGCTCCGGCGCAACGTAGTCGAGCGTGCCTAGCACCGAGCCGTCCGTCGGCTGACCGCGATCCGACACACTCTGCGTGAGTCCGAAGTCGGCGAGGTAGCAGTGCCCGCGCTCGTCGATCAAGACGTTCGACGGTTTCACGTCGCGATGGACGAGCCCCTTCGCATGAGCGGCGTCGAGCGCACCTGCGACCTGCGAGGCGATCTCGAGCGCTCGTTCCGGCGCCAGGGCGCCATCACGCCTGAGCAGCGCCCGCAGGTCGGTCCCCTCGACGTAGCGCATCGAGAGGAAGAAGCGTCCGTCCGCCTCGCCGGCGTCATAGACGGGAACGACGTTCGGGTGGTCGAGGCTCGCCGCGAGGCGCGACTCCCGAAGCAGTCGGTCGCGAAACGCCTCGTCGTCGGCGAAACGCGGAGCGAGGATCTTGAGGGCGACGTTCCTGTCGAGGCGGCCGTCGTGCGCGCGGTACACCTCTCCCATGCCGCCGCGGCCGATCAACTCCTCGACCCGATAGCCGCCGATCTCGACACCGCTCGCGATCCCCACCAACTCGGTCATCGCCGATCGATTCTCCTC
>JBOHAY010000107.1:0-2021 GCA_050697935.1 Gaiellaceae bacterium | reverse complement strand
CGCCGAGGTCGGGACCGACGTCCACGATGACGCCGTCCTCGACGAGGACTTCGCCGTTCGGGATCTCGCCGATGTCGGGGTCCATCGAGACGACGAACCCGTTTCGGAAAACGAGGCGCTTCGAACTCATGCCACTCTCCTTGGCCGGCGGAACATCGATGTCGCGTCAGCGCTCGGGCACGCCCGCCCTGCGGCAGGCCGCGTCGCGCTGCCTGATGTACAGCGAGCATAAACACCCCCGCGCAGCAGAGTCAACCGCCTCCGAGTCGAGACTTTCCCGTGTTGAAGCGGGTTGAGACAGGCTGCCCCGCGGCTTCGCACGTTTGAGTCCGGTGAGCGACACGCGGCGTGCGTTCGGTCACGGTTGACACCCCGCATTCGTGGTGCGCAGAATGGACACCTGGTCGCGGCTCGCTCCTCACCGTTCTGCCGCTCCGGATCGTGCGGTCCGTGAGCTCCCCGGGTGACAGGGATCCCGTCGCCGAAGCCGCGACGATGGGACGCTCCACGCAAGTCGTTGCGAGCGCCCTCGTCGCAGCCCGCTTTCTGCCGATCTGGCTCGCGACGGCCGCGCTCCTCGTCATCGCTGCCTTGTTCGCGCCCAGCACGATCGAGAACACCTCGTGGTCCTACATCCTCCCGTACATGACGATCCTCGCGATCGCCGCGCTGGGGCAGATGCTCGTGGTCATGCAGGCAGGTATCGACCTGTCCACCGCCGGCGTGATCTCCCTCTGCGGGAACGTGCTCGTCGGCGTGAGCGTGGGCTCCGACCACGGTCTGGCGGTCGGGATGCTCGTCTGCATCGGCCTCGGGGCGCTGATCGGCGTCATTAACGGGATCCTGGTGGGGATCGTGAGACTGAACCCGCTGATCGTCACGCTGGCCGTCGGGCAGATCGTGCTCGCATACAGCACGAAGTACGCGCGCGAGAACACGATTTCGTTGCAGGTGCCGGAATCGCTCTCGTCGTGGGCGGCGGAGAAGCCACTCGGGATCAGCACCGTGTTCTGGACAGGCGCCGCCATCGCGGTCGCCGTCGCACTCGTTCTTCGCTACACGACCGCCGGCCGGCGCTTCCAGGCGGTGGGTGCGAACCCGAGAGCGGCGTGGATGGCCGGACTGCGCGTGCGAGCCCACGTCGTGTTCGCGTACACGGCCGCGGGCACTCTCTACGCGGTCGCGGCGATCCTGCTCGCGGGCGTGCGCATCAGCATCGACCCGGCCTTCGGCGCCTCGTATCTCCTCCCGCCGATCGCCGTGGTCGTCCTCGCAGGGGCGGCGCTCTCGGGCGGACTGGCGAGTGCGACCTCGACCTGGGTGGCGGCCCTCGCGCTCACGTTCCTGATTGAGATGCTGCTCATCTTCGGGCTCTCTGCGGCGATGCAGTTCATCGTCTACGGCGCAGCGATCATCGTCGGGATGCTGGTGTCGGGGGACCGGATGGCGTCGCTCCTCGGTCGTCTGCTACGGACCATCGAGAACCGTGCGGCGGGCGGGCAACGTACTGTTAACGACATCACGAGCTGAGGCAGGCTCGAAAGGAGGCACGATGGAGGGCAGGAAGGGGTCCGAGGTGTCGCGTAGGCGCCCCGTGGCAGCGGGCGTGCTGACATTGGTGCTACTCGGGGCGATGCTCGCGCTCGTCTCGACGAGCAGCGGCGGCACCGACAAGCAGCAGGCGGCGGCTCAGAAGCCGTCGGCGGTCATCAGCACGGGCAAGGGCTTCGGCGAGGTCTACGCGGCCAAGGCGTCCACCCTCAAGCACACGCTCTTCAAGGCCAAGCTCATCCCGAAGGCCAAGATGGCGCGCAACATCGCATTGGCGGGCCTCGGCCGCGCCGACAGGAAGGTCAACGAGGCGCTGGCGCTCAGGTGCTGGAAGAACAACGGATGCACCACCGGGACGGGCGGCAAGCTCCACGTCGCGTACATCGAGCAGTTCGGCGAGAACGTCTACCGCCAGATGTCGAAGATGGAGTTCATCCTCCAGGCGCTGACGTACAAGGAGGTCGGCAGAA
>JBOHAY010000106.1:0-6611 GCA_050697935.1 Gaiellaceae bacterium | reverse complement strand
CTCATGTACCACAAGGTCAACGACCTCTCGCCGAATCCCATCACGGTTCCGACGGCCGTATTCGCGGAGCAGATGGCGCTCCTCGATTCGCTCGGCTACGCCCCGGTCACGCTCGATGCCGTTCGGGACTACTACGTCGGCGGGGCTCCTCTTCCCGAACGAGCAGTCCTCATCACGTTCGACGACGGCTATCGCGACAACCTCGTGAACGCGTTGCCGATCCTGCGCAAGCATGGTTATCCCGCCGTCATCTTCGCCCCGATCGGGTACCTCGACGACTCTCGACCGTTGCCGCACGAGGAGGCGCTCCTCGGCCTCGGGGTCCACAATCCGACGCTCGACTGGGCCGAGCTCGCCGAGCTCGAAGCTGGCGGCGTTCGCATCGAGGCCCACGGGATCGGTCACCGACAGCTCGTCGAGCTCGAGCCGGCGGACGCTCTCCGCGAGATCGCGCTGTCGAAGCTTCGGCTCGAGGAACGTCTGGGGCGAGAGCTCGACGCGTACGCGTACGTGAAAGGATCACGGGCCGACTACCGCGCGGAGCACGCGAGCATCGTGCAGCAGGCTGGATACTCACTCGCCTTCACGGCGGTTTCCGGTGCGAACGGCCCCCGGAGCGATCGGTTCCAACTTCTCCGCTACAACATCGAGCCGTACTCGGCCAGGACGTTGGAGCTCGTCCTCGAGGGCGCGTGCGACGCTCTCTCCGTCAAGGACACAGTCGTCGGGACGCACGCGAGACGGGCGGTGACGAGAGCGCTCGGGATGGCCTCGCGTTGAGCTTCGACGTGGTCCGCTACTCGGCGGACCAGCGCGCAGCGCTCGTCTCGCTTCTCGCCCGCGTTGGTACCACGCAACTTTCGGACGAGGAGTTCGCGTGGTGGTTCGAGCGGAACCCGGCTGGCGAGGGGATCGTCTCGCTGGCCGTAGACGACGGCAACGTGATCGGAGTTGCCGCGATGAGCTTCTTTCGAACGGTACTGAACGGCGTCGAGACGCGGCTCGCGATTCCGGTGAACGTTGCGACCGATCCCCGCTACCGCGGCCAGGGTGTCTTCTCGACGCTCGAGCAGGAGAACGAGACCGCGGCTGCCGCATCCGGCTCCCCGCTCACCGTGACCTTCCCCAACGGCGCGTCGTACCCGATCTTCATGAGCCGGCTCGGCTGGATCGACCTGCCGCGGCTCCGCTTGTGGGCGCGCCCGCTCAGGGCTGGGGCGGTGGTTCGGTACCCGCTAGGAAGGCCCGGGCAGCGCGGCGGGTTGCGGGCGCCCGACACCGCGCCTAGGACAGCGCGTGGCTTCGAAGTCCGGCTCGTCGAGCGCTTCGGCTCGGACATGGACGAGCTCGGCCGACGTGCGGGCCTGGGCTACGCGAGCCACTTCGTGCGCGACGCGGAGTACTTCAACTGGCGCTATCTCGACTCGCCGCGTGACTACCGTTGCTTCGGCGCCTACCGCACGGGCGTGCTCGTCGGCGTCGCTGTCGTAGGGCACACGTTCAAGCACGGTGTCTCGGCCGGGTTTCTCGCAGATCTCGTCACCTCAACCGACGGCACTCAAGAGATGCGTGCGCTGCTCTCGCGGGCTGTCGCTGAGGTTCGAGGGGGCGCAGACGTGCTGGTGCTCCTCCCACCGCCGTCTCGCGAGCAGCGTCGGTCGCTGCTCCGAGCAGGCTTCGCGCCGACGAACAAGAAGCTCCGCTTCATCGGCAAGACACTCCACGACGACGTGAAGCTCGACGCGCGCGCCGACGCGTGGCATTTCACGCTCGGCGACTTCGACTTCTTCTAGTGCGCGAGACCGGAGATCCGCTAGCGCGGAGTCTCCGGTCACGTGAAGATCCCTGAAGGCGGCCGCTTCGCGGCCGCATCGCAGCTTTAGCCCGTCTACCTTCCAGGAACTCGTGACCAAGCTCGTCTTCATCACGCAGCAGGTCGACCCGGGCCATCCGGCACTCGCCGCGACGGTCCCCAAACTACGGGCTCTCGCCGAGCTCGTCGACGAGGTCGTCGTGCTCGCCGACGGCGCCGTCGACGACGTCCTGCCCGCGAATTGCCGTGTTCGCACGTTCCGCGCCGACCACAAGGTAGGTCGCGGACTGCGTTTCGAAACGGCCCTCGCACGAGAGCTGCGAGGCCTTCGAGGCGGAGCGGTCGTCGCGCACATGTGTCCGATCTACGCCGTTCTTGCGGCTCCGCTCGTGAGGCCTCTTCGCGTCCCGCTCGTTCTCTGGTTCACGCATTGGCGCGCGAGCCGGCTGCTGCAGAAGGCCGAACTGGTCTCGACTGCGGTTGCGAGCGTCGACGAGCGATCGTTCCCGCTCGGGTCGAAGAAAGTACGAGCGATCGGTCATGGCATCGATCTCGCGGAGTTCCCGTGTGCTCCTGCCCGCGACAGCGAGGGCCTCCGCCTCCTCGCGCTCGGCCGCTACTCGCCCGCGAAGGGGCTCGATTTCGTCCTGCGTGCCGTCGCGGAGGCCGGCGGCGATGTCACCCTCGATGTGCGCGGTCCATCACTCTCCGACGAGGAGCGCGCCCACCGCCGCGCGCTCGAGCGCCTGGTCACCGACCTAGGGCTGGATGGACGCGCTGTGCTCGACGACGCCGTCCCAAGAGACGAGATCCCGACCCTCTTTGCGGCGCATGACGCGCTCGTCAACAACATGCGCGTGGGAGCTCCGGACAAGGTCGTCTACGAAGCCGGCGCAGCCTGCCTTCCTGTCCTTGCGTCGAATCCCGTGTTCGACTCGCTGCTGCACGAGGAGCAACGCTTCCCGCGTGAGGATCCCGCGGCGCTCGCGCGTCGCATCGTCGCCCTATCCGAGATGGACAGCGCTGCGCGCGCAACCGTAGGTCGCCGACTCCGTGAGCGCGTCGAGACCGGGCACTCGGTGCAGTCGTGGGCGCGTGGCATCCTCGACGCGGCGGGAGTTACGGAGCTCGACTCCGAATGAGCGACCATGTCGCGAGGCCGCGCTGGACGCCACGATGCTGTGTCCTCAGTCGCGTCCATAGAAAAGAGGAGTTGGGGTCAGACTTAAGTCTGACCCCAACAGAGTTTCCAAGCGCTCCCTGCGTCCTTGCCTCGTGTCGTCCATCATCGGCCTCGCGACGGGCGATCATCCAGAACCGAACTCCATGACGGACGGCGTCGTCCTCCATATCCAGAAGGTCGCGGGTATCTCCGGCTCGGAGGCTCACCTGCTCCAGCTCCTTCCCGACCTCCGCGCCCGCGGGTGGGACGCTCGCTTCCTGATGCTGCACGAGGACGAGCCCGGTGCGTGGGAGTTCGCAGACGAGCTTCGCGCCCGCGGGGTGCCGCTCGACGGCGTCAAGCTGCGCGCGGATGTCGACCCTGTCGCGTTCGGCGAGGTCGTCGCGTACCTCTCGCGTACACGACCGCGAATCCTCCACACGCACCTCGTCCACGCCGATGTCTACGGTCAGCTCGCCGGATCGCTCACTCGTGTCCCGTTTCGGCTCTCCACGAAGCATGGCTTCAACGAGTTCAGGGAAGGCCGCTGGTTCGGGCTTGCTGACCGCTCCGTCGGCTCGCTGGCGCACGTCCACATCGCGATCTCACAAGGGCTCGCCCAGTACCTCGCGGAGACCGAGGGCTTCGACGAGGAGAGCTTCGAGATCGTCCACTACGGCATCGCCGCGGATGACGTGGCCACGCCCTACGCCGGCGACGAGCCCCGTCTGCTGTGCGTCGGCCGGCTCATTCCGATCAAGGGTCATCTCGTGTTGTTGCGCGCGCTTGCGCAGGCGCGTGCCCGCTTGCCGGCCATGAAGCTCGACATCGCCGGCCGGGGCCCACTCGAGCCGGCTCTCACGTCGTACACGCGCGAGCTCGGGCTCACCGACGCCGTTCGCTTCCTCGGCTTCGTCTCTCCGGTGCAGAAGGCGATCGAGGACTCGGCGATCGTCGTCGTGCCGTCGGTCGGCGAAGGGTTCGGGATGGTGGCGCTTGAGGCGATGGAGCGGGCGCGCCCCGTGATCGCGAGCGCCGTGGGGGGGCTGCCGGAAATCGTGGCCGACGGCGAGACCGGCCTCGTGGTGCCCTCGGCAGATGCGGAAGCGCTCGCCGAGGCGATCGTCGCGCTCGCCGGTGACCTGCCCCGGGCAACGACCATGGGGAGCGCGGGGCGCGAACGAGCACTCTCCGAGTTCACTCCGGAGAAGTGTGCCGCTCGGATCGAGCAGCTCTACGTCGCGGCACTCGAGCCAGCGGCTGCGTAGCCGCGTCTCTTCCGCCGGATCCGCTGCCAGATCTCGGCGAGTGCGAACGCAGCGAGGAGCGCGAGCAGGAAGTCCCATGGCGCACGGTAGCGGGCTGTGCCCGCGAAGATCATTGCCGCGAGGGTGTTGTAGGCGAGGAACAGCAGCGCGAGTGCCGCGAAATGGCGTGGCGCGAACAAGAGCCCCACGAGCGCCAGGGCGTAGAGGGCGATCATGAATGCCGGCTCGACCGTTCTTCGCGCCTGGCGCGCCGCACCGCTCCCGCTCGAGTCTGACTCGGAGGGAACGGGGTTCCAGAGCATCCGCATGGCCTGGGTAGCCAGCAGAGCTTTCTCGCCCGGGTGCTCGCGCCAGAACTCGATCACCTCCTCGCGGTAGAGACGCATCTGGGCGCATTCGTCGACCGACGTCGGCTGGCCCGCGAGAGTCAGGTCGGCGGCGAGCTCGGGCCACGGTGGCGCCGCGGGGAGCTCCGGGACGTCGTCGATCCAGCGACCACGGTCGAGCACGTCGCGCGTGTTCAGATTGTTGGCCTTCCACAGCGCTCGCGCGTCGGTGGTAATCGCGTAGCAGCCCACTTCGATCTTGTTTCGCGCCACCCACGGGGCGACGACCAGCGCCGCTCCCGCGACGACGAGTGCCGCGGCCGCCAGCGCTCGGGCTCCGGGTCGGACACGCCAGGCGACATAGACGGCGACGCCTACGGGCAGGAGGACGAGCCGAGCGTTGCCGAGGATCGCGAGGCCCGCGATGCACCCGGTCGCAGCGGCCATCGGGAGTGACCGATCTTCGTAGGCGAGGAGCGCAAACAGGACGAGCAGCGCCAATACGAGCCCGTCGAGCACCTCCCGGTTGGCGTGCACGTCGTGCCAGACGACATACGGGTGCAAGGTCGTGAGCAGCGCCGCGACGAGGCCCACCCCCGGCGAGCGGAGCAGCGACCCGATCTCGAGCACGAGGAGCGCCGTGGCGACGGCGACGACGATCTGGGCGAGCCCGACTGCGAGCCAGGACCGATCGAACGGAAGGTAGAGACCCGCTAGGAACCAGCCGTACAGCGGCTGCGTGTACGCGGATGGCACCCCCGGGAGGAAACCGAACGTGCCGTGCTCGACGAGCGTGACGGCGAAGCGGTCGCTCTTGTCGACGAACTCCTCGAGGATCGTCTCACGCTCGCGGGCCAGCACGGCGAGGCGCGGGACTGCAGCCGCGACGACCACGACGAAAGCCGCTGTCGAGCGTCTCATCCAGGCCGTCGCGATACTTCTCGGACGATGGGCTCCACGTCGAAGGAACGGTACGCGGTCGTCTCCTGCCACGTGGAGCGACCGCTCGAGGACGCGGTGTGGAAGCGATTCTCGGCGCTACAAGAGCGACGGCCGGGAGGATTTGCCGTCGCCGCGCTGATGCGACCCGCCGATCCGTCGGCCGGCGAAGACGAGTCTGACTGGCTCGAGCGCGCCCGGGAGGCGGTAAGCCGCGGGCCCTTTGGCCACCACACGCATTGGACTGCGCCGGACCATGCAAGGCCGAGCGGCGGCGAGACCGGAGCGCAGGTTCGCGTGGAAGGAGCGCTACTGCGATCGGCTGGTCTGACGCCGACGCTGTTCTGCGGAGGCGGCTGGTACACCGACGTCGATGTCGCCGAGGCGTGCGCCGAGCTCGAGTATGTCGACTGCACTCCGCGGCCAGCTCGCCCGCCCTATCTCGCGCAAGGCGAGCGTTGGGCGTCGCTTGCTTCCCCCGCGGGCGTGCGACTTCCCTCGGGCGGTCTCCTCCGGTCGATCCCGACGACCCACTCGCTCGGAGACCTCGGTCGAGCGCTGCTGCGGCGCGCGCCACTTCCCCCCGTCACGCACGTCTACTTCCACGACACGGACCTCGTCGACCGACGCCGGCGAACGTTGATCGGGATGCTCCTCCCCCTGCTCGGCCGGCGCGCCACGGCAACCGATCTCGATGCGCTGGGACGCCACGTGCTCGAAAACGCGCCCAGCGTCGCGTGGGACGACGTGGCGCGGCTCTAACATCCACGGAGTGTCCAAGGCGGCACCGCCGGCCGAGAGGCCGCGTCCTGCACCGACCCGGTCGACGACGGGTCGGGACGTTCGCGCCTCCCGCCTCTACGTCCTCTCGCGCGGGCCGATCCTGACGCTCGTCCGGCGGACGCTGTCCGTCGCTGCACTCGTCGTCCTCGACGTCGCCGGACTTGCGCTCGGGATCTACCTCGCACTCGCGATCCGGCAGCTCGTCGCGGGGGAGGGGGACATTCTCTGGGGGCTCCTGTGGCGGGAGGGGCCGGCCGAATGGCTCAAGTTCGCCGCCCCCATCACCATCCTCGTGTTCGCGCAGGCCGGGCTCTACCGCC
>JBOHAY010000105.1:0-7856 GCA_050697935.1 Gaiellaceae bacterium | reverse complement strand
CGCGGTCCGGTGGATCAGATCGGCAGGGAAGACCTCGCCGTCGGGACCCTCGCGGTCGTAGGTACTGGCCGCATCACCCACGAACCACGTCTCGAAGCCCAGGTTGCCGGACATGCGGGCGGTGGTCGATCCGCAGTGGTCGGTGGTGAAGGCCGCGATCACCAGAGTCGTGGCGCCCGCGGCGCGCAGCTGTTCCTCGAGGTCGGTCCCGATGAACGCGGAATTGACCTCTTTGGTCAGCGCAGGCTCCCCGTCGCGCGGTTCCGCTTCCTCTTTGAACGCGAATCGGGGGTCGTCTTCGTGGAACATCGGCCAGTCCGGATCGGTCTCGCGGTGCCGGACGTGGATGATCGGGGCGTCCACGGCGCGCCACGCCTCCAGGAGTCGGGCGACGTTGCGTTCGGCGCTCGCGTTGTTGCGCTCCCCCAGGCCGGGGTCGTCCCACGCCTTCTGCACATCCACGACCAACAACGTCGGCTTCGCCATGGACAACAGCCTAGCGCGACCCAGATCTCACCTTCGGCGGGCCACATCTCCCACAAGCTGATGCCGAAGATCACCCGTCGGTCCTCTTGGGCGAGGATGTCGTCGAGGTCGTTGGGGTCATCCTCACCGGCTGCCCGGATGGCAGCGCACCGTTCGCGTCGGGCAGGATTCAGGCACCGGCTCGGGTCACGCGCCCGCACCGGAGGACCCATGCCACACCGCCCCGACCAGCTCCCAGCGCCGGCCGGCATCGCGTTCGACCTGGACGGAACGCTCGTCGACACCGTCGGCGCGCGCATCGACGGCTGGCTCGAGGCGCTCGCGGCCGCCGGCATGCGCACGACCCGCGACGAGGTCGCACCGATGATCGGCATGGACGGCAAACGGCTGGCGCGTGACGTCGCGGAGGCCAACCACCGGCGGGTCGCCAACGACGAGATCGAGGAGATCGACCGGGCGGCCGGCGAGGCCTTCGACCGCCTGAACACCAGCCCGCGACCCTTGCCCGGGGCCGGCGATCTGCTCGGGGCGATCGAAGCGCGTGGCCTCCGCTGGGTCATAGCGACGTCGAGCCGGGCGGAGCAGGTCACGCGATCAGTCGCGGCACTCGGGCTTGCGGTGCCGCCGACGATCGTCGACGGCAGCCAGGTAAGGCGCGCGAAGCCGGCGCCGGACCTGCTGCTCCTCGCGGCCGAGCGCCTCGGCGCACCGGCAGAACGATGCTGGGCGGTCGGGGATGCCACCTGGGACATCCGGGCCTCGAGGGCGGCGGGCGTAACCGCGATCGGGGTCCTTGCCGGCTCGGCGGTCGATCGGTCGGTGCTAGAGGAGGCCGGGGCCGCGCTGGTGGTCGAGACGTTGAGCGAGCTGGTCGCGCTGCTCGACGGGGCCGGCGAGCATTAGCGCGAGACGAGCAGCGCCACGACCAGGAGCGAGAGGCCCGTCAGGCCGACCACGGCATCGAGCGGGGTCCACGCGATAGGCGTGAGCGTGCGGTGCCGGTGGGTACACGTGGCGTGGCCCCTCGGTCGAGCTCATCCCCATCATGTCCGTCTGCGCGTCCTCGTGCCAACGACCGCCGCGCTCTCGCGCCAGCCCTTCGCGCACCTCGTCCCAGACGTGCTCGGAGTCCAGGAGCACGCCGTCGAGATCGAAGATGACCGCTTCGATTACGCCGCACCGTACTCGCCACGAGCACGTAGGAGCGGTGGCGCCTCCTGACCGAGCTCGACGCGGCGGACATCACAGACGAAGAATGTGTGCGTACCCACGGCCACTTCGTCCCGGACGGAGCACTCGAGCCAGCCGAGCGCGCCGACGAGCAGCGGCGCGCCGCTCGCCCCTCCCGCCGTGGCGATCCCATGCCACATCGCGATCGGTGGAACGCCGCGCGCGAAGTGTTGCGCGAGCCAGTCCTGTCCTTCGGCGAGCAGTGAGATGGCGCAACCGCCGGCTTCTCGCAGGAGCTCGTGCATCGCTGCTTCGCGTGCGACTCCGAATCCCACGAGCGCCGGATCGAGTGAGAGCGAGACGAGCGAGCCCACGGTCAGTCCGAGCTTCTGGCCCCCGGCGTCGACCGTGACGACGCAGACGCCAGTCGGATAGCGGCCGAGCAGCTCGCGGAGGTGATCTCGCTCGGCCAAGGACCCTCAGCCGACGCTGAGCTCGTCAAGCGTGTCTTCGGCGTCCGTTCCGCCGGCGACGTATGCGTACTCCTCAAGCGTCATCGCGGTCCCTGCGTCTCGCCGACGTGGACATGCGCGCACCCTAGCCCCAAGCGAGCGAGAATCGAGTCGGTGTCGACCTCGCCACTGGTTCCGTACCCGGCGTCGAAGCGCACGCTCGACAAGGTCGCGTCGATCGCGCTTCTCCTCCTGCTGTCCCCGATCTTCGCGATCGTCCTCGGTGGTATCGGAATCGACATGCTCGTGAATCGCCGCGACCGCGGGTCGCTGCTCTATCGCGAGCGGCGCATCTCGCGCGGCCGCGAGTTCGACCTCCTCAAGTTTCGGACGCTACGACGCCACGTGCTCGAACGGGCCACGGGCACCGAAGCTCACGCCCGGCTGCTCGAGGCCGACTCCGCGAACCTCACCTGGGCCGGTCGCCGGATCCTCAAGCCCTGGTATCTCGACGAGCTCCCGCAGCTTTTCAACGTGATCCGCGGTGACATGAGCCTCGTCGGGCCCCGCCCGTGGCCGCCCTCGATGGTCGACAAGCAGGTGGCGAAGGGACTCGACTACAGGAATCACGTCATCGCGGGTTGGACCGGCCCGGCGCAGGTCCAGAAGGGCGTCACCGAGCCTGCGGGCTACTCCGAGCTCGATCTGACCTACGTCGAGGAATGCCGCACGCGAAGCGGGCTTCGGCTCGTCTCGCTCGATCTCGCGATTCTCTGGCGGACCGTCAAGGTGATGGCACGAGGGGAAGGGCTTCAGTTCTAGGCGGGCGGGTGCGGCCCCGGGCCCTGGGAGGGCTAGCGATCTGCGTTTGCCGAGGTCTTCTCGAGGAGTGCCGCGTCGAGCTCGCGCGCATCTGCGGACGGATCGCTGTCTTCGGGTGCCCGTTCGACCTCTTCGAGAGCGTGGACGAGGAAGCCGGAGAGCCTCGCCCGTCGCTCCTCGAAGACCGAACGCTCTTGCGCCAGCTCGTCGACGAGCCGAGCGCTGTCGCGGTGAGCGGCTTCGACGATCTGCGTCGCCTCGAGCTCGGCTCGCTCGAGGAGCTCGCCCGCTTGCAGCCTCGCTGCTTCGAGGAGCTCGGCTTCCTTTTGCTCTGCTTGAGCCGCACTGTTTTGCAAGAGCTCGTCGCGTCTCTTCTCGGCGGCATCCAGGAGCTCCTCCGCCTTCTGCGCGGCCTCTTCGATCGCCGTGAGCGCGTCGAGCTTCGTGCGTGTCTCTTCCAGACGTGCGCGCTCCTCGGCCAAGTCGTTCAGAAGTTTGGAGCGCTCCCTGCCGGTCGTGACGACAATGTCTTTCGCCTCGAGCTCCGCCTCTTCTAGACGCTCGTTCGCTCGTCGCTTCGCGTCCTCCATGATCGCGGCGGCATTGCGTTCCGCTTCCGCCTCGGCCCCGCCCACGATGCCCGCACGCTGCTCTTCGGCGGCGGCGATCATCGCCTCGGCGCGTTTCTCCGCCTCCTGAACCGTCGAGAGCGAGTCGAGCCTCATCCTCTTCTGTTCCAATGCGACCTGTTCTTGCTCCAGCTCGTTCAGGAGCCGGGCGCGCTCCTGGCCGGCGACGACCACGATCCGCTTGGCCTCGAGCTCCGCTTCCTCGACGAGCTGCTGCGCCTGGCGCCTTGCGTCCTCGGTGATGCGCTCCGCTTCTGCTCTGCTCGTGTCACGCAGGCCTTCGTGCTGGCGTTCGGTGGTGACGACCTGCGCCTTCGCCCTCTGCTGCTCGGCAAGGTGCTCCGCGGCGATCGAGTCGAGTCTCGTCCGGGCCTTCTCCAACCCCGAACGCTCCCGCTCGAGAGCGTGCACGAGCCGGGCCCGGTCCTGGTCGGCGGCGGCCACGATGCTCTCCGCCTCGCGTTCGGCTTCCTTCCGAAGCTCGCGTGCCTGTCGAAGCGCGTCCTCGGTAGCGCGCTCGGCTTCAGCCTCGCTCTCGCGTCGGAGAGCTTCGGTCTCCAGCTCCGCCGCGACCGGAAGCGGATCCGCATCGCGTTCGACCTCGACTGCGCCAGCGGGCAGCTCCGCCCTGTCCTCACTCGGGCCTTCGACAACTGCGACCTCGGCGGCCGGAACGGGTGACGTCACGAGCTCCTCAGTAGGCGCCTGATCGCGATCGGCAAGCTCGGGAAGTGTCGCCAACGCCTCCGGAGGGAGACTGCGACGCTGCCGGCGTCTCTTCCGCATTCGCTCGATCGGTCGCATGGCCAGAGGGATGATGGCAATCACGGCCAGAAGCGCGATCGCTGCTGCGAGGCCGACGAGCAGTGGTGGGGTGGCGGAGCTCAGTGTCATCGTCGAGGGCAGCTGGAAGTGACCGCTAGCGGTCTGGTCTCTCGACTTCTGCCGGCTGCCTTGGCTCCGGCACAGAGTTCGAGTCCAACTGCCTGTGCAGCGTGTCCTGGAGATCACCAAGAGCGGGCTCGTGGCGGTCCCCAGGCCCAGCTGCGCCCTCTACGTTGAGTGCCTGGAGGCCGGCGGAAAGGAACGCAGAGAGGCGCTCGCGCGTCTCTTCCGTCAGGGCCTGGAGGTCATCGAGCTCACGTTGCGCACGGACGAGCTTACGCTCGGTCCGCTCCAGATCGTCCGCCGACGCCTCGAGCCGCTGAACCCTGACCCTCGCCTTTCGGAGCGCCAGCTCGGCGTCGCGTCGCGCGCTCTCGCGTACCCACTCGGCGTAGCTCGTCGCGGAGAGAAACAGCTTGCTCGTTCGCTCGGCGTGAACACGGTACCGCTCGAGCTCCGCCTCGAGGCGTTCCACCTCGGCGTGCAGCGCCTGGCGCTCGCCCGAGGGCTCGACGCGCTCCGGTAGCGGCCCCACGGGCGCGGGCTGCGGCTCGATGCGCTCGGGCAAGGGCTCGATGCGCTCGGGCAACGGCTCGTCACGACGGGTTGCGGCAGTCGCCGGCTCGTTTCGACCCGGATCCTCCACAACCGACACCTCGTTCGACTCCGCGACCCCGTACCGCTCCACCCAGAACCTCCCGTCCAACGAGCGTTATCGAACTCTAGAGCAATGCGTTTTTGCTGACAATGGGTTCGTCCCATGCAGCACACGCGAACCGGCAGACCCAAGCAGAAACTTCTCTACGTCGTCGGCGCGAGGCCGAACTTCGTCAAGATTGCGCCGGTCCTCGCGGAGTTGCAGCGACGATTGCCTGACGCCGAGCACGTCGTCGTCCACACGGGTCAGCACTACGACCCGGAGCTGTCCGAGCTGTTCATCGAGCAGCTCGGCCTCCCGCAACCAGCACATCGACTGGACATCGGATCGGGCTCGCATGCGGAGCAGACGGCTCGGGCGATGGAACGGCTCGAGGCGGTCGTGGCCGCAGATCCACCTGACCTCGCCTTCGTGCCCGGCGACGTCAACTCGACGCTTGCAGCCGCTCTCGTGCTCGCCAAGCTCGGCGTGCCTTATGCGCACGTGGAGTCGGGCCTGCGGAGCTTCGATCGCACGATGCCGGAGGAGATCAACCGGATTGTCGCCGACCAGTTCGCCGAGCACCTCTTCGCGCACTCGGACGAAGCCGTCGAGAACCTACGCCGAGAGGGCATCGAGGCTGAGCGGGTCCATCTCGTCGGGAACACGATGATCGACACCCTGTGCAGGCTCGAGCCACAGTTTCGTGAGCTTCGCTTCGCCGATCAGCTCGGTCTTCGGACGAAGGAGTTCGTGCTCGTCACGCTGCATCGCCCGTCGCTTGTCGACGGGGAGCTCCTGGAGCCGGTGCTCGAACAGCTCCAGTCGGTTGCGGAGCGCATACCTGTGGTATTCCCGGTGCACCCGCGAACCCGGGAGCGCATCGCTGTGCCGGACCGGTATCCAGACGTCCGCCTGATCGCCCCCATCGGGTACCTCGAGTTTCTCTCGCTGGAAGCTGATGCCGGGGCGGTTCTCACCGACTCCGGAGGCGTGCAGGAGGAGACGACCTTCCTCGGCGTGCCGTGCTTCACGCTGCGGAGCGTGACCGAGCGGCCGGTGACGACCCGTCTGGGCACGAACGTGGTGCTCGGTCTCGACCCCGCGAGGATTCCCGAGATCGTAGACGCCGTCGGCGCCGATCAGCCCGAGCGCCGAGTTCCGCCACTGTGGGACGGGCATGCCTCGGAACGAATGGCAGACATCGTCGTTCCCTGGTTGCTCAGCGACGTGCTGACGCGGCCGCCCGCAAGCTAGCCAAGACGCCTGAACACTCTGTTCGAAAGTCGAGCGCGCTCGACCGTCCGTTGTTCTCCAAGTGCCTATGATGGGTAGGGGTAAGGATCTGGGCGTAAGACTGGGGAGGACGTAGTGGAAAGCTTTGGTGGGCAGAGCCACCCGACGGCTCTGAGCGCTGCCCGCACCCTCAGGCGAGGGTGGTGGATCGTGCTCCTCACGACCGTCGTGATCGCGGGCGTAGCCTTCTACCAGTCGTCCCGCGAGGACGCCCTCTACAGCGCGTCGTCACAGGTGCTCCTCAAGTACCAGAGCCTGGCGAGCGGTCTGACGGGGATCCAGGATCTCTCCACCGTCTACCAGGATCCGCAGCGTGTCGCTCAGACGCAGACCCAGATAGCCATGTCGCCGGATGTGGCTCGCCGGGTCGTCGCGGCGGCCAAGATCCCGGGGCTCGACGTTGGCGCGTTCCTCGGCAGCGCAAGCGTCCTTGCGGCCACCGACTCGGACATCCTCAACTTCAACATCACGTACGGCGACGGCGAAACGGCCGCGAAGCTTGCCACCATCCACGCGCAGGAGTTCATCGCGCACCGGCGAGAGCTCGACACCGAATCACTCGTCGCCGCACGCAAGGAGCTCCGCGGCCGAATCGAGGAGCTCGAGCAGACGGGGTTCCAAGACTCGCCCGTCCTCGCTCGGCTGGTCGAAAGTGAGCAGCAGCTGCGCACGATGGAGGCGCTGCAGACGGCCAACGCTTCGCTTCTACGCCCGGCGACTGGCGCCGGCCAGGTGCAGCCGCGCCCGCAGCGCGCTGCTGTGCTTGGCGTGATGCTCGGGCTCATGCTCGGCATCGGGCTCGCGTTCGTCCGCGACGCCTTCGATACTCGGGTGCGCTCCTCGGCGGAGATCGGCGAGACGCTCGGGACGACTCTTCTCGCCAGGATTCCGGCGCCGCCGAAGAAGCTGCGCGACCACAACCGGCTGGTGATGACCGCGAGTCCCAACGGCCCTCACGCCGAGGCTTTCCGCATGCTGCGCGCCAATCTCGAGTTCGTGAACCTCGATCGCGGTGCGCGCTCGATCATGGTCACGAGCGCACTCGAAGAGGAGGGCAAGTCGACCACGGTCGCGAACCTCGCTGTGGCGCTGGCGCGCGCCGGACAGAAGGTCGTGCTGGTCGACCTCGACCTCCGGCGTCCGGCGATCGGAAGGTTCTTCGGCATCGCCGGCTCCGAGCCGGGCGTGACGAACGTCGTCGTCGGCTCGGTCCCGCTCGACCGGGCTCTCGTCGAGGTGGTTCGCATGCCGGGAGCACGAGGCGGCGCCGCTCACGTGGCCGGCAACGGAGCGGGCACGGATGCCGACGGCGCCGGCTCCACGAGCGGCGCGGGCGTCCTCAAAGTGCTGACGTCGGGGCCCGTTCCTCGCGACCCCGGTGAGTTCGTCAATACGACCCGGTTGGCGGCGACGCTCGAGCAGCTGACTCAGATGTTCGACTTCGTCCTCATCGACACCCCCCCGCTGCTCTCCGTCGGC
>JBOHAY010000104.1:0-2717 GCA_050697935.1 Gaiellaceae bacterium | reverse complement strand
CGAGACCGCGTACGAGAGGACCGACGCGAGCACGTACCCGAAGCCGGCGCCGACGAGGAGCGCGAACGTGACGAGGTTGATTGCGTAGCCCGCGGCTCCCACGACGAGGAAGCGAGCCGGCCGGGCCGCCCGCTGCACGGCGACGCTCATTCGAAGAGGCGCTTGTGGTGGCGGTACCAGTCGCTCTGGAAGCGCTCTCCCGGATCGAGCCGCTGCTTCGCCTCGAGGAAGGCCGGAAAGCGCGGATAGCAGCGCTCGACCTGCTCGCGCGTCGCCCAGCGGTGATACGTGAGGAAGTACGAGCCGCCGCGATCGGACGCCCGGTCGATGAGCCGGCGGAACGCATTCGCCGACTGCTCGAGGCCTTCGTCGGTGTGGACCGTGTGCAGGTTGAAGATGACGCATGCCCAGGGCTCGCGCGCCCAGGCGAGGAACGAGTCCTCGTCGCGCTCGATGAGCCTGATCGTCCCGTAGATCGCGTCCACGCCACCCTCGCGGAAGTCCGCCGCAACGTCTGCCATGAAGTCGCCGAGCCGTTCGCGCGGGACATAGAGCTCCGAGATCATCTCGGTCGCGCGGTGCGGCGAGCCGAGGTGCGCGTCGAGGGCGCGGTGGTAGCCGTCTTCGTAGTCGCCCATCTGGTGCGCGTCCGAGTCGTACAGCTGACCGGACGTAGCGAGGTAGTGCTCCGCGTACTCCTCGAACGCGCGGCGCTTGTCGGTGTGCGCGAGCACGAGAAGGCGCCGCCAGTCGTCGCGCGTGAGCGCGCGCTGACCGTCGGGCAGCGGTCCTTCGTGCTCGATCGGCCGGTAACAGGAGAAGACACCGCGGCGAAGGAAGTCGTCACTAGCCGGGTCGGTGGCGAACTGGAAGTCGCCGTAGAGGAAGCCGTCCGCGATTCGGCTCGCGAACAGCTCGCTCAGATCCTCGATCTCCCGCACCTCGACAACGCGCTCGACGGTCTGTCGCCGAACGAGTCGCATCGTCACGTCGACCACACAGCCGAAGAGCCCGTAGCCGCCGGCGACGAGCGCGAAGAGCTCGGTGTTCTCGGTGCGACTACAGGTGACGAGCTCGCCCGCGGAATCGACCAGTGTGAACGACTCGACGTCCGATGCAAATGGCGGGTAGGCCAACCCACGCCCGTGTGCGTTCGCCGCAAGCGCACCGCCGATGGAAAGTCGATCGGCGCCGGTCTGCTTCTGCCGGAACGCCCAGGCGCGCTCGCCCCCTGGCTGGTCCCTCAGAAACGCGAGGAGCGCAGGCCACTGAATCCCGGCCTGCACGACGATCCTCCCAGCGTCGGCGTCGAACGACACGACATGGGCGAGCCCGCGTGTGTCGACGAGCAACCCGTCAGAGCAAAACTGCTGACCACCCATCGCGTGCCGGCCGGCGGCGATCGCGACGGGAAGGCCGATCTCGGCGGCGCGACGGATCGCCTGCTGAACGTCTCCCGGCGAGGACGCAGCGACGACCTCGCGCACGGTTGCCTCGTTGAGCTCGGAGTGGATGTCGTTGACGACGACGCTCATCGTGGGAGATCGTCCATGCGGGCGCTCAAGGTTCGCTCAAGCTGCAACGGCCGGGAGCCCCGCGAGCGCGAGCGCAACCTCCTCCTCCGAGTAGGCATGGTCTTCGAGGTTCCCGGCTGCGTAGTCGATGTACGCCTGCATGTCGAAGTGGCCGTGGCCGCAGAGGTTGAAGAGGATCGCTTGCGAGACACCCTCCTCGCGGCAGCGGACAGCCTCGTCGATCGCGGCCTTCACAGCGTGGTTCGCTTCGGGTGCCGGGAGGATTCCCTCGATCCGTGCGAACTCGACGCCGGCCGCAAACACCTCGGTCTGCGTGTACGAGCGCGCCTCGAGCAGCCCGAGCTCGTGCAGATGGCTGACCATCGGAGCCATGCCGTGGTAACGAAGTCCACCTGCGTGGAACGGCGGGGGCACGAACGTGGAGCCGAGTGTGTGCATCTTCACGAGCGGCGTGAGGTGCCCCGTGTCGCCGAAGTCGAACGCATATCTCCCCTTCGTCAGGCTCGGGCACGCGGCCGGCTCGACCGCGATTGCCCGGATCGACGCCTCCTCGCGGAGCGCACGGCCGATGAAGGGAAAGGTGAGGCCAGAGAAGTTCGATCCGCCGCCCGTGCAGCCGATGAGGATGTCCGGGTAGTCCTGGGCGTCGTCCATCTGCATCTGCGCCTCTTCGCCGATGACGGTCTGGTGCATGAGGACGTGGTTGAGCACCGAGCCGAGCGAGTACTTCGTGTCCTCGCGGGGAGCCGCGGCCTCGACCGCTTCGGAGATGGCGATCCCGAGTGACCCGCTCGAGTCGGGGTGCTCGGCCAAGATCGCGCGGCCCGCGTTCGTCTCCTCGGAGGGGCTCGCAACAACGCGCCCGCCGAAGGCCTCGATCAGCCCGCGCCGATACGGCTTCTGGTCGTACGAGACCCGGACCATCCAGACGTCGACTTCGAGGCCGAAGATCCCGCCCGCGAAGGCGAGCGCCGAGCCCCACTGGCCGGCTCCGGTCTCGGTCGTGAGCCGCTTCACGCCCTCCTGCTTGTTGTAATAGGCCTGCGCGACCGCAGTGTTCGGCTTGTGCGAGCCGGTCGGCGAGACGCCCTCGTACTTGTAGTAGATGCGTGCGGGCGTCTCGAGCGCCTTCTCGAGACGGCGCGCGCGGTAGAGCGGCGTCGGCCTCCACTGGCGGTAGAC
>JBOHAY010000103.1:0-27592 GCA_050697935.1 Gaiellaceae bacterium | reverse complement strand
GAGGTCGAGGTCGGCGAGGAGACGCTCGAGTGGCAATAGGGCTTCTGGGCGGCGTTTTCGATCCTCCGCACGTCGGCCACGTCGAGCTTGCGCGCGCCGCGATCAAGCAGCTCTCACTCGAGGCGCTTCTCGTCCTCGTCGTCGCAGCTCCGGGGCACAAGCACGCCACCACTCCTGCGGAGACGCGACTCGCGCTGGCCCGGCTCGCCTTCGACGGCGTGCCCGGCGCGCGGGTGGAGCTCGATCGACACGCGCGAACGGTGGATTCGCTCGAGGAGCGAGAGCTCGGCGACGCGGTCTTCATCCTCGGTGCAGACGAGCTCGCCGATTTCTCGCGGTGGAAACAACCGGAGCGGGTTCTCGAGCTCGTCCGGCTGGCCGTCGCGATGCGGCCAGGTGTCTCCAATGAACTGGTCGACGAGGCTCGCGGCCGGCGCTCGGCGCCCGAGCGCATCCTCTCGTTCGACATGCCGGCGATTCCGGTCTCGTCATCGGAGGTTCGCGAGCGCGTGGCTCGAGGCGAGAGCATCGACGGGCTCGTACCCGATCAGGTAGCCGACGCTATCGCGCGACTGGGCCTCTACCTCGATGATCAACCGTCTAGCGCCGAGTAGACTTGGGATGCATGCCGAAAGGACGAAAGAGACACCACTGAGGCCACTCGAGCAAGCCCGCCGAACCGCCGCTCTCTGTCAGGAGAAGCTGGCGACCGACGTCACGATTCTCGACATGCGGGGAGTCTGCGACTTTACGGACTTCTTCGTGATCGCCACGGGGCGAAACGCGAGGCAGACGAAGGCGATCTACGACGAGGTCGCCGGCGTGCTCAAGAAGGATCACCGCTTGCTCGCGCGGTCGACGGCCGGAGTTGCGGAGGCGAGCTGGATCGTCGCCGACTACCTCGACGTCGTGCTGCATCTGTTCACTCCGGAGACGCGCGGCTTCTATCGCCTCGAGGACTTGTGGAGCGACGTCCCGTCCGTCGAGCTCGCCGCCAGCTAGTCGCGATCCTCGCCGACTGTCCAGAGGTCTCGTGTCTCGTCCAGCGGAAGATCGAGCGCAACCGCGCCGCTCAGCGTCGGGCGCAGCGGCCTTCGGGGCTCGCGCACACCGAGTCCGCCTGTCGAGCCGTCGTCCCAAGGCTCGAACGAGCGCTTGCTCGAGAAGAGCGCGCGGACGAATCCAACGATGCGTTCACGGATCGTGAGCCGACGCCCTCCAGTGGTGTAGATCGGTCGAGGCATTCGTCTACGCATGTCGGCCAGAGTAGCGCGCTTGAGCGGCGGCTAGACTGACCGAGCTCCTGGGGCCGTAGCTCAGCTGGGAGAGCGTTCGGATGGCATCCGAAAGGTCAGGGGTTCGATCCCCCTCGGCTCCATCTCTTCACAACGCGCGCACTGAGCTCCGGTGCAGCTCTTCCAGCACGTCCGTGCGCTGAAGCAATAGACAACCGTGTCGAAATCGACGCGGCACGTTCGTCGTCGTATTGAATGACGAATACGGAGCGGTGGGCTCCGCTGCATACGACGACGAGAGGAGATACATGGCAGGCCAGATGGTCCACTTCGAGATCCCGGCCGGCGACACCGCGAAGGCGCGCGAGTTCTGGGGCTCGCTCTTCGGATGGGAGTTCCAGGAGTTCCCCGGGTCGCCGACCGAGTACCACATGACCCGATTCTCCGAGACGACGGGCGGCGCGATCTACGGCGCCGACGGCAACAAGCGTGGGACGCGGGTGTATTTCGACGTCGACGACATCAACGCCGGGTCAGCTCGGGTCGGTGAGCTCGGCGGGGAGAGCGGCGACGCGATGCCGGTGCCAGGGATGGGCTGGTTCGCGATCTGCAAGGACGTGGAAGGCAACGAGTTCGGTCTCTGGCAGACCGATCCAGACGCCGCCATGCCGGGCGCGTAGACCGATTTCGGCGCGGGCGGGGAGCGCGACCTGCTCCCCGCCCGCCGTGCTACGCCGCGGTGCGGTAGAACCTGTCCCAACGACTCCGAAAGGGACGGACATGCCCTTCTACCAGCATCGCGGCGACCTGCCGCGCAAGCGCCACATCGTTTTTCGTGAGAACGGGAGGCTCCTCACCGAGGAAGTGATGGGCCTCGAGGGCTTTACGGGGAACGAGTCCATCCTCTACCACCTCGAATCACCCTGCCGCGTGAAGGAGCTCGGGTCCTTCACGCCCATCGAGCGCGAGGAGTGGGTGCCCGAGAAGCACGCGCACCTGCTCATGAATACCTATGACATCGCCTCCGCTGGCGACGAGATCTCCGGCCGCCGCACGCTCATGTGGAACCAGGACGTCGAGATCTCCCTCTGTCGACCGGAGTCGCAGATGAACTACTTCTTCCGCAACGGCGAGGGCGACGAGGTCATCTTCGTGCACGAGGGCCGAGGGACGCTCGAGACCATCTTCGGCGACGTGCCGTACTCGGACGGCGACTACGTCGTGATCCCACGCGGAACGACGTACCGCCTGGTCCCGGAAGGTCCGCAGCGGTACCTGGTCTTCGAGACTCCAGGGCTGATCGAGATTCCGCGGCGCTATCGCAACCAGTACGGGCAGATCCTCGAGGGCGCACCGTACTACCACCGTGACATCCATCCGCCGACGGAGCTCAATACGCATCGCGACCGCGGGGATCACCTCGTCAAGGTGCGCGTGCGCGGCGGCCTCCAGGAGTACGTCCTCGACTACCACCCGTTCGACGTCGTCGGCTGGGACGGGTTCCTCTACCCGTGGACGTTCTCGATCCACGACTTCGAGCCCATCACGGGCCGCATTCACCAGCCGCCACCCTCGCACCAGACGTTCCAGGGCCCGAATTTCGTCATCTGTTCCTTCTGCCCGAGGAAGCTCGACTTCGATCCGGACGCAGTACCCATCCCGTATCACCATTCGAATCTGCAGTCCGAGGAGATGATCTATTACGTCTCGGGCAACTTCGGCTCACGCAAGGGCATCTCCGTCGGATCGGTGACGCTGCATCCGTCGGGCCTGCCACACGGTCCGCAGCCAGGGCTCGCCGAGAAGTCGCTCGGCGTTGCAGAGACGACGGAGCTCGCGGTCATGTGCGACACCTTCCGGCCGCTCAAGCTCTCGACTCTGGCTCGCGACCTCGACGACGGCAAGTACGCCCTGTCGTGGTACGAGCCTCCGTCCGACGAGCCCAGTCTTGCGGGAGTGACGAGTCACCTGTAGCCCCTTAACGCCACCAGCATCGCGTCGTCGATTGTCACGGGCCAACGGTGATGCGGTACGCGGCTACCGGGTGATTGCTCAGTTCTCCAACGCAACGAAACACGAAGCGGCCGTCCCGAAGCTCCCCCGAGACTGGCCCCACGACCCTCCCGTCGGGAGCAATCGCGGTCGCCTGGAGCGTCCGGCCGGGGCTCCATGAAAGAGGCGGCTCGATGGCGAGGTCCGTGTCGGCGCCGAGAGGCTGCCGCACCGTCACGCTCGCCGCATCGCGCTCCACGATCACGTAATGAGTGCCTGGGGACAGCGCTATACCGCCGAAGGTGTCCTCGAATGCCCCTGCCAGGAGACGATCGTCCCGCGTGCGAGCGAGGAAACCGCTCGGAGAGATGCCATAGCCGCCGGCTGCGTGGCCGGCCGTCGAATCCCAGTTCGCAAGGACGACGAGATCGCCGAACGTGCTCTCTGTCACCTCGGACGCGACGTCCCGGTAACCCGTCAGACGTACACCCGCGTAGTGCGGGCCGAGGACGCGCTGGAGACTTCCCACGACGTGGATCCACGGGCTCGCGAGTGAGTCGATCAGGTCGTTCCAGCCGTACGAGCTGATCAGGCCGAACGCCATGTTCCACGTCAGGACCTCACCGTCACCGGCCATCGTTCCGTCGTAGAGGTCGTGCTGGTAGAGCAGGACCTTGTCGTGGAAGAGCCAGCTTGCGAGGGGATATGGCTTCCAGTTGGCTTCACCGAACAGCTCGTCGGGAAGATCGAGCTCGCGGGCCATCATGAGCATGCTTCCGTGGAAGCCCGTGAAGTCGCGGGCCAGGCGGTCCCATCCGTCCTCGACCATGAGGCACCGATCGGAGTAAGGAGCCATCACGGCGAGCCAGCCATCGTAGTAGGCGTCTGGGCTCGGCGAGGCGCGATTGAAGTCGCGAACCCAGGGACGCGCGCCCAACTGGTCGAAGAAGAGGCAGTCCGCAGGGACGTCGGTGCGCCATTCCTGCATCAGCTGCGCCACCCGCCGGCGCACGAACTGAACGAAGGGCGACACGACTACCCCTGTTTTCGAACCGTAGGCGTTGACGACCGGCCTGCCGTCTTCGTCGAGGACGGCGATATCTCTGGGTTGGAGAGGTGAAGGGAGAGATTGCACTGTCGGCGAGTCGTCGTCCCACCAACTCGCGTTCAGGTACGGCATCACGAGCTGACCGTGCGAATGCGCCGCCTCCACGACGGAGGTGAAATCGGCGTTCGTCCCCCAGCGGGGGTCCGGCGGCAGGAAGTCGGGATCGTTCTCGTCGTGTCCGCCGGGCTGGAAAGCGACCGGGTGCAGGAGCGCCGGCGACGGGAGCCGCGGCAGATCCGCGCCCCAATCCCGGAACGGCTTCAACTTGGCGAGGTCCGCCTTGATCAGCGGCGCTCGTGCGAGTGTGTTCAGGCGAGCACCGAGCTTCTTCTGCACGGACGGGTAGGTGTCGATGCCGTTGTCGCGCCGGTAGGCGAGGATCGACTGCTGCGCGGTCTGGCCGATCCGAATACGGACGACCGGGCTCGTCCAACTCGTACGCGCGGTGATCCAGGTCTGAAACTGGTGGACGACGCAGAACGAGGGGCCCGAGCAGCGGCCTGGAGAGGGGTGTCGCAGGAATCCGAGCACGACGGGGTGGATCGGGCCGGAGTTGACCGAGTAGAGCGACAGATGTCCACGTGCGGCATCGAGCGCGAGATAGTCGGCGAACGCCCAGCGGGACGGATAGATCTCGAGGTTGTTTCCAACCCGTGCGAAGAAGCCGGGCGTGAGCCGGACTCCGGGCAGGACGTTCGGCGCGTACCCGGCCTCGACGGTGCGCACGTCGCCGAAGAGCTCCCCGGGGAGAGAAACGTTGTTCAGCACCGCGCCTCGATTCTCGACCGCCAGACGCAGATCGAAGAACCGCGGACGCGCGCGCAATGTCACAACGGCAGAGCCGAGGACTGGATCGCGATAGCGAAGCGTGAGCGTCGCGGACGTCGGATTCCACGCGTAGGAGAAGCGGCGGCCACCTCGCGGCGTGAAGGAACACGCGCTCTTGAGCGAAGGGCCTCCGCGCGACTCGGCCCGCCAGAGACATCCGTTTCTTCCCTGCACGACGCCGGCACCGCTCGCCCTGTCGACGAGGTCGAAGATCCTCCCGTTGCGCTTGTCCAGCGTCAGTCGGTATGCGCCAGCTGTGATGACGAGCCGACCGGTTGCCCGGTCGTCGAACGTGATCCCCGGGTACCGCTTTGGAGCAACGCCCGGAGCGCTGGACGGGACGGCCCCCGCAAGCAGCACGACTGCCGCCGCTGCGACGACCAGCTGCCGAAGCGGAGGTCGGGAGCCGCGCAACGAACGATGCGCATTCAACTCCTCGTGACCTCGTCATCCATGGAATGCCCCATCATGTCTGTGTTCGCCGACACACCGTCGTCGGTGCGCTCCGACCAGGGAAGCAGATGCGATGAGAGTTACGTCACGTTCGATCAGGCGCCGTTCGATCACGGCGTCGCTCCTTGTCCTTCTTCCGCTCGTCGTCGTGATGCCGGGATCGGTCGGGACGTCCGACGCTGCCACGGCTGGGCGAATCCAGCATTCCACGGCGACCGCGCCTCCTCGCCGACCCCAGCAGTCCTCCAACTCGTTCGTGACGCGAGCGGGGCCGCGACTCTACGTGGCCGGCCGCCCATTTCGCTTCGGCGGCGCGAACATCGAGTGGCTCGGTGTGGCCGGATACGGCCCCTTCGATCCGAATGGGCCGCACTTCCCGAGTCACTACGAGATCGACGACGCCATGGCAACAGCCAGGGAGATGGGAGTCAAGGTCGTCCGGAGCCAGACGATGGGCGACTCGGTCGGGTGCGACCAATGCATCGAGCCCGCGTTGGGGCAGTTCAACCAGGACGCTTTCGAACGGATCGACTACGCGCTCAAGTCCGCCCGCGCCCACGGCATCAGGATCATCCCGACTATCGTCGGCGACGATGCACGCGGAGGGGGAACGGGATGTGTCTACCTCCGCTGGCGGGGCATCTCCGTCCCGAATTGCTCCATCATCGATATGCCCCCCTTCTGGACCGACGAGACGGTCATCCGCGACGTCGAGGAGCACATCAAGGCGCTCCTGGAGCACGTCAACATCTACACCCGTGTCGCCTACAAGGACGATCCGACGATTCTCGGCTGGGATCTCCTCAATGGCGGCGGCAGCCCTGCCCCCTGGACGCGGCGGATCGCGGAGTACGTCCGCAGCCTCGACAGCCGCCACCTCATCCTGTCCGGCCCCGCGAACGCGGCCCTCCGTGGGATCGACGTCTGCGTGAGCTTCGTCTATCCGCACTGGTTCCAGCCGCTCGCCTCGTTGAAGCGGAGCATCGCAGCGTGCAAGAAAGCCCGCAAGCCTTTCCTCGCCTACGAGTACGGGTGGGACCGGACCAACTATCCCACCCTGCGGAACCTGCGTGGCTTCCTCGAGTCGCTGGAGAACGCTCCCGAGATCGCCGGCGACGCGTTCTGGGCGCTGCAGGCTCACAACGACGGCCACGGCTGGATGCCGATCCCGGCAGACACTACCGATCCGACGACCGCCCGCTACCTTGAAAGCGGACAGTGGTGGGCCTTGTACTACCCAGGGATCCAGACGATGGTCAGCACAGCAGCGGACATGGCCGCACGCGCGCAGGCGATTCGGAGCCACAACTATTCGATGACAGGCTCGGAGGTGCCGGCACACGCGATTCCTCCGGCTCCGAAGGTCACCTCTGTCGTCTACGGCCCGACGAGCTTCACTGGGCGGGTCGGCGCCAGGGTGTACTGGCAAGGCTCGGCGGGCGCGAAGAACTACACCGTCCAGCGGGCGAGCGGTGCAACGGGTCCCTGGATGACCATCTGCAAGCGGTGCGTGACGGATCTCGACGACGGCTACGTCGATCTCAGATCAGGCGCGCGCAGTGATTGGTACCGGGTCATCCCCTACAACCTCGACGGGAGGTCGGGACGCGCGTCCGTACCCGTGCGCAGCTCAACGCGGTGATGCTCACGTGACCCATATGCCGCGAGAGAAACCGACCGCCGCCATCCCGCCGACGGCGGCGAACCCGATGATGATCCCGAGCCGGAGCCTTGGGCGTGGTGCTGCGACAGCAGCCAGGGCAATGAACAACGGAAAGTCGGCAATCAGAAAACGCGGGATGCTGACCAGCGGGACCACGGCGGCGGGAGTACTCAGGATGATGGCGATCACCGCCGCCGAGTAGAGACCGAAGGCGGCTCCGAGGCGCTTCCATACCACCCAGGTCAGGCCTGCCGCCGAAATGAGAAGCAACCACTGCAAGAGGTTCCACGTGCCTCTTTGCTGGGAGTCCTCGAACCCTGGTGGGTATCCGTTGTGGGCGGGTAAGTGAAGAACGAGCTCGGCCGCACCTTCCTTGGCGGTGCGAAGGGCGTCCCAGGCTCCCTGCAGAGGCCCGAGTGGAGAGGTCTCCCGAAGCCAGAAGACGTTTTGAGAGTGGTAGAACGCTCCGGCGTCGTCGAAGTGGAAGTGGAGGTAGAGCGCATAGGCTCCGAGTGCCGCGGGAAGGAGCACCAGCGCTAGTGGTCGTAGAATCGACCGAACCGATCGCTCCTTGGGCCACAGCAGCACCAGTAGCGCCGGCAGCAGTGCCAGGCCCATCGGCCGTGTCGCCACGGCGAGCCCTCCGAGGAGCGAGGCCAGAATGGCCTGCTGACGTTGCGCAGCCAAGAGCGACCAGCTCGCAAGCGCGAGAAACAGAGCATCCGAGTACACGGCGGTGAAAACAAACGCAAAGGGGAAGAGCGCGAGGAAGAGCACGCTGTCCGAAGCCACCGCGTCGCCTACGAGGCGCTGCGCGATCTTGAAAACGGCAATTGCTGCGATACCCGCTGCGACAAGCGAGACCATGACTCCGGCGATCACGGTCGAGCGCAGGACCTCCGACAGCCCCCTCACCAGCATTGGGTAGAGGGGGAAGAAGGAAGCGCTCTGCTCCACGTCGTACCCGTGGTCGGCAATGCGGATGAACCATCCCGAATCCCATTGCGCGAAGACGTTGAAGACGAGGCTCAGGTGTGGACCGTCGGCCGAGAAATGGGGGATATCACGCTGGAGGGGCGCCCAGAGGACGGCCACGATCGCCGCGAGCCAGTAGCCGACACGAATCGCGGTCATCGTCCAGAACGGCGTCATCGTCGACGCCGTCAACCTCGCGAGAGCGGCCCCTGGGTTCACACGGGGACGCGTTTCAGTATCCGAGAAGCGTGTCTCGGCGCGTCGGCGGGCATTGCCTCGGACGCTACCCGATCTTCGAAACCAGGAAGGTCGCGCCCGCAGCCGTAGAGCTTCGACGGGGAGAGTTCCGCGAACTGGGAGCTTTTTCCGTCTGCCATTCTCCCGCGATGGACTCCGAGCGATTCCACCGTGAGCTCCCCGATCTCTTCGACGACTTCCCGCGGTCGGAGCACCCGCGCGATCGCCGATTCAGGCGGATCGTCGACGAGGTCGAGAACCTTGCGAAGGAGAACAACCTCGCGCTTCTCAACTTGGCCGCGTCGTGCCTGGGGGAGGGGGAGGCATATGTCGAGGTCGGCGTCTTCCACGGCGCCAGCCTCGTCGCGGCGATGCTGGGCAACGAGCATCGGCGCTTCGTCGGCATCGACAGCTTCGTGTTCCCCGACACGACTCTCGACGGGGTCGAGCGGAACCTCTCGGCGTTCGCCCTCCCGCGACCCGAGCTCCTTGTCGGGGACGTCTTCGAGCTCGTCCCAGCGGGCGCGCTGAATGACGTGCGCGCCGGGGTCTGGTACTACGACGCGCTGCACACGTACGAAGCCCAGCTAAAGGGGCTTCGGATTGCAGAGGCATCGCTTGCACCGGGCGCCCTCCTCATCGTCGACGACACCGATTGGGAGCAGGTCGAGCGGGCGATGGAGGACTACCTCGACGAGCAGCCTCGCGCCCGCCGGATGCTCACGATCGACGGCAAGGACCGGGGATCCCCTCAGTGGTGGGAGGGAATGCAGGTGCTGGTATGGGAGTGAGAGGCGTTCGAGCGACCGCCGAGCCCGCGCGAGCGGATCGTGTGGTCAGCTCACCGGATCTACGTGCCGCGAATCGTCAACCGGCGGTTCAGCACGACTCCGCTGATGTCGTTGAGCGCGAATGTCGCCGTGTACGTTTGGCCCTTGACGACAGTGAACTGGAGCCGGGCATTGATGGTGCAGTCGGCGCGTAGCGGTGCCGTTTGCTGTCCGACCTTGATCAGTCGGCCACCTCTGAACACCCGCCATGTCATCCCGATCGATGTTCCTGGCGTGTCGGTGGCGCAGTAGCGGCGCGTGTAGAGGTTCACGAGGGGCGTAACCGTTCCTCCGCGGAGCTTCACGACGCCGTTTCGTGCGTCGAGCGGTCTCGCGCTCGCCGAGAATCGCGCCGGGGAGGCGCCCTTCGCCGAACCGTCCGCCGTGTAGACACCTGACTCCCACGGCTGACCCTGGTCGTCCTGGAAGACGAACCAGATGAACATGTGAACGAAGGGGAGGCTCGTCGCGATCGAGATCGACTGCTGGATGTAGGCGGTTTGGGTCGGGTACGCGACGCCGAGGGAATCCGGCGGCTTGGTCTGATGCCCGTACTCGGTGATCCAGATCGGTACCGACTTGCGCTTGAACCACGTCTTCAGGCTCTGGTCGAAGCGGGGTAGGGACGCCAACGAGACGTTCGGCCACTTCACGATCTGCGATGGAGGCGAGCTCGGTACAGAAGGGTATGGGTGGTGCGACCAGGCATTGAACTTCAGTTTCGGATTGGCCTTCGCGACGAGTTCCGCGAACTTGCCCGGCGAGTGCGTCGGACGTACTCCCGCCGCTTTGTCGGTCCCCCGCGCTGACGTCTCACCGATGGCAATCTGCGCCTGCGGGTTGCCCGCCTTGATTCCCGCGTAGGCGGCGGCGGCAAGCTTCGCGTAGTTGGCGGGCGCGATCGAGTTTCCTGCTGCATCGAACTGAGGTGCAAGGAACCTCTGCAGATTCGGCTCGTTCCAGACCGACCAGAAGCGGACGAACGGGTAGCCCACATTGCGCCCGGAATACCGCGACGCGATCGCCCTCGTAAACGCGGTGAAGTCGGCGACGTTCGTCGGCATGACATTCGGGCTCTTGCCTCCATTCGCCCATGACGGCGTCCCCGAGATGGTGAGCATGACTTCCTGGTCCGTCACCTGCGCCATCCGCACGGCCTCGTCGACATCGTCGAAGATGTATGCGGGATCGAATGGGTCAGTCGCGCTCGCGGGCCGCGTCTTGGCGACGAGGTTCCACTGAACGAGCAGGCGCATGATCGTGGAGTTCGTCTGCGCCGACGCCTGGATTCGCGCCGTGCGATTGCCGACCCAGCGGAAGCTCGGGTCGTCGTGGAACCCGATCCACATGCGCTCGGCTGCGAGCGCGGCAGGCGCCGCCAGCGCCGCCCCGAGGACGAACAGAGCAAGGACGAGGCGAACGGTACGTCTCACGGAGTCTCCTTGGAGGCGGCGGGTCTATCGACGGGAGAGCGGCTGTGAAGCCCCCGCACCCTAGCGATTCCGTTGTGAGGCTTGTGTAAGGACCTGTCCCCAGGCGACAGCGCGGATCTCGCGGTTAGACTGCTCGGCGTCGTGTCCGTGTCCGCTTGGGAAGCCGTCTTCATGCTCGTCGTCCTCAAGATCCCGCTCGTCTACGTCGGTGCCGTTGTGCTGTGGGCCATTCGCGCTGAGCCCCGTATGGCCGGCGGCGGTGGCGAGGCGGGAGTGCTGGTCCCGCTGACTCCCTGCGGTTGGGACGACTGGAGGCGCCGGCGATCGACGATGCGACTGCGCTCACGCCCGAATCGACCTTCCGGCCGTTTGGCTCGACCTGCGCGGGTGCGAGCGGCATGATGGAAGCCGCAGCGCACAGCAGTGCTGAGCGGGTAGCCGGGTTTCTGTGCGCGTTCTCGCTCGCCCTCTCCGGAGTGGCGCTTGCGCGTACACCCGGTCTGCTCGCTCCCGTCGCGATCGTCGTCGCGCTCGTCGCGGTGCGGATGACCGAAGCCCATCGCACACTCGCCGCCGTGGCTGTCGTCGTGTCGAGCCTCGCATTCTTCTTCGGCATGGTGATCGCGATCACGACCGACGGCTCGCTGTTCTGAGCTCTGCGCCATGACCGGGATCCGCTCGCGGATCCCGGTCGCGCCAAGACCCTGAAGGCGTCCGCTTCGCGGCCGCGGCGCTGGCATCTTCCATCGAACGAGAGCGTGGCTTGCTACAACCACAATGTGGCGCCGTCGCGCGAGCCGTCCGGTCTGAATACCGGCTACGTCGGTCAGCTCCTCGAGCAGTACCTCGACAACCCCGCGGGAGTAGACCCCGCGTGGAGGAAGTACTTCGAAGGTGCGGACGACCATGTGCTGGCGGCCCTTCCGGGCCTGACGCGGCTCGTCGGCCGCCGAGCGCCGGACGGCGGAAACGGAGCTCCGGCCGAGGTTGTGCCCCTCGCTTCGACTGCGAGCCCCAGGCCTGCGGACGCGCAGGCCGCTGCGGACGTGCGGCCTGCCGTCGAAGGGCTCGCTCCGGATGCGGAGCTCGTGGGCGGTGTCGCTGCTGCGATGTCGCTCGTCAAGGCATATCGCATGCACGGGCACCTCAACGCTCGTCTCGACCCGCTCGGCTCCGAGCCGATGGGCGACCCCGCGCTCGACGAGACGCGGCTCCAACCGCCGCTTACACCCGAGCTGCAGGCACGCATTCCGTCGCGCCTGCTTCGGCTCTCCGTTCCCGGCGAGTCGCTGCTCGAGGCGCTCCCGGCGCTGCGCGAGGTCTACACGGGAACGATCGCCTACGAGATCGAGCACATCTCCGATCACGCCGAAAGGGTGTGGCTACGTCAGGCGATCGAGACCGGTCGTTTCCGTCGGCCGCTCGAACCGGCCGAGCGACGCGCGCTTCTCGACCGCCTTGCGCAGGTCGAGGCATTCGAGACGTACCTGCGTCGCGCGTTCATCGGCCAGAAGCAGTTCTCGATCGAGGGCCTCGACGCACTCGTGCCGATGCTCGACGAGGCCATCGAGCTCGCGGCCGCAGGCGGCGCGCACGAGGTGCTGATCGGCGTTGCGCATCGAGGGCGGCTCAACCTCCTCGCGCACACGGTCGGGCGGTCGTATACCGCCCTGCTTCGAGAGTTCGAAGGTGAGAAGAGCATCGACGCGCTGGTGACGGATCCAGAGGGCGGCACCGGCGACGTGAAGTACCACCTCGCCGCGTCCGAGACACGGACGACACGCGCGGGTGAGGTGCAGGTCACGCTCGCAGCCAATCCGAGCCACCTAGAGGCTGTCGACCCGGTCGTCGAGGGTCTCACGCGAGCCGAGCAGACGGATCGCTCGCACGGAGCCGGAGTCCACGACCCGACTGTCGCGGTGCCGATTCTCATCCACGGCGACGCCTCGTTCGCGGGTCAAGGTGTCGTCGCGGAGACCTTCAACTTCCACTCGCTCGACGGGTATTCGACGGGCGGCACGCTCCACGTCATCGCGAACAACCAGGTGGGATTCACAACCGACCCGGCGGAAGGTCGGTCGACGCGCTACTCGAGCGACCTGGCCAAGGGCTTCGACGTGCCGATCGTCCACGTCAACGCCGACGATCCGGAAGCGGCGTTGTCTGCGGTCTCGCTCGCGCTCGCCTACCGAGCCGAGTTCGGCCACGACGTGGTCATCGACCTTGTCGGATACCGGCGCTTCGGTCATAACGAGCAGGACGAGGCCGCCTATACGCAGCCGCTCCAGGCCGAGCGCATCGAGCAGCAGTCACCCGTTCGAGAGACCTATGCCGCGCGTCTCGTCGCGGACGGCATCCTCGCCGGGGAGGAAGCGACTCGACTTCTCGAGCCAACCCTCCAGGAGCTTCGCGAGGCCCACGACCAGCTGCGCGCGTCGTTCTCCGAGCCTGAGCCGCCCGTCGAGCCGCGGACACGCACGGACACAGGTGCCCAGGTCGTCACCGCGGTACCGGCCGACCGCCTCCTCGAGCTCAACGAGCAGCTCCTGCTGGTCAAGGACGGTTTCGAAGTGAATCCGAAGCTCGCTCGTCAGCTCGAGCGTCGTCGTGAGGCGATGCGGGACGGCGGGATCGACTGGGGCCACGCGGAGGCGCTCGCCTTTGCCTCCCTGCTCGAGGAGGGGATCCCGATCCGTCTCTCGGGCCAGGACACCGAGCGCGGCACCTTCTCGCATCGCCACGCTGTTCTGCACGATCCGCGCACGGGGGAGACCTCGACGCCGTTGCAGGAACTGTCCATGGCAGCCGCGTCGTTCGAGATCTACAACTCGCCGTTGTCCGAGTTCGCAGCGCTCGGGTTCGAGCACGGCTACTCGATTGCCGCACCGGACGCGCTCGTCCTGTGGGAGGCGCAGTTCGGCGACTTCGTCAACGGCGCGCAGATCGTCGTCGACCAGTTCATCGTGTCGGGGCGCTCGAAGTGGGGCCAGACGTCCCGGCTGACGCTTCTGCTCCCGCACGGTTACGAAGGCAACGGGCCAGAGCATTCGAGCGCGCGCCTGGAGCGTTTCTTGCAACAAGCCGCACAGGACAACATCCGCGTCGTCAACTGCACGACGGCAGCTCAGTTCTTCCACCTCCTCCGAAGGCAGGCGCTGGACGCGACGGCACGCCCGCTCGTCGTGATGACGCCCAAGGGCTTGCTTCGCCTCCGACAGGCCACGTCGACGCTCGAGGACCTGACGCTACGATCGTTCCAGCCCGTGCTCGACGATCCCGATGCGGGCCACGACGAAGCGCGTCGCCTCGTCCTGTGCAGCGGGAAGGTGTACTACGACATCGTCGGCCACGAGCTCCGGGGCAGCTCGCCGACCGTGGCCGTCGCGCGCGTCGAGCAGCTTTATCCGTTTCCCCTCGAGGCGGTCGCATCGCTCGTCGCCTCGTACCCGGAGCTTCGCGAGATCGTGTGGGCGCAGGAAGAACCGCAGAACATGGGCGCGTGGCGCTCGCTGCGACACCGGCTCGAGGAGGCAGCGGGGCACGCTCCGCACGCCGTAACCGTTCAGTACGTCGGCCGAGCCTGGAGAGCCAGTCCGAGCGAGGGGTATCCGGGCCTGCATCAACACGAGCAGGACCGGATCGTGCGCGAAGCTCTCGGCTCTCGCGCGAGCTGAGGGAGCGCTAGAGCCGCGGGCGGCCGCGGCGCGCGAGCGTCGACACGACCCGCGGGGCGTTGCTTCTCGCCGAGTCCAACAGTCGCTGGCGCTGCTCGGGCGGTAGCCGTCGCCAGGCTTCGTACATCGCGACCGCAACGGTCATCGGCCGGACTCGCTTCACGAGGTACACCAGCAAGGCGGAGACGAGGAACGGCACACCGGAATCCTCGCACATGCGTAACTGGTGCCCGAATCGGCCTCAATAGCAGGATCTTTTGAGGAGCGATGCGGTAGAATGCCGACCCCAGGGGAACTCATGTCAGATCACGAAGATCACTCTGCTGTCGACACGGAGTCCGCATTCGCACAGGCGATTCGCGAGCATCTGGAACTGAAAGGCCGTAATGCAGGCCTCGACTCCGAGATGCCGCTCGATCATTATCTCGACGGCGACCAACTCGAGAACCACCCTCTCTTCAAGAGCGAGGAGCAGGCTCGCATCGAGGAGACGATGGACGGCGAGCCTGCCGCTGAGCTCAGCTCGGAACGGCTGCCATGGCCCGGCGAGGAGACTGCCGAGAACGTCGAGGGGGCAGCCTTGGACGAAGCGTTGTGGACGGGCCGTCCGCGCGATTTCGACTGGGGCGACTGACCGCCAAAGGAGTTAGTGTCGCCGCGTGGGCTCAGACGAGCGACTACGGCGCTACGCCGAGCTGACCGTCCGCGTCGGGGCTAACGTCCAGCCCGGCCAGGACGTCGTCGTCACGTGCCTCATCGAACACGCGGAGATTGCCCGGGAGGTGGCGCGTGAGGCGTATCGAGCGGGCGCCCGGCACGTCATCGTCCTCTACGCGGATCTCCACCTGCGCCGTGCTGCGATCGAGCTCGGGCCGGAAGAGGAGCTCGGCTGGTCTCCTCCGTACCTCCTCGACTGGATGCGCCGCTGGCCCGAGGAGCGTCCCGCGCTCATCTCGTTGACGGGCAATCCCGATCCTGATCTCCTTGCGGATCTCGACTCTGCGCTTGTCGGTCGCGCCGATCCGAAAGAGATCCGAGCGCTGATGGCGACCGCAATCTCCGCCCGTCGCTTCAACTGGTCCATTGTTTCCGCGCCGAACGCGGGTTGGGCGACGCAGGTCTTCGGTGAGCCCGACGTCGAGCGCCTCTGGGATGCCGTTGCGACGGCAACACGCCTCGATGAGCCGGATCCCGTCCAGGCCTGGCGCGCGCATACCGAGAGGCTCAAGGCGCGGGCGGATGCTCTCGAGGCCCGGAGCTTCGACGCCGTGCGATTTCGAGGCCCGGGGACGGATCTCACCATCGGCCTCCTGTCGTCGTCGCGGTGGATGTGCGCGACGTTCGAGACGGAGACGGGAATCGAGCACATTCCCAACCTCCCGACGGAGGAGGTGTTCACGACTCCCGACTGGCGCCGCACGGAGGGCGTGGTTCGCTCGACGCTCCCGCTCGTGACCGCCGGCACGCGTGTCTCCGATCTCGTCGTGCGATTCGAGGGCGGCAGGATCGTCGATGTGAGCGCGAGCGCGGGGGCCGACATCATCCGCGAGCAGCTGGCGGTGGACGAACAGGCTGCCTACCTGGGTGAGGTCGCGCTCGTCGACGGCTCGTCGGCGGTGAAGCGTACGGGCCTTGTCTTCTGCGACACGCTCTTCGACGAGAACGCGACGTGCCACATCGCGTACGGCACCGGAATTCCGATAACACTCGACCTACCGGGGGAGCCTCGTCCGGATGAGCTGCTCGCGCAGGGCGTGAACGTATCCGCCGTCCATACGGACTTCATGATCGGCGGCCCCGAGGTGGACGTCGACGGTATCGACGCGGACAGTCGCTCGACGCCGATCATCCGAAACGACGTCTGGCAGCTCTCGTAGCGACTCCCTGGGGGAATCGTCCTGGCCCTAGCGGTGCCAAGCACTGTTAGGGACGTGCCGCGAACTGGCTTGCTCAGTGGGTTTCTGCGCACTTGGCAACTCAATGCCAGGAATGACCTTGACAAGACAGCAACGATGATGTCATAGTGCAGTCACTATGCAACTCGAAAGCCACGTTCAGGCGATCCAGGAAGACCTCGCGGCGACGGCCGGGCTCGGAGACGAGGCCACCGCCGAGGCCGCACGGCGCCTGAGCGACGCGCTCGCGTCGACGCTTCAGCTCCGGCTCCTCGACCTCCTGGGCGAGGCCGCCCTCGAGATCGGGGGACAGCTCGACGCGGGGCGGGTCGAGGTTCGGCTTGCCGGACGCGATCCGGAGCTCGTCGTCGTCACCGACGAGGCGCCGGATGCTGGTCAGCTCGGATTCGGCGAAGAGCACTCCGGTCGGATCACGCTCCGACTTCCGGAGTCGCTCAAAGTGAACGTCGAGGCCGCCGCCGCCCGTGAAGGAATCTCCACCAACGCCTGGCTCGTGCGAACGATCGCGCGAATGCTCGACCAACGCTCGTCCAAGCGCAGCCGCAACCGCATTCAGGGCTACGCCCAAGGTTGAAAGGAGAGCACGATGTTTATCACGTCACTCCCGTTCGATTACGCGAAGCTCGTCGATCGCGGCGATCGCGTCCGCACGAGGCGTGGGCGCACCACGGGGAGCAGGTTCCGGCGCACCAGCCCGCGCGGCGAGGAGTAGGGACCGGCATGCCTGTCTTCGAAACTCCCGGGAGCGTCGCCCTCCAGATCAAGCTTCCAAGTGGTCGCGTCGTGGTCACGACGGCCGACGAGCCACGCACGAGCGTCGAGCTCGTAGGGCTCGGCCGTCGCGGCCCCGATGCGATCGACGACGTTTCCGTCACGGCCAGCGAGCATCACGGCCGCCACACCGTTCGCATCGAGCAAAAGGACAGGATTCGCTGGGGCCCGATCCAGGTTGCATGGGGTGGGGACATCGAGACGCGCATCACGTGCCCTCCCGGCTCGGACCTCGAGCTCTCTGGCGGCTCGACCGATCTTCGTGTCGAAGGAGATCTCGGAGAAGTCTCGGTGCGGACGGCATCAGGCGACGCAAGGCTCGAAGCGGTCCGTGGCAAGCTCCAGATCAAGACGGCCAGCGGCGACATCTCCGTGGCGACGGTCGCATCCGAGGCGTCACTCGCGACGGTTTCGGGCGATCTCGCAGTGGGACGCGCCGAGGGCCCGATCACCGCTCGTGCGGTCTCCGGCGACGTCACGATCGGCTCGCTTCGCGGATTGCTCGGACTCTCGACCACATCGGGCGACATCGATGTGCGCTCCGTCGAGGCCGGAGAGGTTCGCATTCAGACGGTGTCCGGTGATGTTCGCGTCGGCGTCGGCCGCGGAACGCGCGTCTGGATCGATGCCGGCTCAATCTCGGGTGATCTCGACTCCGAGCTTGGCGTGGACGAAGCCGATCCGAATGCCGACGACGCTGGAAGCAGCGGCGGACCGGTCGTTCCGCTCCACCTCAAGACCGTAAGCGGCGACGTGTCGATCGTCCGCGCGAGCGAGGCGTACTCCGCCTAGGTCGCCGCTCGGACGGCTGCGACGACCTCGTCTTCGCGCCCCTCGAGCAACAGATCGACGAGCCGCTTGCGTCCGCTCTCGCGCATTCCGAGCGGCGCCGTCAGAACGTCGTAGAGCCGCGTCTCATCGAGTCCCGCTTCTCGGGCGGCTGCCACGACGCGCGCGATCCCGCGACGGGGCTTTCCGGAGTCGAGCTGCCAGGCCGGATACAGCCACTCGACCGAGCCGGGCTCACGCACGGCGATCAGGTCTCCGCTGCGTCGCATGAGGTCGATCTTCGCAGGGTCGATCGCGAGGCGTGCCGCAAGCCACGTCGCGGCGATGCTGTTCGGATAACGAGCTGCTGCCGTGGTCGAGCTCATGCCCGACGCAGACTATCCCGTCGCGACAACCAGAACCTTCATGTGTAGGTCGACGCCGCGGCCGCAACGCGGACGCCTTCGGGGATCTTGCGCGACCGGAAATCCGCGCGAGCGGATTCCGGTCTTGCGCCGGGAATTAGAGGCTTGATGTGGGTTAGAAGCACGTCTGGATGGGGGCCTGGGCCCGGCGGATCGTGTCCGCTTCGACCGGCACCAAGGCGTCCAGCCTTGCCACCGTCCGAATCGAACACGCTCCTTGGCCCAGACCCTCCCCAGCCGCACTCCTAACCCACATCAAGCCTCTAGGGGAGCTTCGCGATCAGCGCCGTCCAGACGCCGGCGTCACCGCCACCCTCCCACGTGTCGACGATGCCGCCCTCGGCGTCGACGAGTATGAAGTGCGGCTGGTAGTCCGCGCCGAGCGAGCGTGCGCGGTCACGTTGCGAATCCTGGATCGACGGCCAGCTCCATCCGTAGCGCTCGATGAAGGCCTTCGCCTCGTCGGGAGTGTCTGCGACATTGATACCGATGTAGGCGACCTCCGGATTCTCTTGCTGGAAGTCTGCGTAGGCGACCGCCTCGCTCTGGCAGGTGCTTCACCACGACGACCAAACATTGATGAGCACTGCCTGTCCGCGGTAATCGGCGAGAGAGAGCGGCTTGCCGTCGATCGACGTTCCCGCGACAGTCGGTGCTGGTACGCGCGGGAAAGACGTCGTCGGCTTCGTCTCGGCGGGTGGAGCATCCGGCGCGGCCGCGGGTTCGGTGGAGCCGCCTCCGCAACCCACTGTGACAAGCGCGCACAGCGCGACCACGAGCGCGAGTCCGAGCGGGCGCACGAGCCCACTGTAGTCACGTGACTCGGCGGCTTCGTGCGATTTCATCCTTTTGCAAGATGTGGTCCGGCCGGGTAGCCGCCGATATCCGTTCCGTGCGCCGACTCGCGACTCTCTCCATCGCTGCGCTCGTCCTCGTAGTCCTGGTCGGCCCCGCGGCTGCGCGCCCGACGGCCGCTCGCTCCTGGGCTGCGCCGCAGATCGCACGGGTCGTGGACGTGGGCCTCATGGCGCCATCCGCTGATGCGTTCCGGCCCGACGCGCCTCTCATCGCGGCTGATTTCGCAACGGTACTCGCGAGCCTCGGTGCTTCGGTCGCCGTCGACGACCCCGACCGTCCCGTGACGATCCGCGAGCTCGATGCGCGACTGGTGACGCTCGTGGGGCTACGCCCTGTCGCGCGAGAGATCCGACTCGGCGCGGTCGCTGCCGGGCTGAGTCCGACGCCGTGGCTCGGCACCGAGACCATTGCGCGCATGCTCGGGCTCCGAATCAACCATCTGCGGAGCGAGGAAGAGCTCGAGCTCCAGGTCTCGCAGCCGGCAACGCGTGCCGAAGCCGCCTATTCGATCGCCCGCGTCCTCACGTTGGCCGATACGGAGATCGAGTCCGTTCGTGCCGCGGTCACTGTTTTCGCGGTTCCGTCCTTGACCGAGTGGCAGCGAGTGGTGCTGGCTCGCGCGCTGCGTTTCGTCGGGTCGCCGTACGTCTGGGCCGGCTCATCTGAACGACCCCAACCGCTCTTCGGTGAGCAGATGCCCGGAGGATTCGACTGCTCGGGGTTCGTGTGGCGGATCTACAAGCTCGAGCCGTTCGCCGGAGCGCCTGCGCTCCCGCAGGTGCTGCGAGGAAGGACGAGCTTCGCTATGAGCGGCGAGATCCCGCAGTCGGCTCGTCTCGCGCGCGATCAGCTCGAGCCGGGCGACATCGCCTTCTTCGGTTCACGGGGCCCTCGCTCGCGGCCGAACGAGGTCGGGCACATGGGAATCTACGTCGGAAATGGCTGGATCGTCCACTCGTCGCGCTTCGGCACGACGCTTACGCCGATGACCGGCTGGTACGACACCAGTTTCGCGTGGGGGCGGAGTCCGCTCGCCGAGGCCGGCGTCGCGTAGCGAGTCCGATTCCGCCCGCGCTCCACATTCTCACCGGGATTGTGTAAGTCTCCGGGTACGAGGCCGCCGGGTCGGTGTGGGTGGGCCACGTCGATGTCGCGGCGACCGGATTGGAGACCGAATGCATGGTCGCATGGCCAGGTACACGTTCTCGGGTGACGCTCACGAGCTCGCGCAGCGCGCCGAGGACGGGATGCTCCCCATCTTCCAGGCTCAGCCGGGATTCAGGGCGTACTCGTTGATCAAGTCGGACGACGAGATCGTCTCGTTCAGCGCCTGGGAGTCCGCCGAGCAAGCCGAAGCAGCGAACGCCGCTGCCGCCGGTTGGATCACGGACAACATGGCCGGCGAGATCCAGCTGAAAGAGGCCCGCACCGGCGAGATCCTCTTTAGCACCACGCTTGGCGTCAGCACGAAGGTAGGCGCCACCGCCTGATCCAAGGCATCTCGGTATGTTAGAAAGGCCCTGGAAACGGGGCCTTTCTCGTGCCGCTCCACCATCGCCTCCCTTGCGTGGCGGGTCGTTTCGAAGTGCGTGCCGGCTCGTCCTCGACCTCGGGGGTTGACTTCAAACCTCGAAGCGCTCAATCTCCGCTGAGGGGAAGGTTCACACTGGGGGGAGGAGTCTGGGGTGTCGAAGCATGCCCGGGGCCGAAGTGGCGGGTCGCGGCCGCACTCATCGACCCGTTTCAGCGCCCTCTGGCTCGCTGCTGCGACGGTCGTCCTCGCCATGTCTGTGGTCACGGCCGCCGCCGCGCCGGGCGCCGGAAACCAGAGTGCCGCCGGTGCCACACCACGGCAAGCTCGAGCGCTCGAGAGCGATCGCACGGGTGTCGAGGCCCCGATAGGTCTGGCTTTCTCGTCGGCGAGTGAGTCCTTCTACGTCATCGCAGCGGGTCCGGGCGGTAATCCGGCCGACACGGAGATCGTCAAGCTCACGCCGTTCGCGCTCTCGCCCGTCTCGGACCGTGCCGGCTCGGCACGGATCGCGGCTGCGCTCAGGGATCCGATCAACATGACGTTCGACACCCGCGGCAACAGGCTCCTCCTGCTCGACGCCGCAGATCGCCTGCTCGAAGTGCGCGCTGAGGCAAACGGCGACCTCGACCCGAGCACGCTCGTTCGCCGCGACGCACTGCGTCTCGATCTCCGAGACCCGCAGGGAATGGCGGTCGATCCGGCGAGTGGTGTCGTGTTCGTACTGGATGCAGCTCAGCCGCGGATCATTCGCATCGAGCCAGCGGCTGACGGCAGCTTCGACGCGGCGACCACTTCCGACGTCGAGTTGAGTTCGAGCGGCATGAGCGCTGTTCGCGGCCTCGCCTTCGACCCTTCGACGGGTCATCTCCAAGTCGGCAGCGCCCAGGGGCTCGTCGAGCTCACGACGGCCGGGGCAGTCGTGACGACGCGCGAGCTGTCCCGACTCGGCCTCGCCAGGGCCGCAGGCATGGCCTTCGCTCCCAGCGGCGATCTCACAGACGCTTCCTCCGAGCTCAGCGTGTACGTCGCGGACAGCGGGGCGGCTCCGAGCCCGGGTCAGATCGTCGAGCTGTCCCTCGCCCCGCTCGCGGCGCTCGCGTCGATCGACGTCACCGCCGCGCTCGTCAACACCGTCAACATGGGAGGACTGTCGCCTCCCAGCACGGATCCCTGCGGGATCGCGCACGTGCCCGCGAGCGACCGGCTCCTGATCAGCGACTGCGAGGTTGAGGAGACCGTCAACGGCATCACTCATTTCCAGGGAGCGAACGTCTGGGAGCTGAACCGGATCGGCCTCGCGGTCAATCGCACTGCGAACATCTCGAACGTTCCTCCAGGTGTGGTGGTTCCGGTCACGAACGAGCCGGGCGGGGCTGCGTTCAATCCGAACAACGGTCACTACTACTTCTCCGCGGACGACGGGAAGAAGGTCTACGACGTCGACCCGGGAGTGGACGGTCTCGTGGGCGCTGCGGGCGACACGGTCTCGTCCTTCGACACTCTGGCCGTCGGGAACAGCGATCCCGAAGGTATCGCCTACGACACTTTCGGCGGCCACCTGTTCGTTGCCGACGGCCTCAACAGAGAGATCTACGAATTTACGAGCTCGGGGACTCTCGTCAACCATTTCGACACCGCGCAATACGGAGTCCATGACCCAGAGAGCGTCGAGTTCAACCCGGTCAGCGGCACGCTGTTCATCTTGAGCGACCGGGCCAATACGGCACCGCCGGTCCCGATCATCGTCGAGACCACGAGGACCGGCGCCCTGATTCGAACGATAGATGCGTCGGCCTCGAATACGTTCAAGCCGGCGGGCCTCGCCTACGGGCCTGCCAGCGACGGATCCGCCGTCAAGCGCTTCTACATCCTCGATCGCGGGATAGACAACAACGTCGACCCGAACGCCGTCGACGGCAAGCTCTACGAGCTGACGGCTCCGACCCCGGATCCGCCCTCGAACCTGCCGCCCGTGGTCAACGCCGGCCTCGACCGGGCGGCCACGCTGCCGGCGAGCGCCGCCCTCGACGGCACCGTCTCGGATGACGGAAATCCCATGCCGCCGTCGCTGACCACTACCTGGACCCTGGTCAGCGGGCCTAGCACCGTCACCTTCGGGAACGCGAACGCGGTCGACACGACGGCGAGCGTGCCGATCCCCGGCATATATGTCGTGCGTCTGACTGCAAATGACGGCCAATACGCGGTCTCCGACGACGTCACGCTCACCTTCACCGGCTCGGGGAGCGTCGGCGTGGTCGACGTGAGGATCTCGGTGGCCGGTGACGACGCGGAGGAGGTGGCCGGCACCGGTCTCGTCCAGCGCGGCGACGGCGACCTCGACATGATGATCGACACCGCCGACACCAAGCAGGTGGTGGGTTTGCGCTTCAACGGCATCACCATCCCGCAGGGCGCCACGATCTCGAACGCGTACCTCCAGTTCCAGGCGGACGAGTCGCATTCGGTGGCGACCACGCTCACGATCAAGGGCCAGGCGGCTGACAACGCGCCCGGGTTCACCACAGTCACCTTTGACCTCTCGTCGAGGCCGACTACGACTGCGAGCGCGGCGTGGTCGCCCGCCGCATGGCTGGCCGTGGGCGACGCCGGGCTCGCGCAGCGCAGCACGAACCTCGCCTCAATCGTTCAGGAGATCGCCGGCCGGTCAGGCTGGGCGAGCGGCAACTCACTCGCCCTCTTCGTCACGGGCAGCGGGCGAAGAGTCGCCGTTTCCCACAACCAGATTCCCGCGGCCGCAGCCTTGCTCCACGTGGAGTGGACGACTGGAGGCGGCAACGCTGCGCCCGTGATCACCTCCAACGGCGGCGGCCCCACGGCAACGGTCTCCCCGGTCGAGAACCAGACCGCGGTGACCGACGTCAACGCCACCGATCCGGATCCCAACACGCTTACCTACTCGATCGCAGGCGGCGCCGATGCCGCCCGCTTCACGATCGTCCCCACGACCGGCGTCATGGCTTTCCTGAGCGCTCCCAACTTCGAGCTGCCCACCGACGCCGGCGCCAACAACGTGTACGACGTCGTCGTCTCGGTCTCGGACGGCAACAGTGGCTCGGACTCACAGGCGATCGCAGCCACCGTGGTCAACATCAACGAGTTCGCGCCCGTGATCAGTTCGGACGGCGGCGGTACCACGGCAGCTCTCTCACGGCCGGAGAACGCCACGGCGGTAACCGACGTCAACGCGACCGACGGGGACGGCGATCCGCTCACCTACTCGGTCTCGGGTGGCCCCGACGCAGCCCGTTTCACGATCGTCCCCTCGAGCGGTGTCTTGACTTTCCTCGTCGCTCCCGACTTCGAACTGCCCACCGACACCGGTGCGAACAACGTCTACAACCTCATCGTCTCCGCCTCCGACGGCAGCCTCTCCGATGCCCAGTCGGTGGCGGTCACCGTCACGAATGTAAACGAGACGGGTAGCCCACCCACGATCACCTCCGACGGTGGCGGCGCCAGCGCAGCGCTCTCGAGGTCCGAGAATTCCACGGCGGTCACCGACGTCAACGCCACCGATCCCGATGTCGGCGACACGCTCACCTACTCGATCACGGCCGGGGCAGACATGACGGCTTTCACGATCGTGCCGTCGACCGGCGTTCTCACCTTCCTGAATGCTCCGAGCTTCGAGTTGCCCACCGACATCGGACTGAACAACGTCTACGACGTCACCGTCCAGGTCTCGGACGGCAGCCGCACCGACACGCAGGCCATCGCGGTCACGGTCACCAACCTGAACGAATTCGCGCCCGTGATCACCACCGACGGCGGCGGCGGCTCAGCCGCGCTCTCGAGGCCCGAGAACCAGTCCGTAGTCACCGATGTCGACGCGACCGACGGTGATCTTCAGTCGATCACCTACTCGATCACCGCCGGCGCCGACGCGCTTGACTTCACGATCAACGCCACCACCGGTCTCTTGTCGTTCACCGCCACACCCGACTTCGAGGCGCCCGCCGACACGAATCTCGACAACGTGTACGAGGTAACTGTCACAGCCTCCGACGGAAGCCTCTCCGACACGCAGGCGCTGACGATCAGCGTCACAGACGTCGTCGAGACCGGCGGCTCACCTCTCTATTTCGCAGTGACCGCTGCCGTCACCCTCGGCGGAATTCCGGTTGCGAACGAAGACGTCGTCTATTTCGACGGAACCACATTCAGCCTCGCATTCGACGGCTCCGACGTGGGGATCACGAACCTGAGCATCGACGCCCTCACCCGCATCAGCGCGAGCTCGATTCTCTTGTCGTTCACCGCAGATCAGGTCGTTCCAGGGATTCCGGGCACGGTCGACGATTCGGACGTCGTTCGCTTCGACGGCACACTCGGCGCAGTGACCAGCGGAACCTTCTCGATGTACTTCGACGGCTCGGACGTCGCCCTCACCGTCGCGAGTGAAGACGTCGACGCAGTCGAGCTCCTTCCAAACGGGCACCTCCTTCTCTCCACTACAGGTGGCGTCGCGGTCACGGGTGTCTCAGCCGTCGACGAGGACATCCTCGAGTTCACACCGAGCTCCATCGGCGACGTGACTGCCGGGACTTTCGCCTTCTACTTCGACGGGTCCGACGTCGGCCTCAACACGAACTCCGGCGAGGACGTCGATGGCGTCGCGGTCGATTCCGGCGGGAACACGTACCTGTCGACGCTGGATCTCTTCTCGGTGATCGGTGTCACCGGCGAGGACGACGATGTCTTCGTCTTCGATTCTCTGACACTCGGCTCGGTGACGACGGGTTCGTACCTGCCGACGCTCTACCTCGACGGGTCCGCCTTCGGTCTCACCGCGAACGACGTGGTCGCGATCGATCTGCCCTAGAGAGCGAGCGGTAACCCTCGCCCGTCGGTGGGGTACCGGTCGCGTGGACACTCGGGCGGTTCTGCGTAGTCGAGTGATGGAGCGTGCCGGGATCTGAACGGGCGACCGCTCGGGGACCGCCGAATGAGCAGAGCTAGGGCGTCGCAGCCCGCGCGATCTCTTCGGACGACTTTGCAACGCCGTACACGACGAGTACTGCGAGTGCGATCATCGCCGCCGCGAACCAGGGTGCAACTCCGATTATCAAGAAGCTGTTCACGATCACGAGTACTGCCCACAAGTACGCGACGACCTTCCCGAACGTCCCGTTGACGAGAAGCGAGTAGCCGGCGAACAGCGCGACGATCGCGATGCCGAGATCCCACAGGCCCCAGGCCCACAGGTTGTCGCCGAATATCCCCAGCGTCAAGTCGTTCACCTTGTGACTATCGGCGAGATAGCTGATCCCGGAGATGATCTTGAGGAATCCGACGGAGAACATGACGACAGCGGCGAGTGCGCCCCATCCACTGAGCCGTTCAACCTCTTGGGTCGACATCGATCCTCCTGGCCGTTTGCGGGGAGTCAACTCTAGTGCGTGTCGACGATCAGTGCAACGGACTCGAAGCAGGCCACACGTGTAGCGGAGCGGTTGACGGGTGGGGTCGCCCGGTTCAGCCGCCTGACTCCCTACACTCGTCGGCACGATGGCTCCCGCCGAAACGCGGCGCGTGGAACTCCTCCTGCCGGTGCGAACCCTGCTCCTTGTCGCCGCTGCGATCGGGATCATCTCGGCCTTCCGGGCGATCGGCGACACCTTCCTCATCGTCTTCATCGGGATCTTCCTGGCCCTGGTCTTCGAGTACCCCGTTCGCTTCGTGATGGCGAAGACGCGCTTGTCGCGTGGGTTGGCGTCGACGGTCACCGTGCTCGGAACCGCGATCGCCGTGACGATTTTCTTCCTGCTACTGCTCGTTCCCCTCGTCGGGGGAGTTCGTGACTTCCTCCAGGAGCTGCCCACGATCGTGGACGATCTCCGCTCGTCGGACGAGTGGTCCTGGCTCGGAGACTCGGGCGCGGCCGAAAACGTGCAGTCGGGGGCGCAACAGGTGTCGGTGTCGGTGCCAGAGGCGACCTCCGCGGTACTCGGCATCGCCGGGGACTTCTTCTCGGTCTTCCTCGCGGCATTCACGATCCTCTTCATCTGTCTGTTCCTGCTCACGGACGTGACGAACTTGAAGCGTTCGCTTGCGAGCGTGCTCATGCCGGGAGAGGACGAGCGCTGGCTCGGTGTGTGGGAGCGCGTAACCGAGTCGGTGTCTCGCTGGGCGATCGGCGTTGTCGTCATTGCGACGATCGCGGGCGTAACCCAGGGCACGACCGCGTGGCTCCTCGGGTCGAGCTATGCCCTCGGTCTCGGCGTCATCGCGGGGCTGCTCGACATGATCCCGAACATCGGAGCGACGATCGCCGGGTTCGTCCTCGTGCCAGCGCTCTGGGCCGAGGAGGGAGTGACAGCGGCGCTGATCATGCTCGCGGTCGTCCTCATCTACCAGCAGGTCGAGAACAACGTCCTGACGCCGAAGATCCAGGGCAGGGCCGTCCGGCTCTCCGGCTTCTTCATCATCGTCGCGGTGACGCTCTTCGGGGCGCTGCTCGGGGTCTTGGGCGCCCTGACCGCCGTTCCACTCGCCGCGACTCTGCAGATCTTCATCCAGGAACTCACGAAGGCGAGGCGCGAGCGAGTGGCCCTCGCAGCCGCGGCGCTGCCTTCAGCGGGCGAGATCGCGTAGCTCCAACGGTCGAGTAGGCACATCGGCTCCAGCGGGCGGATCGTCCGATGCGCCTTGAGCCTTCTCGGCGAACGCCAACTACTCGTTTGCTAGACGAACTGGAGCAGCGAATACACTGATTTCCAGCAGCTTTGGATCATGGAGCGTGCCGGGATCGAACCGGCGACCTCCGGCTTGCAAAGCCGGCGCTCTCCCAGCTGAGCTAACGCCCCGTGAGGGTCAAGTCTAGAGATGGACTAGGCGCTCGGCGGCGCTCCGCGAAGTCCCTTCTGCT
>JBOHAY010000102.1:0-7086 GCA_050697935.1 Gaiellaceae bacterium | reverse complement strand
ATCCGGGGCTGCTCAAGCACGTTCTCGACACCAATCTCAGGGAGTACGTTCACAAGGCGGCGGGCGTCGTCGGAGTCTCGGCCGGTGTCTTCGGCGGGGCTCGCGTCATCCAGAACCTCATTCCCGTGCTTCGCGAGCTCGGGCTCGTCACCATCTTCTGGGACGTGAACTTCACGACGGTCGGCAGTCGGTTCGACGACGAGGGCAACCTGCTTGACGAGTCGTTCCTGCCCCGCATCGACAAGTTCCTGGACGAGCTCCTGTGGATGGCCGCGACGCTGCGCTACGGGCGAGAGAACGTCACGATTGGAGGCGGGAGTTGAGCGCGCCCGCTATGACCTGCCCGAAGTGCAGCGCCGACATGAACCACCAGGCCGACAAGCTCGTCCACCCGCGGACGCGCGAGGAGGCCGCGCGCATGACACCCGCCCTCGACGGCGTCATCGAGAGCGTCTTCGCCTGTCCGGCCTGCGGCTGGATCGACTCGCTGCGAGTCACCGCTGGGTTAGATCCCGGAGGGTCCTCAGTCTGACCGTGCTCCAGGGTCGCCGCTAGCCTCCAGCGCGTGCAGCCGCTCGATCCGCGCCTTCTGCGCCGCGCGCGAGCGGCCCGCATCCTCCTCGTCGCGGACGTCGTCATCGGGATCGGCATGGCAGTGCTCGTGCTCCTACAGGCGACCCTTCTCGCCAGGATCATCGCACGCTCGTTCGGAGGCGCCTCGCTCGACGAGGTCTCGCGCGACCTCGTGCTGGTCGTGGTCGTCTTCGCAGCGCGGGGCTTGCTGGCCTGGACGTTCGAGCTCGCGGGTCGTCGCGGCGCAGTCGGCGTGCTGTCCCAGCTTCGGCTCGAGCTTGTCGAGCGACGTCTCCGCCACGAGCCGGCCGCCCTCGACGGCGTCCAGAGTGCGGAGGTCGCGACGGTCGCCGTCCAGGGGATCGAACCCCTGGAAGCCTACTTCGGTCGCTTCCTGCCGCAGGTGGTCCTCGCGGTCGTCGTGCCTGTCGCAGTGATCGCCTGGATCGTCCCGATCGATGCGACGTCCGCGCTCGTCATGCTGCTGACGCTTCCGCTCGTGCCGGTCTTCATGGTGCTGATCGGGCGCTACACGCACCGGAAGACGCAGGCCCGCGCGAAAGCTCTGGTGTTCCTGGCCACGCATTTCCTCGACGTCGTTCGCGGCCTGCCGACGCTCCGCGCGTACAACCGAGGGGCGGCGCAGGCGGCGTCGATCGGCGAGGCGAGTGAGCAGTACCGGACGACCACCATGACGACGCTGAGGGTCGCGTTCCTCTCTGGCGCGGTGCTGGAGCTCGCCGCCACGCTCGGCATCGCCCTCGTCGCCGTGACCGTCGGAGTCAGGCTCGTCGACGGCGGCATCGGCTACCAGGCGGCGCTGACCGTGCTCCTGCTGGCTCCGGAGCTATACCTCCCGCTCCGCACGCTCGGTGCGCAGTACCACGCCAGCGCTGACGGGGTCGCCGTCGCCGAGCGGCTGCTCGAGCTGACGGAACCGAGCGACCAACCACGCGCGCCATCCTCGGCCGCGATTCCTGCAGAGAACGGGTCGATCGTGCGGCTCGAAGGCGTCTCGTACGCGTTTCCCGCCCGTGCGGGGCGCGTTCTCGACGGCGTCGACCTCGAGCTCTTCTCAGGCGAGACGGTGGCGCTCGTCGGCCCGAGCGGGAGCGGGAAGAGCACGCTCGCCTCCATCATCCTCGGCCTCGCGGAGCCCACCGAAGGCCGGGTGTTGCTCGGCGGGGCAGTGCGGGAGGGCCGCGATCTCGCTGCCTGGCGCCGAGACGTCGCGTGGGTGCCCCAGCGTGCGACGATCTTCACCGGCACGGTCGCCGAGAACATCAGGCTCGGCGACACACACGCCGCCGACGAGCGTGTTCGCGTCGCTGCCCGGCTCGCAGGCGCCGACGGCTTCATCGACGTGCTTCCCGACGGATACGACACCGCCGTCGGTGACGGTGGGAGGCCGCTGTCGGCCGGCCAGAGTCAGCGGATCGCGCTCGCGCGCGCGTTCCTCCGAGACGCGACGCTCGTCGTCCTCGATGAGCCGACGGCGAACCTCGATCCTGCGAACGCCGAGGGGGTCGCCGAGGCCATGCAGCAGCTTTCGGACGGGCGAACCGTGCTCTTGATTGCCCATCGACAGGAGCTCGTCGCGCGGGCGGATCGGGTCGTCCGGCTCGAGGCGGGACGGGTCGTAGACGGGCGAGAGACGGCGCCCACGCTATGAGCACGCTCCGAGGAGTCGTCGACCTCGCTGAGCCGCCGAGAGCGCGTGTCGCCCTTTCGATCGTCCTCGGCGCGACCGCCGTCGTCTTCGGAATCGGGTTGATGACATCGGCCGGGTACCTCATCGCGCGGGCCGCCGAGCGCCCGGCGGTCCTCTCCCTCACCACCGTCATCGTCGCCGTGCGCTTCTTCGGCCTCGCTCGTCCGCTCGCGCGCTATCTCGAGCGACTCGCTTCCCACGACCTCGCGTTTCGGCTGCTCGCTCGGATCCGGGTGCGCTTCTACGAGCGGATCGAGCCGCTCGCGCCGGCGGGGCTCGAGACGTATCGGCGCGGCGATCTCGTCAGTCGAATGGTCGGCGACGTCGACGCGCTCCAGAGCCTCTACCTGCGCGGGCTCGGGCCGCCGGTCGTGGCCGTGCTCGCGGGCGGGGTCGCGATCGGGATCGCCGTGGCGATTCTCCCGGCTGCGGCGATCATGCTCGCTGTCGGCCTGGTCGTCGGGGGGATCGGCGTTCCCGCCGTTTCCGGCTTGCTGGGACGTGCCTCTGGGCGCGGGCGTGCGGAGGCGCAGGGGCGTCTCGGGGCCGAGGTCGTCGAGCTTCTTCGCGGCGCCCCGGAGCTCGTGGTGTACGGGCAGGAGGAGGCGATGCTCCGGCGGATTCGTGAGGCCGACGAAGCCGCCGCGCGCCTGGCGCGACGTGACGCTCTCGTCGCGGGCCTGGCGGACGGGCTCGCGATCCTGGTGGTCGGGGCGACGACTGTGGCCGTGCTCGCGGTCGCGGTCTCGGCGCACGCGTCCGGTGACCTCGATCGCGTGCTCGTTGCCGTGCTCGCGCTCCTCGCGCTCGCGTCGTTCGAGGCGGTCGCGCCCCTTCCGCTCGCCGCGCGGGAGCTCTCGTCCACCCTGGCCGCCGGTCGGCGCGTGCTCGAGCTGACTGAGCACGAGCCTGCAGTGCACGATCCAGAGAGTCCGCGTCCGGCCCCGTCGGGCACGTCGTCGATCGTGCTCGACGGCGTGAGCGCGCGCTATTCGGCGAGCGAGCCGTTCGCTCTTGAGGGCTTCGACCTGGCTCTCCAGCCGGGAGCGAGGATCGCCCTGGTCGGGCCGAGTGGCGCCGGGAAGACGACTGTGGTCAATCTCTTGCTGCGCTTCCTCGACCCGGTGGCCGGACGCGTGACCCTCGACGGGCGCGATCTTCGCGAGTACCGGCAGGAGGACGCGCGCCGTGTCGTCGCCGTCGCGGGGCAAGACTCGCACCTGTTCTCGACGAGTATTCGCGAGAACGTTCGGCTCGCTATGCCCCAGGCGACCGACGCCGAGGTCGACGACGCGCTCTCGCGGGCGAAGGTGGGCGACTGGGTCGCCTCGCTGCCTCGGGGCGGCGAGACGCTCGTCGGCGAAGCGGGGGCGCAGCTCTCCGGCGGTCAGCGGCAGCGCGTCGCCCTTGCGCGCGCGCTCCTGTCTGAGGCGCCGGTGCTCGTTCTCGACGAGCCGACGGCGCATCTCGATCCGGAGACGGCAGAAGAGCTCATCAGCGACATCCTGTCGGCCGCCGACGGCCGCTCCGTCCTCCTGATCACGCACCGGCCTGAGGGCCTCGACCTCGTCGACGAGGTCGTCGTGCTGGGTGACGTTGCAGCGGCTCAGGGGTGCACATAGGGTCCCGCGCGTGGCGGAGGTCCTGGCTCTTCTCGCGGCGTTCTTCTTTGCGCTCGCAGCCACCTTGCAGCAGAAGGGCGCTCTCGGCATGGGGGAGGTGTCGCTGGGCTCGCCGAGCTCCTTCGTCCAGCTGGCCAGGCAGAAGTTCTGGCTCATCGGAACGGTTGCTCTTCTCGTCGGCTACGCCCTCCAGGCTGCGGCTCTCGACCGTGGCCGGCTCGCGGTCATCCAGCCTCTGCTCGTCATGACCATCGTCTTCGCGCTGCCGCTCGGCTACTGGTTGACGAGCCAGCACGTCGGCCGGACCGAGGTCATCGGAGCGTGCGTCGTCGTCGTCGGGCTCGCGCTGTTCACGGTCGTCGGCGAGGCCGCGGAGGGGCGGGACAATGCGCCGGCGAGCGAGTGGGCGATCGTCACCGTGCTCGTCGCGATCGCGTCCGTCGTACTCATCGTGCTCGGGGGGCGCGGCTCGCCGGGCCGGAAAGCGGGGCTCTACGGCGCAGCCGCCGGAATCCTGTTCGGGCTCTCGGCTTCGCTCTGCAAGCCGACGGTGGAGATCTTCCACGACGACGGCCTGGCGAGCCTGTTCTCGAGCTGGGAGTTCTACGCCTTCGCGGTGGCGGGCATCATCGCCTTCGTCGTCCAACAGGTGTCGCTGGCGACCGGGCGGCTGGCGGCGTCCGTGGCGACCGTCTCCGTCTTCAATCCGCTCGTCAGCATCCTCATCGGCACCCTGCTCCTGCAGGAGCGGCTCAGCGAGCCGTTGTGGCACAAGCTCATCGCGTACACCGGGCTCGCCTTGGCCCTCGGGGGAGCGGTCGCGATCGCGCGATCGACCGAGGGCGACAAGGAGGCCGACTCGCGAGACGCGAGCGAGTCGCCGGTGCCGGCGCCCGCGACCTAACCGTCAGCCCTACGCCGGCGGGCGCGGCTGGAACGGCTTCAGCTCGTCCTGGCCCTCCCGGATCACGCCATAGCTCGACTCCGGGACCTCGTTCCACGCCCCGGCGAGGTCGCCGAGTGGCTCCGACACGACGAGTCTCGTCTCGTCGGAGAGGCCGTGGAGCACCGGGTTGTCCGGATACTGGTGGCGCAGCGTGTCGACCTTCGTCGAGAAGAAGAGCGATCGCGACTTGCCCTCGCTCGAATATCGAAACGCCCAGACGTTCGCGCCGTCCGTCGTTGCGACCGTCATCTGGATCGGATGCTCGATCCCGTTGCGGCGGCCGACGTGCTCGATGAGCCCGACAGCCCGCTCCACCGCGCCCGGCGGGTCGTCCTCCAGCCCCATGGTGAGCGCGAGGGCGAAGAAGGTCTCGGAGTCGGTCGAGCCTTCGATGTCTGCGAAGAGAGACGGGTCGACGGCAAGCATGAGCTCTCGTTTCACGTCGTGGAAGCGAGCGATCGCTCCGTTGTGCATCCACAGCCAGCCGCCGTGGCGGAACGGATGGCAGTTCGTCTGTTGGACGGGCGTACCGGAAGACGCCCGGATGTGAGCGAAGACGAGGCCCGAGCGAATGTGCGCTGCGAGCTCACGCAGGTTCCGGTCGTTCCACGCCGGCTCGATGCTCTTGAAGACGCCGGGTCTGCCGCCCTCTGCGTACCAGCCGACGCCGAACCCGTCACCGTTGGTGGTCTCCGCGCCGAGGCGGGAGTGGAGGCTCTGGTCGATCAGCGAGTGTGCGGGCTTGACGAGGAGCTCCTCGAGCAGGACGGGCGTGCCCGAGTAGGCGAGCCAACGACACATGTCTCTTCCTTTCGTTTCGACTTTAGGCTTGATGTGACAGTGGAGCGCCGCGGCCTCGAAGCGGCCGCCTTCAGGGATCTTCGCGGCCGAAATCCGCGAGAGCGGAATCCGGCCTTGCGTAAGGCGAGCCTAATGAGCGAAAGCCGAACCGCTGGCTTCGTCGTGGACAGGCGTGGGCTGGGCTTGGAGGCGCGGCAGCTGGCGTTCGAGGTCGTGGACGAGCATGTCCGCCATATCGTGCGTGAAGCCGCGCCGGACGACGACGCGCAGCGCCGCGAGGTCGGTGCGCTTCTCGGGGAACGTGTAGGCCGGCAGCTGCCATCCGCGCTCGCGCATCGCGTTCGAGACGTCGAACACGGTGTAGTTCTCGACCTCGTCTGAGAGCGTGAAGGCGAAGACCGGCAGCTCGTCTCCTTTCGTCAGGAGCTCGAACGGGCCCAACTCCGCGATCTGGGACGACAGGCGCGTGGCTACTTCCCGTGCGTACGCCTGGACTCGACGGTAGCCCTCGAAGCCGAGGCGGAGGAAGTTGTAGTACTGCGCGACCACTTGGGAGCCGGGCCGCGAGAAGTTGAGCGCGAACGTCGGCATGTTGTCGCCGAGGTAGTTGACCCAGAAGATCAGGTCTTCCGGCAGCGCCTCCGCATCTCGCCACACGATCCAGCCGACGCCCGGGTACACGAGCCCGTACTTGTGGCCCGAGGTGTTGATGGACGCCACCCGCGGCAGCTGGAAGTCCCACACGAGGTCCGGATCGACGAACGGCGCGATCATCGCCCCCGATGCACCGTCGACGTGGACGGGAACGCCGATGCCCGTCTCGGTCTCGAAAGCGTCAAGCGCGTCGCAGATCTCCTGCACCGGCTCGTAGGAGCCGTCGAACGTCGAGCCCAGGATCGCGACGACGCCGATCGTGTTCTCGTCGCAGAGCCTCACCGCCTCTTCCGCCGAGAGGTTGAAGCGATCGCCTTCCATCGGGACAAGTCGCATCTCGACGTCCCAGTAGTTGGCGAACTTCTCCCAGCACACCTGGACGTTGATCCCCATCACGAGGTTCGGCTTATCGGCCGGCTTCCCGTCGGCCGCACGCCTTTTCTGCCACCGTCGTTTCAGCGCAAGCCCGCCGAGCATCGCCGCCTCGCTCGAGCCGGTGGTGGAGCACCCGGTAGCGTCGCCGGAGTCAGGGGCGTGCCAGAGACTGCTCAGGATGTTCACGCAACGCATCTCGAGCTCAGCGGTCTGGGGGTACTCGTCCTTGTCGATCATGTTCTTGTCGAAGCACTCGGCCATGAGCTTCTCGGCCTGAGGCTCCATCCACGTGCTCACGAACGTCGCAACGTTGAGGCGTGCGTTCCCGTCGAGCATCAGCTCGTCGTGGATGATCTGGTAGGCGAGATCCGGCGCCATCTCCCCTTCCGGGAGCTCGTGCCGGG
>JBOHAY010000101.1:0-16402 GCA_050697935.1 Gaiellaceae bacterium | reverse complement strand
TGGCACGTCGCCAAGGGCAGCGTGAACGGCACGGACGTGTCTGGCCGAACGTTGGCGATCCTCGCCCACATTCCGGGCAACATCCTCGAGGGCAATTGGCGCGTCGTCGTGTACATCGACGACGGGGCGACGGACGAGCAGCAGCAGGCGCTCATCGACGTGTGGACCGGAAAGCTGGGCGGCCCGATGGCCGACCTGGCACAGCTCGTCGGTGAAGTGATCGCCGTCGAGCGCGCGCCGGTCCAGTTCCAGGTCGAGGGCAAGGGCGTCGCGGGCCGGTTCACCATCGGCAAGACGATCGAGGCGGAGCTCGAGCCGTTCACCGGGGCGACCGGCGAGCCGAGCGCGCTCTACGACACCATCTTCACAACGATTCCCGGTTCCCCGGCGTACGTCGGGAAGGCCTCGGTGTACAAGGTCGACGCACCGCAGCACGGCTTCGAGATCGACCTCACCGACCACAACGCGGTCTCGGGCGTCTTCAGCTTCGTGGGGTGAGCGGAGCGCGCGCACCGGAGGTGACGAGCGTCTCGCCGGTCACCCCATCGGGTACGTTCGGCTTGTGGCCGCGGGTCCGCGACGACCGGCTCTTCTTCGGGCTGATCGCGGGCTTGGTCGTTCTCGCCTGGCTCAGCCTTTGGCTCTGGCAGCAATCCCCGTACGCCCGCTTCCTGGGCCACGAGGAGATCGGCGGCACCGGATCGATCGGCGACGGCTACCTCGTCCTGCTCGCACTCTTCGTCGGGGGCTGGCTACTGATGACCGTCGCGATGATGCTGCCGACGAGCCTGCCGCTCGTAGCGTTCTTCCGTACGCTCGTCCGTAGGCGCTCGAATCGCGTCTCTCTCGTAGCCTTGCTCGGGCTCGGGTACGTCGGTGTTTGGGTCGCGTTCGCAGGCCTCGTGCACGTCGGCGATCTGGGCATCCACGCGGCAGTCGAGCGCTTCGGGTGGCTCCACCAGAACGCCTGGGTGATCGCGGCGTCGACGTTCGCCCTGGCCGGCGTCTACCAATTCAGCTCGCTGAAGTACCGCTGCCTCGACAAGTGCCGTTCTCCGGTCGCCTTTGTGATGCAGAACTGGCGTGGACAGGAGCGCTGGGACGCTCTCCGGCTCGGGCTGCGGCACGGCGTCTTCTGCCTCGGCTGCTGCTGGGCGCTCATGCTGGTGTTGTTCGCCGTCGGCGTGGGGAGCATCGGCTGGATGCTCGTGCTCGCAGCGGTGATGGCGACGGAGAAGAACGTGCCGTGGGGCCGCCGGCTGTCTGCGCCGCTCGGAGTGGTTCTGATCGGGTGCGGCCTCGCACTCGCGCTGGCAGGGACGCTGGGCGTCGAGGCGCTCTGATGGCAGAGGCACCGGTCACCGCCCGCCAGGGGACGGAGGACGCGTTCCTCGACGCCGCCGAACGGTTGCTCGTCGAGGTCGGCTACGCCGGGATAACCACGCGCGGCGTCGCGGAGGAGGCCGGGGCCAACAAGGGTCTTGTCCACTACTACTTCGGCTCGATGGAGAACCTGCTCGTGCGGGTGCTCGAGCGGTTTACAGAGCGGTTGATCGTGCGTCAACGGGCCATGTACGCAGCAGACCTCCCTTTCATCGAGAAGTGGCGGCAGGCAATGCGCTACCTCGACGAGGACTTCGCGAGCGGCTACCAGAAGGTCTGGTTCGAGCTCCAGGCACTCGCGTGGAACCGGCCCGAGCTACACGACCGTGTCGCACACGTCGACGCGGAGTGGCGGGAAGTACTGGGAGAGGCGTTCGAGCAGGCTCGGCGCGAGCATCCGATCGACATGCCGGTCGACGTGTTCGTATCGCTCGTCGCGACGTTCAATGAGGGGATGATCCTCGAGCGTCTCTCCGGGATCGACACAGGGCACCGCGCTCTGCTCGAGTGGATCGACGACTTGCTCGAGAGCACCGCACGATGAGAACTGCGACCGAGCTCGTCACAGGGACCGAGCGAGAGCAGACGCGCGCGCGTTATCCGGATGAGGAGGGGTACGTCGAGCGCGACGGCGTACGGATCTTCTACGAGGTGTACGGGTCTGGCGAGCCTACGATCCTGCTGCTCCCGACGTGGTCGATCGTCCACGCGCGCATCTGGAAGCTGCAGATCCCATACCTGGCCAGGCACGCCCGTGTGCTGACATTCGATCCTCGCGGTAACGGGAGGTCGGACCGCCCATCCGAACCTGAGGCCTATCTCGAGCATGAGTTCGCCGCCGACGCTCTCGCCGTGATGGGCGCGACGTCCACGGACCGGGCCGTGCTCGTGTCGCTGTCGCGAGGCGCAGAGCGGTCGCTGCTCTTCGCCGCGCAGCACCCGGGGCGGGTGGAGGGAATCGTGTTCATCGCCCCCGCGGTGCCGTTGTCGCCCGTTCCGGAGCGCAAGCGTGCGAATCACGAGTTCCTACAGCGCCGCGACGGGCATAGCGGCTGGGAGAAGTGGAACCGCCACTACTGGCTCGAGGGTTACGAGGATTTCCTCGAGTTCTTCTTCGCTCAGTGCTTTACCGAGCCCCACTCCACGAAGCAACGCGAGGATGCCGTCGGCTGGGGCCTCGAGACGGACCCCGAGACGTTGGTGGCGACCCAGCTCGCGTCCCGTCTCCTCGACGAGGCCAGCGTGCGCGAGCTGACGGCGCGGATCCGCTGTCCCGTTCTCGTGATCCACGGAAGTGACGACGCGGTGCGCCCGCACGCCTCAGGAGCCCGGCTCGCCGAGCTGACGGGTGGGGCGCTCGCGACGCTCGAGGGGTCAGGCCACATGCCCCAAGCGCGCGACCCCGTCAAGGTCAACCTGCTCCTCCGCGACTTCATCGCGCCGCCGCCTGCGGCGCGGCGCTGGGTGCGCGGCAAGTCCCGCCGCAGGCGGGCGCTCTACGTCTCGTCTCCGATCGGCCTCGGACATGCGCAGCGCGACGCCGCCATCGCGGACGAGCTCCGCGCACTCCATCCCGACCTCGAGATCGACTGGCTCGCGCAGAACCCGGTCACGAGGATGCTCGAAGCACGAGGCGAACGTATCCATCCGGCGAGCGCCCAGCTTGCGAACGAGTCCCGGCACATCGAGTCGGAGTCGGCCGAGCACGACCTCCACTGCTTCCAGGCGATCAGGCGGATGGACGAGATCCTGCTCTCGAACTTCATGGTCTTCCACGACCTCGTTCGCGAGGAGCAGTATGACCTCTGGATCGGAGACGAGGCCTGGGAGCTCGATTACTACCTGCATGAGAACCCAGAGGAAAAGCGCGCAGCGTACGTCTGGCTGACCGACTTCGTCGGCTGGCTCCCGATGCCGGACGGCGGCCCGCGGGAAGGCTTCGTGACCGCCGACTACAACGCGGAGATGATCGAGCACATCGCTCGCTTCCCGCGCGTCCGTGACCGCGCGATCTTCGTCGGAGACGCCAGCGACGTCGTCCCCGACTCCTTCGGCCCGGACCTTCCGCTGATACGGGACTGGACCGAGGAGCACTTCTCGTTCGCGGGGTACGTCACAGGCTTCGACCCCGGCGAGCTCAGCGATCGAGAGCGACTACGGCACGAGCTCGGCTACGGAGACGACGAGCAAGTGTGCATCGTGACCGTCGGTGGGTCGGGCGTCGGGGGAGACCTCCTGCGGCGTGTGATCGCGTCGTTTCCGGAGGCCAAGGAGGCTGTGCCGGCGCTGCGGATGGTCGTCGTCGCCGGACCACGCATCGACCCTGCGAGCCTTCCGTCGCACGATGGGCTCGAGGTTCGCGCTTATGTCCACGAGCTCTACCGACACCTCGCGGCGTGCGACCTCGCCGTTGTACAGGGCGGGCTCACGACGGGAATGGAGCTGACCACCAGCCGACGGCCATTCCTTTACTTCCCCCTCCGCCACCACTTCGAGCAGAACTTCCATGTCCGGCACCGGCTCGACCGCTACCGAGCGGGGCGGCGCATGGACTTCGAGACTGCGACACCCGATGTCATCGCAGCTGCGATCGCCGAGGAGATTGGTCGCGACGTCGACTACCGGCCTGTCGAGACGGACGGCGCAGCCCGAGCGGCACGTCTCATCGCCGACCTTCTCTAAGGCGTGGAAAGGGAGCACGCAGTGGCTGAGTTCGTGAGCGTCGGTGACGGAGCTGTGATCGAGCCCGGCGAGCTGGCCGCATTCGAGGTGGGCCACGAGCGCATCACCGTCGCGAACGTCGAGGGCAAGCTCTTGGGGTTCGACGACCTGTGCCCTCATCGCCAGTGTTCGCTTGCGGAGGGCCGCCTCGAGGGTACGGTCGTGACCTGCCCTTGCCACGGAAGCCAGTTCGACGTCACGACGGGCGAGAGGCTTCGGGGACCGGCGGTACGGGGCGTCCGGGCGTTTGCCGTCCGCGTGGAGGCCGGCGACCTCCAGGTCGAGATCTGAGAGCTAGCGGAACGCGTTCTGGCCGGTGAGGGCCTCGCCGACGACGAGCGTGTGCACCTCGTGCGTGCCCTCGTACGTCAGCACGGACTCGAGATTGTTCACGTGCCGGATAACGGGGTACTCGAGCGTGACGCCGTTCGCGCCGAGGATCGTACGCGCGCTGCGTGCTACCTCGATCGCGCCCCGGACATTCCCCATCTTTCCAAGGCTCACGTGCTCGGGCTGGAGGGTGCCAGCGTCTTTCATGCGACCGAGATGCAGTGCGACGAGAGTTGCCCGGTTTATCTCGAGCGCCATCTCCGCGAGCTTCGCCTGCGTGAGTTGGTACGCCGAGATCGGCTTGCCGAAGACGATGCGCTCCTTCGCGTAGTCGAGCGCGCACTCGAAGCATGCGCGAGCGGCTCCGATCGACCCGAAAACGATCCCGAATCTCGCTTCGTTGAGGCAGGAGAGCGGCCCGCGCAGCGTGCTCGCGCCGGGGAGGAGGTTGTCGTCCGGCACGCGGACGTCCTGGAGTACGAGCTCCGACGTCACCGATGCGCGGAGCGAGAGCTTCTTGTGGATCTCGGGCGCCGAAAAGCCGGACATGCCCTTCTCGACGATGAAGCCCCGGATCGCGCCGTCGTCTGTGCGAGCCCAGACGATCGCGATGTCGGAGATCGTGCCGTTCGTGATCCACATCTTGGCGCCGTTCAGAATCCAGTCCGAGCCATCGCGGCGCGCGTGGGTGCGCATGGCTCCGGGGTCGGAGCCGGCGTCCGGCTCCGTCAGACCGAAACACCCGATCACCTCGCCTGCGTGCATCGCCGGGAGCCAGCGTTCCTTCTGCTCCTCCGACCCCCAGCGCCAGATCGCGAACATCGCCAGCGAGCCTTGCACAGAGACTGCACTGCGGACGCCTGCGTCTCCGGCCTCGAGCTCGAGGCAGGTCAAGCCATAGGCGACTGCGCTGGCGCCTGGAAGCCCGTAACCGTGCAGGTGCATGCCGTACAGCCCGAGCTTCGCGAGCTCGGCCATCAGCTCGCGAGGGAGGATTCCCTTCTCGAACCAATCTCCGACCTCGGGCAGTACGTTGTCTCGCACGAACTGCCGGACCGTGTCGCGGATCGCCCGCTCATCGTCGTCGAGGAGGGCGTCGATCGCGAGCAGGTCGAGAGGGTCGAGGGCGGGCAGGTCGGTGGTCGTCGCCATGCGCAGCACATCCTACGAGAACGCCTCCGAGTCCTTGACCCGGTGCACAGCGAGGCCGTAGACTTCGATTGACTGACTAGTCAATCGACGTAGGAAGCGAGGAATATGACTCGAGTCGAAACTGGTGTTGCCAGCGGGGTCTCGTTTGCCCTGACTCCCGAGCAGCGGGAGCTGCGCGGGCTCGCGCACGAGTTCGCCGAGAAGGAGATCCGTCCGAAAGCCGCCGAGTACGACGAGCATTCGACGCACCCGGTCGACGTGATTGTCAAGGCGCACGACCTGGGCCTGATGAACCTCCACATCCCCGAGTCGCTCGGCGGCTCCGCGTTGCCCGCGTTCGACGGCATGCTCGTGGGCGAGGAGCTGAACTGGGGTTGCTCGGGCATCGGCACGTCGATCGGCGCGAACGGGCTCGGAGCAGCGCCGGTGATCATCGCCGGCACGGATGAGCAGAAGGAGGAGTGGCTACCGCCGCTCCTCGAAGAGCCGATCATCTGCTCGTTCGGTCTGAGCGAGCCGGACGCCGGCTCGGACGTTGCGCGGATGAAGACCACCGCCGAGCGTAAAGGCGACGAGTACGTCCTGAACGGCTCGAAGACCTTCATCACCAATGCGGGATACGCGGCGTGGACGGTCGTCTTCGCGAAGACCGACCCGGCCAAGGGCCACAAGGGCATCTCCGCGTTCGTCGTCCCGATGGACACGCCAGGTGTGCAGATCGAGAAGCACCTGGACAAGATGGGTCAGCGTGCGACGGACACGTCAGCCTTCGCGCTCACCGATGTAGTCGTCCCAGCTGGCAACCGGCTCGGCGAGGAGGGCGAAGGCTTCAAGATCGCGATGAAGACTCTCGACTTCACGCGTCCGGGAACCGCCGCGGGAGCCGTCGGCGTGGCCCAGGCCGCGTTCGAGCTCGCGGTCGAGTACGCGAAGGAACGCGTGACCTTCGACGTGCCGATCGCAATGCATCAGGGCGTCAACTTCATGATCGCGGACATGGCGACCGAGATCGAGGCGGCGAGGCTGCTCGTCTGGCAGTCCGCCTGGCTCCACGATCAAGGCAAACGCGCGACGCTCCAGTCCTCCTACGCGAAGCGGTTTGCCGCCGACACGGCCATGAAGGTGACGATCGACGCGGTGCAGGTCTTCGGCGGCTACGGGTACATCAAGGAGTACCCCGTCGAGAAGCTGATGCGCGACGCCAAGCTCTTCCAGATCTACGAGGGCACGTCGCAGATCCAGCGGCTCGTGATCGCCAAGGAGATCTTCCTGCCGAGAGGCGACCAAGAGGCGTGATGCGAACTTCCCGCGGGCCGGATGACAGCCACGACAGGGCGCTGGATCGCAACCTGCGCGCGTCGCTCGGGCTTCAAGCGTGCACGACGCGTATGTCTGGCGCCCGGCTTGGTCGTGACCGCCCCCGACAGCGCACAAATCTCCCATCAAGCCTCTAGGGTTCCGCCGGTGGCGATCGAGATCGATCTCACGGGCCGCGTCGCGTTCGTCACCGGCGGCTCGCGCGGGCTCGGCCGTGCCGACGCGCTCACGCTGGCCCGGGCGGGCGCGGACGTCGCTATCGCCGACATCCTGGTCGAATCCGAGCTCTCGGAGGAGACGGACAGCTGGGGTGCGCTTGCGACCGCCGCACGCGCGGGAGGGATGGTTCACACCGAGGAGACCGTCGCGGAGATCCGTGCGATGGGGCGTCGCTCGCTCGCCGTGCGCTGTGACGTAACGGATCGGGAGCACGTCGCGTCGGCGGTGACTCGAACGGTCGAGGAGCTCGGCTCGATCGACATCCTCGTCAACAACGCGGGCACTCTCGACCACGCCGCGCAGTTCGCGGATCAAAGCCCCGAACTCTGGGAGCGCGACCTTCGCGTCAACCTGACAGGTGGCTTCAACTGCGCCCAGGCCGTGTGGCCCCACATGAAGGAGCGAGCGTGGGGCCGCATCGTGAACATGGCGTCGGTCGCGGGCACGCTCGGTGGGTTCGGTCAGGCGAGCTACTCGACGACGAAGTCCGGGATCCTGGGCCTTACCAAGACGCTCGCGATGGAGGGTGGCCGACACGGAATCACGTGCAACGCGATCGTTCCGGGGATCATCGGCACGGAGGCGTTCCACATGGCGAATGCCGTGATGAACGAGCGGATCGCCGCCAGGACGGTCTTCAAGCGCCCCGGCGAGCCTCAGGACATCGCGAACGCGATTGCGTTCCTTTGCTCAGACCTGGCGGGTTACATCACGGGAGTCGGGCTCTACGTATCCGGCGGGATCGAGCTCTTCGTCTTCTGAGGACAGCCCCGTGGGGCACCCCGACCCACCACCCACTGCCAATTCTACTTCGGAAACACGTACGCATGGTGGTCGGTTGTCAACAAGTCAGTGACCTTTTTCACCCGGAAGGACAACGCTCACGAGCGGTGGAACACACGCGCGCGAGCTGTAAAATTCCCGATCCTGTGCGTGCCGACTCACCGATCTTCTCGTCGACGAGTCGTCGACGCAGTCGCAGCCGATCGACTCTCGTCACGGTTGTTCTCGCCATCTCCGGTCTCGTGGCCCTCGCTGTCCTCGTGGGTTTGGCCTTCGCCGGCTCGAGCCGGGAGTTGGCGGAGGGGACGTACGTAGCCGGGGTCGACGTCGGCGGGCTCTCGCCGGAAGCGGCGGTCTCGAAGCTCGATGCGCAGTTCGAGAGCGTTTCAGCTGAGCCCGTGTCCTTTTCTGCCGGAGAGGAGACCTTTTCGTTCGCCGCGAACCAGCTAGCAGTCGAGCCCGACTGGCGCGCAGCAGTGGCAGCGGCTGGCCGCGCCGGGGACGGCTTCGGCCCGATCAGAGGACTTCGCCGGTTGCACACCCGTTTCTTCGGAGCAGAGGTACTCCCGCGACTTGCCGCCTCAGATGCCGCGCTCGAGTTCGCGCTCGACGGGATTACGGTGCAGGTGGATCAGGAGGCCCGAAGCGCGGCGCTCATTCGCCGTGGACTTCGGATTCAGACGGTCCCGGAGCGTGCCGGAAGTCGGCTCGAGCGGGAAGCCGCGGCCGAGGTCATCGTGCGCGCGCTCGGCCGGCTCGATCGGTCGGGAGCCTCGGTGGCGCTTCCGGTGGTCGTGGCGCCGCCGAAGGTCACCGCTGAGATGCTCGCGCAGCCTGCCCGCGGCGCTCGCACAGTGGTGTCGGCTCCGGTGTTCCTGAAGGGGGACGGCCGCAGCTGGCGCCTTCCGCGGCTGCGGCTTGCCACCTTGCTCGACCTGCCTAGCGACGGCGTGACACGGATCGCGTTCGCAGGGGCTGCCGCTGACGTCTACTTTCGGGCGCTGTCGCGGCGGGTCGGCAAACCCGCTCGAGACGCCGGGTTCGCCGTGTCGGGCGAGAGTGTTCAGGTGGTTCCGGCTCGCAATGGGGTCGAGCTCGACGTACCAGCCACTGCACGAGCGCTCCTGCGCGCGGCTCTGCGGCCGGCGAACCGCGTCGCGCAGCTCCAGGTCGCTCGCGCAACTCCCGGGCGGACGACGCGCGAGGCCCTGGCGATGGGGATCGACCGCCGGATGGCGTCGTACAAGACGTACTACTCGGGCACCGCGGATCGCATTACGAACCTCCAGCTCGGCGTACAGGAGCTCGACGGGACGCTCGTCCAGCCGGGCGGCACGTTTTCGCTCAACGATGCGATCGGGGAGCGAACCGTTGAGCGGGGTTTCCGTACGGCGCCCGTGATCATCGGGACCGAGTTCGCCGAGGAGGTCGGCGGGGGCACATCTCAGGTCGCGACGACTGCGTTCAACGCTGCCTGGGAGGCTGGCTTGCGCATCAGCGAGCGGAACGCCCACTCCCTGTACATCAGTCGCTACCAGCTGGGACGAGACGCGACCGTCTACTGGCCGTCCCTCGACCTCAAGTTCGTGAATGACACGAAGAGCTGGGTGCTGGTCAAGGGATTCGCCGAGAGTGACGGGATCAGCATTGCGATCTACGGAGGTGAGGATCGTCGCGTCGAAAGCTCTCCGGGGACGTTCATGGTCACCGGGCGAGCTCCGATCGAACGTGTAAAGGATCCAACGCTCGCGAAGGGGAAGTCTGTCGTGGAGGAAGACGGATCGGCGCCGAGCCGGACGTCCGTGACCCGAACGGTCTACGACGGCGCCGGTGACGTGATCCACGACGAGACGTGGACGACGTCGTACAAGGGCGAGACGCGAATCGTTCGGGTTGGCACCAAGGTGGTCGAGCCCAAGGCGAATCCACCACGCGGGGAGACGACGAAGCCGCCTGCACAGACCGACGCTACTCCCCCGATCCCTCGGCCCTAGCCACGGCGTCCGCCAGCCACGCGGGAACGCGGGTCGGGCGGTACGTCTCGCGGTCGACGGTGGCATGCAGCGTGTAGCCGTCTGCGACGAGCTCGCCATCGCGTTCGAGTCGGTACTCGTACGTGAACCGAGCTCCGCGGACGTCCGTGCAGCGTGTCCCGATCGTCAGCGTCTCGTCGAAGTACGCAGCACGGTGGTAGCGGACGCAGACCTCGGTCGTCAGAGCCTCGACGCCTCCATCGCGGATCGTCTGGTAGCCGCCCGCATGGGCGGCGAGGTATCCGACGCGCGCGACCTCGAGCCAGACGACGAACGAGGCGTGGTGCGCGATTCCTTGCGCATCGGTCTCCGCGAACCGGATGCGCACGTCGGTGGAGAACGAGAAGCCATCCATGGACTCAACCCTAGACGGCTGATCGGCAATAGCCGCGCGGCGAGGATTGCCGATCGGCGATCTACGATCTCCGCGTGTCGGCCGTGGCGCTTGCCGCGCTGATCCGAGAGCGACAGCCGTGCGTCGTACTGACGGGCGCAGGCGTGAGCACCGAAAGCGGCATTCCGGACTTCCGCTCCGCCTCGGGGATCTGGGCGGAGGTCGATCCCCTCGAGGTTGCGTCCATCCAGGCGTTCAGACGCGACCCCGAGCGCGTGTGGAGCTTCTATCGCGAGCGCATTCACATCCTTCGCGACGCGGAACCGAACGCGGCCCACGTCGCACTCGCCGAGCTCGAGCGACGTGGTTACGTGAGCGCGATCGTCACACAGAACATCGATGTGCTGCACGTGCGTGCCGGTAGTCGTGAGGTGATCGAAATGCACGGCTCGATACGCTCGGCGCAGTGCCTGCGCTGCCTGTGGAGCGAACCGGGAGATGCGGTGCTTGCACAGCTCGACACGCAATCGACGCCGATCTGTCCTCACTGCTCTGATGTGCTCAAGCCGGGCGTTGTGCTGTTTGGCGAGCTGCTTCCGCCCGGCGCCATGGAACGCGCGACCGAGCTCGCCCGGGCAGCCGGGCTCGTGCTCGTCGTCGGCTCGTCTCTCGAAGTCTGGCCTGCTGCTGGGCTGCCGTTAGAGGCCCGTGCGTTCGCGATCGTCAACGAAGGCCCGACCGCTCTCGACGACCGTGCACTGCTGAAGATCGACGCACCTGCCGGCGAAACGCTCGCGGCAGTGGCGGACGCTCTTGGTTAGCCGAGCTTCGCCGAGAACCGCTTCGTGAACTTCGTGCCGCGAGCGCTGAATGACATGGTGCCTCGGAGTGTCTTCCCTTTCGCCGCTCTCGGCGTGCGGTAGACGCACGTCGCAGACCCGCTCGCCGCCTTCGGTGTGCTCTTGAGCTTCGTGCTCCCGATCGTGCCTCGGCATGCGATCCCGGTCGGCCTGATCGGTGCGCCGCCGGCAGTCACGCGTACCGTAGCCGAGACCAGCGACCCGGCCTTCGGCCTCGCGGGCGAGAGCTTGACCGCGCTTGCGGTCGCTGTGGCTCCCGAGCCCCCGCCGCCCGCGGACTCGGTGACGACGACCGTCACGGACGCCGTATTGTCCGACGAATCTGGGTCGGACGTCGACGATTCGACCACCTGCGCTTTCAGCGTGTAACTGCCGGCACGTTCGGCGACGACGTTCCAGCCCCAGCCGGAACGGTCGTGCCCCCCTTGTGAGTTGTCGAGTGCAGCCTCGCACTCCGGCATCTCGCCGACAGTGCAGTCCTCGGCCGGGTCCGGTCCGTCAGCCCCCCAACGCAGACCTGTCGGTAACTCGAACCGACTCGTGACTGTCGCCATCTCGGGACCGGCGTTGACCACCAAGAAGCCCGCGACGAAGTTCAAATCGGAGACGTTCGCGGTTCCGCCGTTCGCGATGCGCGGCGGCTCGATCTCGAGCGAGCCAGTGCCTACGAGGATATGGATCTGGACGTTCGCTGCAGTGGGTACTGCTGACGCAGACGTGGCGGTGAGCACGAACGTGACTCCGGCGACAAACCCCAGTGCGATGCGCCGTATCGGTACCGCAGTTCGCACTCGTGCGTGATGCTATTAATGTCCGCGTTGCTCTGTCAAGAAGCACTCGCCGAGCGTCGCTCGGGCTGCTATGACTTCCGGACATGGCTGAGACGACGACCAAGACGAGCGGAAGCGGAGCCGCGAGCAGCGCCAAGCTCGGGGAGAAGGACCTGATGACTCGCCTCGCCGACGCCGGCGAGGAGGCGCTACAGCGCCTCGCAGACCTGCCGGGCGGGCAGCGCGCGCTCACAGCGGTCAACGATCTCCGCGCCCGGGTAGACGACCTCACGAAGAAAGTTCGCGGAATCGATGCGCTCGAAGCGAGGGTCGCGAAGCTCGAGAAGGAGCTGGCGGCGCTGAAGAAGGCGAAGGCGCCGACGCGCCGGTCGACGCCCCGAAAGCCCACGGCGTAGGGCGCGAAATATCTCGTCCCTACAATGACGGGGCGGGAACGCGCAGCCGCAACGCTCGAGGCACGACCTCGAAGCGCGCCGGCGTCGTTCCCGGCTGCTCGCCGTCGATCTCGATTGGCAGGGGCTCGTCGGCGTCGACGGTGATCACGCGTCCGCGCAGGGACTCGAGGCGCGGATGCGGGAGGTGTCTTCCGCGATATGTCTTTGGGAGGACGAAGAGGAGATCGCGCTTCGTCACGTCTCCGATCACGAGCGCATCGAACAGTCCGTCGTCCGGCTCCGCCTCGGGGCACATCATCATCCCACCACCCAGGTAGCGGCCGTTGGCGACGACGACGTCGATCATCCTCCCGCCCCTGATCTCGTCGTCGACGGACACCCGCATCTCGCCCGTCTGCCAGCGCGCGAACACGGCGAGCGTTGCCCAGTAGTACGAGATCTTCCCGCCGAGCGCCTTGGAGGCCTCGTTCGCACGCTGCGCGATCGCACCTGAGATCCCGGCGCTCGCGACGTTGGCGAAGTAGGCGCGGGCGTCTGCGCCGGCCCAGGTTCGAAAGGTGACGACCCCCAGGTCGATCTCGCGCACGACGCCGTTGAGTGCGATCTCGACCGCCGCGTCGACATCGCGGGGAATCCCGAAGGTGCGGACGAAGTCCCAGCCCGTGCCCCGCGGAATCACTGCGACCTCGAACCCGTCCTGCTCGGCCACTCCGTTCACGACCTCATTCACGGAGCCGTCGCCGCCGACCACGACGAGGCGCGTCGCGCCATCGCGTACAGCGTCTGCGGCGAGCGAGGCGAGCTGCCCCTGCTCTTCGGAGATGAGTGCGTCTCCTGCGAGGCCGAGCGCAGCCGCGCGGTGAGCGATCTCGGGCCAGCGCCTCCCTGTCGAGCCTCCCGCGGAGGCGGGGTTGACGAGGAAGACGGTGCGCCCGACGTTAATGGCGGTCGTGTCCGGCAGTTGCCGTGTCGAGCGCGATCCGCGTCATGCGGTCGACCGCCGCGCGAAGCTCGTCATCGGAGATCCGGATGAACTCGCCCTCGACGAGGATGTCACTGACGGTGAGGAGGCAGCCTCCATGCACGCCGCGCAGCGCGGCGAGCGTGAACAACGCCGCGGCTTCCATCTCGACCGCCAGGATGCCGCGTTTCGACCAGCGCTCGTACTGGCCTTCGTCGGGGTTGTAGAAGAGATCGGTCGAAACGGTGGGCCCGACGCGGAGCGGCTGGCCAGCATGCTTGGCGACGTGCACCGCCTCGTGGACGAGCTCCCAGCTCGCGGTCGGGCAGTGCGGCTCGCCGCCGACGAGATGCGTCGCCGTCGCGTCGGCGGGAGCGGCCGAGATGGCGACGATGAGATCCCCGAGCAGCGCGTGGTCCGGCTGGAGCCCTCCGCACGTTCCCACGCGAAGAAGCCGCTTCACGCCGAGCTGGATGAGCTCCTCGAACACGATGGTCGCGCCGGGACAACCCATCCCGGTTCCCTGGACCGACACCGGCTTGCCGTCCCAGCGTCCGGTGAAGCCGAGGAGCCCGCGCTCGGCGTTGACCTGGCGGACGTCTTCCAGGAACGTCTCGGCGATGTACTTCCCCCGCAGCGGGTCTCCGGGGAGAAGGCAAGCCTCGGCGTAGTCGCCCGGCTCTGCGCGGAGGTGGATCGGCATCCGCGAAACCCTACGGGTTTCCCCAGGTGCAGGACAGAGGGAAGAAGAGACCTCATGCGCGCTGGGCCCTCTCCTAGAGTTTCCTGCGTGAGCGGGAAACTCATCGAGCCCAAGCGGAGCCAGATTCTCGAGTTCTGTGCGCAGGACCCGGTGGAACGGGTTTTCCTGGAGGATGTCGCGAGGAGGGGCCTCGGCCGTTTCGTGGGGCGGCTCGAGGACCGGGAGCTTCGCGCGCTGTGCCATATGGGCGTGAATGTCGTACCGTCGGGTGAGGGGTGCGGAGCCTTCGCGCGCGATGTCGCCCGGGCGGCGCCCCGGATGCTGATCGGCGAGGCGCGCGCAGTTTCGGAGCTGTGGGAGGAAGTCAAGTCACGTCTGCCGCAGCCGCGCGAGGATCGTCCAGGGCAGCCCGTGTTCGTCATCCGGGACTCCCCGTCGCCGGGTGAGACGGGCCTGCGCACCGCGAACCTCGACGATCTCGAGCTCCTCATGCCTGCGTGTGCGGCCGCTCACGAGCAGGAGCTCGGTATCGATCCCATGCAGCGCGATCCAGACGGCTTCCGCTGGCGTACCCGCAGTCAGATCGAGGAGGGGAGATCGTGGCTGTGGGTAGAGGACGGAGCGATCCTCTTCAAGGCTGAGGCCTCGGCGTGGACGCCCGAGGCGGTGCAGCTGCAGCAGGTGTGGGTCGATCCTTCAGTCCGACGCCTGGGGCACGCGGCCCGCGGCCTCTCGGATCTCTGTCGCCTTCTCCTCACGCGTGTGCCCACTGTCTGCCTCTTCGTGCGAGCCGAGAACGAACCTGCGATCCGGCTCTACGAGACGATCGGCATGGAGCACGTGCTCGATTACCGCTCGATCCTCCTCTGACCCATGGAGCTTCTCTTGCTCGTACGCCACGGGCTCGCCGGCTCGAATCGCGATCGCATCGCGTCGTGTGCCGTTCCTGGCGAGGGACTGACGCCCGAGGGCGTGGAACAGGGCAGGCGCCTGGCAACTCTGCTCAGCGCCGAGGAGATAGCCCTTGGAACCTCGACGGAGCTCGCCCGGACCCGGGAGACGCTCGAGCTCGCTCTCGGCGCACGCGGTGTCCCGCGCCTCGTCGTCGGCGATCTCAACGAGATCGCCTTCGGCTCGTATGCCGACGGCCCGCTCGACGAGTATCGCGCGTGGGCAGCGTCCCACCCCCCCGCCGCGCCCTCGCCCGGGGGCGGCGAGAGTCGCGCGGTCGTCGCAGCACGCTTCGCGCAGGGTCTGCGCTGCCTGCTCGAGCGACCCGAGCCGGTCGTGTTGCACGTCGGGCACGCGCTCGCCGTTCGCTACGTGATCGACGCGGCGAAGGGGTTGGCGCCGGCTCCGCTCATGGCACCGGTCGAGCATGCGGTTCCGTTTACCCTGCAGGCGGCAGACGTCGAGACCGCGGCGGATCTTCTGGACGCATGGAGCCGCGCTCCTCGCTTCCGTGATCACTCGATCGGATGACCGGCCAAACGCTGCGACCGCCGACGACCCTTGGGGATGATTCGCTCCTTTGTGATCGCCCTGCTGTCCTCGATCGCCGTCTTCTCCGTGGCGCTCGCCACCGGCTGTGGAGGGAGTGACAGCGCCACCGCGGTTGCCGGCGCGCCGATCAGCTTCCAGGAGCTCGCGCGCTCTGCGAGCTCGAGCTCGGATGCGGCCAGCGGTCGATTCGCCTTCGACATGACGATGTCCTTCCCCGGCGCCCACGAGCCGTTCGCGTTCTCGGGTGAGGGCGCATTCGATGCGAAGTCCGAACGCGCCTCGTTCTCGTTGGACATGTCGTCGTTGGCGAGTTTGCTGGGTGGGCTCGTTGCCGGGATGGCAGGCCCGAACGCCGCGGGCGCTCCCGACTTCGACGATCCGAGCGCCTGGAAGATCGAGGCGGTTCAGGACGGAACCGTGAGCTACGTCCGCTTCCCGGCGCTGGACGAGCAGCTGCCGGACGGCAAGTCGTGGATTCGGTCCGACAGCCGCACGGCGCCAGGCCGGGGCTTCGACGTCACGCAGTTCGAGCAGTTCACGAGCAACGACCCACGCGAGCTCCTCGACTTCCTCCGGGGCGTTTCAGGCGAGATCGAGACCGTGGGGTCGGAACAGCTGCGAGGCGCGCAGACGACCCACCACCGCGCGACGATCGATCCGCTCGAGTACGCGAAGCTCGTTCCGCCGGACAAGCGGCAGGAGCTTCAGTCGCTGGTCGAGCAGATCGCAGCTCAGTCGGGCCTCGGGGAGGTCCCCGTCGACGTCTGGCTCGACGAGAGCGGGCTCGTCCGGAAGCTCACCATGGCATTCTCGGCGACGCAGCCGGGCACCTCGGAGTCCAGCGACGTTTCCATGACATTCGAGCTCTACGACTACGGCGAGACTGTCGACATCGATCTTCCGCCCGCCTCCGAGGT
>JBOHAY010000100.1:0-9936 GCA_050697935.1 Gaiellaceae bacterium | reverse complement strand
GGCTTCTGCCTGATGATCGGCGGCGAGGACGAGATCGTGGGCCGGCTCAGCCCGATCTTCGCCTCGATCGCTCCCGGCGTCGACTCCGCGCCGCGCACGCCCGGGCGCACCGGAGACCCGAGCCCAGCCGAGCACGGCTATTACCACTGCGGCCCGAACGGCGCAGGGCACTTCGTGAAGATGGTGCACAACGGGATCGAGTACGGGCTCATGGCCGCGTACGCGGAGGGCCTCAACGTCATCGCGAACGCCGACATGGGGAAGCGGCAGCGCGAAGCCGACGCCGAGACGGCTCCGCTCGAGAATCCCGAGTACTACCAGTACGAAGTGGACACGACCGAAGTCGCGGAGGTCTGGCGCCGCGGGAGCGTCGTCGGTTCCTGGTTGCTCGACCTGACAGCGGAAGCGCTCCACGCGTCGCCGACGCTCGAGGAGTTCGCCGGCCGGGTGTCCGACTCGGGTGAGGGCCGCTGGACATCGATCGCGGCGATCGAGGAAGGCATTCCGACCCCCGTGCTCACGACTGCGCTCTACTCGCGCTTCGCGTCGCGCAACCTCGACGACTTCGCGAACCGGCTGTTGTCGGCGATGCGGAAGGAGTTCGGCGGACACGACGAGAAAGCGTCGTGAGCGAGACGCAGATCGAAGTTCTCCCCGATGCCGCGGCGGTGGCAAAGCGCGCCGCGGCGTACGTCGCTGAACGGGCGCGGGTGGCAGTTGCCGATCATGGCCGTTTCACCTTCGCGGTCAGCGGCGGCCGGACGCCGTGGGCGATGTTCGCCGACCTCGCCTCGGAGGACATGCCCTGGAGGCAGACGGCGATCTACCAGGTGGACGAGCGGGTCGCGCCCGCCGACGACCCGGACCGCAACCTTCTGCACCTGCTCGCGAGCCTTCCTGCGGAGAGCGGAGCCGAGATCCATGCGATGCCGGTCGAGGACGACGACCTCGAGGCGGCCGCTGCGGAGTACGCGCGGTCGCTGCCGGAAGCCTTCGACCTGATTCACCTCGGGCTTGGGCCGGACGGGCACACGGCTTCGCTCGTCCCAGGCGATCCCGTGCTCGAGGTCGTGAACCGCGAGGTCGCTCTCACGGGCGTCTATCAGGGCCGCCGCCGCATGACGCTGACCTACCCCACCCTGAACGCCGCGCGCCAGGTCCTGTGGCTGGTCACGGGCGAGGACAAGATCGGCGCGCTGCGTCGTCTGCGCGCGGGCGACACGTCGATCCCGGGCGGGCGCGTCGTAGCCGGGAGCCAGTTGATCGTCGCCGACAACACTGCGACCGAAACCTGACCGCCACGAATGTCCGCTGCTCGACCGAGCGCCTCGGTCTGCATGTTTCAGCACGAACCGTACGCCACCGGACGAGCGCGACGATTCCCAGATGAGTAACACGGCCGGGCAGAGCCGATCCGCACCGCCCTCATCTTCGACACACGCCGTCCTAGCGTTTCGGATCGCCCGAGCGCGGCCAGCTGAGAACCGGCTCGCGGGGCGGGAGGAGCGGTGGGCGCTCGAAGGGCCGACTGCGCACCTTGTTCCACACGGCCTTCGCCAAGTCGAGGAGCCAGACCACGACGAGGACGGCCCAGACAAGAATCGTCGGCGCGGCGATCAGCAGCACCCCGACCACCGCGAGCGGCCAGAGAAGGCCGAACCCGAACCCCGCGGCGAAGACGACTAGCGCCAGCACCCACGCAGGAACATCGCCGGGAAGATCGGAGAGCCAACCAAGGGGCCATGCGGCCAGAAGGCAGACGAAGAGGACGAGCGCCGTGACGAACGCCGCGAACCGCGCACGGGCCTTCGACGCCATCGTCGCGATGCTCACCGCCGTCCACATGAGCCAGCGCCGCATCCACCGCACCTTCGACTCCTCGAGCGCGAGACGGAACACGCGGTCCGCTTCGACGCGGTCGATCTGCTTCACGTCGACGAGCTGGTCGTGCAGGAGCGCGGCGCGCGTGTGGAGGCCGTAGCTCGCGACGAACCACCACAGCCAGAACGGCACCGACGCGAGATCGGTGCTGTTGTTCGGCGCGGTGGGCGGCCGGTCTGGGTCGTGCGCCGGCACGAGGTGGATGACGCCGTTAGGCGGCACCTGGTATCGGAATCCATGGACCAGCTGGAACGAGTTCGGGCCGACCTGCTTGAGGACGACCTCCGGGTCGCCCGGACCTTCGCCTTCGAGCTTCAAGAACGGCATCGCTATCTGGACGCTGATCATTCCACCTTTCTTGGTCGTCGCCCCTACGCAGGATCGCGCGGTGGAGCTTGCGACCGTTATCCGTGCAACGGGGGTTACGTCCCGATCAGCGAAAGCTGCGGATCTCGAGCTGCTCGCCTCGACCGATCACGATGTCTGAGACCATCGTCGCCGCGAACAAGCCGTGCTCGACGACGCCGACAGTCGCCGAGAACCGCGTGGCGAGCTCCGCCGGATCGCCCACGTCGCCCAGGTAGTCGGCGATCACCCCTCCGTCCGGGCTGAGCGGGACGTCACGGAGCCGCACGTCGCCGAGACGTCGCAGTGTCGCGGCGAGGCCGTACTCGAGCAGCTCGACTGGAATCGGAGGCGACAAGCGATCGACGAGCTTGTCCGAGGAGATGATCACGACGAACCGGTCGGCTGCGGCCGCGACCGCTTTCTCACGCGTGTGTGCGGCACCGCCCCCCTTTACCAGCCAACCCATCGGATCGACCTGATCCGCGCCGTCGATCGCGATGTCCAGCCGCGGGAGAGCGTCTATTCCCGCAAACGACTCGACGGTCATTCCTAGCTCTCGCGCCGCCTGCTCCGTCCGCGGCGATGTGGAAACGCAGCGGAGCTCGAGCCCCCGGGCGGCCAACGCCGGAAGCAGGAAACCCACGGTTGAGCCCGTGCCGAGGCCCACGAGCATGCCGTCTTCGACAAGGCCCGCCGCAGTCTCGGCGGCGAGCTGTTTCTCCCGGTCCGCGCTCATCGGCTCAGAACCTAACCGCTCGAGCTGCCCGACACAGGGGTGGCTCTATGCTCCGACGATGACCGACGAGGCGCTCGCAGAGTCTCCGGCGGCAGTCGCTCACGAGACCTCGGCACCGTCGATCACGCGCAGGATCGGGCGCATCGCCGTGTGGCTCGGGAGCGTCGCGGGAGCGCTCGTGCTCCTCGACGTGCTCGGCGTAGACCTGGAGGCGTGGTTCACGTCGCTCTGGGACGCGCTCACCGCGGTCGATCCCGAGTACGTCATCGCCGGCCTCGGCTTCCAGACGCTGGAGACGCTTCTCTCCGGGATCGCGTGGATCGCGATCCTCCGAGCCGCCTACCCGCAGGCGGGCATCAAGGCGCTGCCCGTTCTCACGTGCTACGCGGTCGCCGTGGCCGGAAACGACATCCTGCCGGCGAGTCTTGGCACGCTCGTGATGCTGGTGATGCTCCTGGCCGTCGTCCCCGACTCGTCGTTCCCCGGCCTCGTCGGCGGCCAGGTCGTCCACAAGCTCGTCTTCGTCGTCGCAGGAGCGTTCGTCTACCTCTATCTGTTCCTCTCCGTCCCGGGCTCCTTCGAGACCGAGTTGAGCCTGCTCTCGGATCACCGCGCGCTGGCCGTGATCGTGATCGCAGGCGTAGCGATCGCCGCCGTCCTCGTCGTGCGGGCGTTCTGGAGCAAGCTGCAGGGCCTCTGGGAACGAGCCAAACGTGGCGGCGCGATCCTCTCCGACTGGAAGGCGTACACGCTGAAGGTTCTCGTGCCCTCGCTCGGCGCGTGGCTCTGCAAGCTCGCCGTCATCGGCATCTTCCTCGCCGCATATGCGATCCCGGTGACGTTTCACACGATCATGTCCGTCGCGGGCGGGAACTCGCTCGCGAACGTGGTCTCCGTGACGCCCGGCGGTGCCGGCGTGAACCAGGCGGTGAACTCGGCGACGCTGACGCGAGAGGACGTCGACCGGGAGACGGCCATCGCGTACTCCGCCGGCCAGCAGTTGATCACCACCGCGTGGAACGTCGGTCTGGCGATCGCCCTCGTCGCCGTCGCGTTCGGCTGGTCGGGAGGCAGGCAGCTCGTCTCCGCCTCGTACGGCGAGGCGAAGGTTCGGGCTCCCGAACTCCGGCCACACCGACGGAAGTAGCCCGGCGCCTGCCGGTGCGGCAGAATCACGCCACCGCGGTAGCCCCCACGGAAGGAGAGATACATGAGGCTCGAGCGCACGCTCGTCGTTCTGCTCACGGCTACAGCCGTGGCTGTACTGACGACAGGTTGCGGAGGGTCGAGTAGTCCCGAGTCCTCGGTCGACGGATGTGAGATCCAGGCAGGCACGTCCTGCTCTGGCGCCGATCTCTCCGGAGCGGACCTGGCAGGAGCCGACCTTGCGGGCGCGGATCTCTCGAGCACCAACCTCGAGGGCACGAACCTGAGCGGCGCGAACCTCTCCGAGGCGAACCTGAGTGGAGCGCAGATCGTGGACACGGACCTCTCGGATGCGGATCTCACGGGCGCGAACCTGACGGGCGCGACGATCACCGGAGCGAACCTGGATGGCGCGACTCTGTGCGGCACGATCCGCACGGACGGGACGACCGACGACACGAGCTGCCCCGCCTCGACCGAGACGACCGAGACGGAGACGACCGCGACCGACGCGGCGGTGACGTCGTTCGACGTGGGTGACCTCGACTGCTCGTCCGGCGCGACTACGGGCTCGGTGACGGTGTCGTGGACGACAGAGGCAACGACAGCCGTCGAGCTTGGGGTCGACGGACAGCTCGTGAACACGGCCGGGCCCGAGGGGTCGGCAGATCTCGTGGTGCCGTGCGACGGCGCGACACACGACGTGTCGATCACCCCACGAAGCGACTCGGGGTCGGGCGAGACGGAGACCCAGGAGGTGTCTTCCGGCTAGCCAGCCGGCCCGGTACCGCCAAACCGGAAGGACACCGCACTTGGCCGAACTACGATGAGGCTGTGACGACGACCGAGCGTGAGCTGAAACTGGCCGCCGCCCCGTCGTTTCGGATGCCCGACCTCGGGGGGCTCGCAGAGGGCGTGCTGCTCGTGCCGAGAGAGCCCGAGCGCCTTTCGACGACGTACTTCGACACGGACGACCTTCGCCTCGCCCGCTGGGGCGTGAACGTGCGGCATAGGCTCGGCGAAGGCTGGACGGTGAAGCTCCCGGCCCAAGGCGAGGGCGCACTCCTCGTGCGTCCAGAGCTCGTGTTCGCGGGCAATGGCCGGCGTCCGCCGGCGGCGGCAGTTGATCTCGTGCGCGCGTTCATCCGCTCGTCCGAGCTCAGACCCCAGACCCGGCTCAGGACAGTGCGACGCGGGATCGAGCTCCACGACGCCGAGGGTCGGCTCCTCGCGGAGGTCCTCGACGACGAGGTCTCCGTGTTCGAGGGGCGCCGCCTCGCCGCCCGGTTCCGTGAGCTCGAGGTCGAGATTGGCGAGGGACTGCCGACGGATCTGTTGGACGCTGTCGTCGAGCGGCTCCAGCAGGCCGGAGCCGGCTCGCCCGACAGAACACCGAAGTACATCCGCGCGCTCGGGCCCCGCGCCTCGCAACCGCCTGAGATACCCGTCTCAAAGCTCGCGTCCGGAGCAACCGCCGGAGACGTCATACGCCGGGCGATCGCGGCATCGGTGATCCGCCTGATCGAGCACGACCCGGTGATGCGCCTCGACGCGGATCCCGAAGGCGTGCACCAGGCGCGCGTCGCGACTCGCAGGCTGCGCTCGGATCTGCGGACGTTCGGCTCACTCGTCGACCCCGCATGGGCCGCGGCACTCCGAGACGAGCTTGGATGGCTCGCCGAGATCCTCGGCGCTGTCCGCGACGGCGACGTCATGCTCGAGCGCATGCGCGAACGCGCAGCCCAACTCCCGGAGTCGAACTCCCGCGGCGCGGCACGCGTGCTGGCGACACTCGAGACCGCTCGCGACGCGGCGCACAGCGAGCTCGTCGCGACGCTGCGCGACGATCGCTACGTCTCGCTCCTCGACCGGCTCGTCGCGGCCGCGTACGCACCGGCTCTTCTGCTCGAGGCGGATCTCCCGGCTGCGACCGTCCTTCCCGGTCTCGTTCGCCGACCGTGGCGATCGCTGGTCAAGCGCGTGAAGTCACTCAGCGACGTTCCCACGGACGAGGAACTGCACGATGTCCGCATCAGGACGAAGCGCGTCCGTTATGCCGCCGAGGCAGTGGCACCACTCGTCGGCAGGCAGGCGCGCGTTTTCGCGTCCGCCGCCGCGGCCCTCCAGGAGGTACTTGGAGACCTGAACGACGCCGTTGTCGCCGAGAGCCGGCTCCGCGAATGGGCGAGAGAAAGCCGCTCCATGCACGGAGTCTTTGCCGCTGGTGAGCTCGCCGGACTCGAGCGCGCGGCCGGGCAGCGCAGCCGCGTGCGCTGGAGGAAGGCGTGGAGGGAGCTCGCGTCGGCGAGGCTCCGGTCTTGGATGTGACCGGGGAAGTACGCGCGAGCGGCGGACTCGTGTGCGGCACCCGCGACGACGGCACGGTGGAGGTCGTCCTTGTGCACCGCCCAGCCTACGACGACTGGACATTTCCCAAAGGCAAGCTCGAGCACGACGAGACCGAGGCCGAGGCTGCCCTTCGCGAGGTCGAGGAAGAGACCGGACTTCGCTGTCGCCTCGATCGCGAGGTGGGGACCACGCGCTACCACGACTCGCGAGGGCGCTCGAAAACCGTGCGCTACTGGCAAATGACAGCGATCGGCGGTGCGCTCACAGCCGCCAATGAAGTCGACGACGCGCGCTGGGTCTCGCTCGAAGAAGCGCCTGAGCTGCTCACCTATCCGCGCGACCTCGAGCTCCTAGCTCGACTCGTGGAGCTCGCATGACTGCGATCTATCTCGTTCGTCACGCCAAGGCCAAGAAGCGGGCCAAGTGGACCGCGCCGGATCATCTCCGGCCGCTGACGAAGCCGGGGCTCGCGCAGGCTGCCGCGCTGCCCGCGCACTACGGTCCGGAGCCGTTCGCCCGGCTGTTCACGAGCCCCTACGTCCGCTGCGTCCAGACCCTCGAGCCGCTGTCCGAGGCAACGGGTCTGCCGCTCGAAACTGCCGATGCGCTCGCCGAAGGTGAGCCCGCAGGCGAGACGCTCGCACTCATGCTCTCGCTCGCCGCGGAGGGCCCGGCGGTGTGCTGCACGCACGCTGACGTGCTGTTCGATGTCATCGAGGCGCTCGCGGCTGCGGGTGTTCGGCTCGATGGATCGTTCGAGTTCGAGGTCGCAGGGACCTGGATCCTCGAAGTCGAGGACCGGACGTTCACCAGCGGTCGCTACCTGCAAAAGCCAGACACAGGGAACCGCGGGTAGGGTGAGGCGCGCTTGACCTCTTCCACCGCCGCACAGTTCACCGCCGGCGTCGATCTCGGCGGAACCAAGATTCAGACAGTCGTGCTTCGCGGCGAGGAGGTCGCGGGCAGCGCCCGCGTTCTGACGCCGCAGACCGGAGATCCGGTCGACGTCATCGACGCGATCGTCGGAACCGTCCGGACCTCACTCGACGCCGCGGATGGGACGCAGGCGGAGCTCGTGAGCATCGGCATCGGAACCCCTGGCGAGGTCGACGCCGAGGCCGGCGCCGTCCTCCTCGCCGCCAACGTCCCCGGCTTCGCGGATCGTGTCGAGCTCGGGCGGCTCGTCTCGAAGCAACTCGGGAAGGTCAAGGCGACCATCGGCAACGACGTGAGCGTGGGTGTCCTCGGAGAGTACGAGCGGGGCGCCGGGCGCCCGTACAAGAACCTGCTCGGCGTCTGGGTCGGCACCGGCGTCGGTGGTGGCCTGATCATCGATGGCGAGCTCCACGACGGCCGCGGAGCGGGCGGCGAGTTCGGTCACATGATCGTGAAGCCGGGCGGGCTACGGTGCTCGTGCGGGAGGCGCGGTTGCGTCGAGGCCTATGCCGGGCGCGCGAGCATGGAGCGGCGCGCGCGGCGTCTCGTGAAACGCGGCCACAAGACGAACCTGTTTCGGATCATGGAGAAGCGAGGCCGGCAGCGGCTGAGCTCGGGCGTCTACGCACGGGCGCTCGAGCGCGGCGACAGGATGGCCGAGAAGCTGATCGACGACGCGGCCTGGGCCCTCGGTCTGGGTCTCGCCTCGGCCCAGAACCTCCTCGACCTGGAGGCGATCATCGTCGGCGGCGGTCTCGGCGATCGTCTCGGCCAGCCCTTCGTCGACAAGATCGTGGAGCGGATGAGCCCGCACCTCTTCTCCGCCGACAAGCCGCCCGTCGTGGTGCGCACCGAGCTCGGCGATCTCTCGGGCGCCGTCGGCGCCGCCGTCCTCGCGAGCGGTTAGATGACTGAGCGCTCCGGCGTGATGCGGAAGCGCGCGGTGAAGGTCTCGCCGGGATGCACCACCGGACAGGCGCCGCTGACGAGCGCGTTCGTCGGCGCTGTCATCGGCTCCAGGCACACGGCGTTCCTGCCCGGCGGCGTGAACACCTGCGCGAACGTATAGCCCGGCCCGAAGTCGACGCTGAGACGCCGTCCGGCGCCGTCGATCGCGAGGGTGCCCGCGCCCGCGAGCTCGAAGAGATCGTCGAAGGCCCGGTCGCCGATCGGCTCACTCTCAGCCGAAACGAGAGAGCTTCGGCCGGTGGGGATCCCGCGCTCGTCCAGCTCGAGCCTCGACCGCCTCGGCAGCCGAAGCCGCCACGCGGCACGGCGACCGTCGGGGAGACGGAGGTACGGGTGGTATCCGAAGGAGACCGGAACGGCCCGTCGGCCCGTCGGGGTGAGCGAGGTCGCGACGGAGAGCGATCGCCCGTCAACCTCGATCGTCGCCTCGAGGCGATGCGGAAAGGGGAACGCTGCGAGGAGCTCCGGCCGGTCGTACTCGAACCACGCTTCGAGTCGCGCTCGCCGACCCCGCGCGTGAAGGGACGCGAGCTCCCAGGCGTGTCGCGCAGCCAGTGTCCCGTGGATGGGGAGCCCCTTACCGTCCTCGTGGAGTGAAAGGCCTTCGAGATCGACTCCCACCCGGCCGCTTCGATACGAGCGGGCACCGAGCCGGTTCGCCCAGGGCGCGAGGACGGGGAGGCCCGTCGCATGGCCACTTCGATAGGCGCTCACCCCTCCCGACAACGCGAGGTACTCCTCGCCGGCGAGACGAAGTGACACACCGAGCAGGTTCAGCTCGGGAAGAAAGGTCGCCTCGAGCTCGCCCGAGGCGAGCGTAACGGCGGCGAAGCCATGCGATCGATGCACCCGAGCCGCGGCCGGTCGCTGCCCGATGCAGCTCATGAGGTCAGCGGCGCGCGGTGGGCTTCCTCCCGACGTCCACGCGGCCACGGCCGAACGCATCGATGCGGCCCCACCGCCCCGGGATGTCCAGGAGTTCGAGATGGCCGATGCTCATGGGCAAGGCGGGATCGACCACGAGGTTGTCGCCGTAGGGCTCGAGACCGAGCATCGTCCGCAGGAGAAGGAGCGGCGTCCCCGTCGACCAGGCTTGCGGGCTGCACGCCGTCGGGTACTGCACCGGGTACTTCGTCTGTGATCGCTCGTAGCCGCCGAACGCCTCGGGTAGCCGACCCGCGAAGAACTCGGCAGCGTCGAGGATCCCCGCTGCGATCTCTGCCGCTTCCTCCTTGAAGCCGTACCGCCGGAGGCCCCACGCGATGAACGAGTTGTCGAAGGGCCAGACCGTGCCGACGTGGTAGCCGATCGGGTTGTAGCGCCCTTCACCCTCGGCCAGTGTTCGAACCCCCCAGCCGGAGAAGAGTCTCCGCCCGAGGAGGTGTGCCGCAACGGCCTTCGCCTTGGACTTGTCGACGATCCCACTCCAGAGCAGGTGTCCGTTGTTCGAGGAGAGGGCATCGACCTTGTTGCCGTCCGGATCGAGCGCCAGCGCGAAGTACTCGCCGTCCTCGACCCAGAAGTCGCGATTGAAGCGCCGCTTGAGATCCGCCGCGTCCTTCTCCAGGCGG
>JBOHAY010000099.1:0-9896 GCA_050697935.1 Gaiellaceae bacterium | reverse complement strand
CAACCCTGAAGGCGGCCGTTTCGCGGCCGCGGCGTCCTCTCTTGACAGTCGCGTCTAGCCGTGGGTACGGACTCGAAGAGTCCGCCCGTCCGACTCGACGACCACGCGTCCGTCCGTGTCGGTTCGGTAGACGGCGATCCCCGGTGACGCGGCGAGTGCCGCAAGGGTCTCGGCGCGCGGGTGACCGTAGTCGTTGTTCCTCCCGCAGGAGATGACCGCGATTCGGGGTCGAAGTCCGCGCAGCTCGTCGTCGAGGCCCGGATCGGCCGACCCGTGGTGGGCGACCTTCAGGACCTCGACCTCTCCGAGCGGCAGCCTGGCAGTGACGTCTGACTCCGCATCGGCAGGAAGCAGGACGTCGGTCTCCCCGTACGTCGCGAGGAGGACGAGAGCATTCAGGTTGGGATCCTCGGAGGGGGCGCCGGGATCCGGCGGCCAGAGAGCACGCAGGACAAGCCCGCCGACTCTGAACTCTGATCCCGCTCGCACGACGTGGACGGGGACGCGGCGTTCGCGCGCAGTCGCGACTGCCTCCTCCCGATCGGGGCCGGTTGCGGCAAGCCCAGGGTCGAGGACCGCGCCGACCCGAAGCCGTCGAATGACATCCGGAGCTCCACCGACATGGTCGCGCTGGGGATGGGTGAGCACGATCGCTGAGAGCCCGCGGATTCCCATGCGCGCCAGCTGGCCGGCGACATCGGCTTCGGGTGGGCCCTGGTCGACCAATACGCGAGCACTCGGCGTCTCGAGGAGGACCGAGTCGCCTTGCCCGACGTCGAAGAACGTCACCCGTAGCCCAGCGGGCTGCTGCCATGCCGGCGCCGGACGCACGGCCCACCAGCCGGAGATCACGACAGCGACCGCCACCCCGCCGAGCACGAGAGCCAGGGCAGGGCGGCCCGTCCGTGGCTTCTTTGGCGCGCGCTTCAGGGCCAACCAGGCGCCGGCAAGACCAAGCGCGAAGACGAGCGCGGCCCTGGCTCCGACCTGGGCAGACGGCAGCGATGCGATCAGCCGCGCGACGAGCTCGAGCCACGCTGCGGCCCAGCCCGCGAGCCACGCGAGCGCGGCCGCGACACCCGGCGCGAATGGCTCGGCAACACCCGCGAGGAGACCGAGCCCGAGGACGAGCGGGACCGCAGGCTCCGCGAGGACGTTGGCCGGAACCGTGTACAGCGGAGCCTGGCCGAAGTGGAGAAGGACGATCGGGGCCGTGACGACACCGCAGACGGCCGCGACCCCGAGGCCTTCCGCCAGTCGTGTCGGCAGCGGATATCCCTGAAGCCGATCCCGTACGCGCGGTACTCCGACGAAGATCCCGGCGACCGCCGCGAACGAGAGCTGGAACCCCGGCTCGAGGACAGAAGTCGGTGCCCACACGAGGAGTACGAGCGCACCCAACGCGAGGAAGTGCCAGCGATCCCGCGGCCGCGCCACGAGCCAGGCGAGTGAGGCCAGCGCTCCCGCGACGCCCGCTCGAACGACCGACGGCTGCCAGCCGACCGCGAGCACGTAGAGCCCGATCGCTCCGACGGTCGCGAGCTCACGCACGACGCGAGGAAGTCGCAGCAGCCAGCCTAGCCCGTAGATTCCGATTGCGAGGAACATGACGTTCTGACCCGAGACCGCGAGCAAGTGATAGAGACCTGACGCCCGAAAGTCGTCGCGCGTCCGCTCGGGAAGCCCTTCGTCCTCTCCGAGGACCACACCGAGCACGAGTGCGCGACGCACGCCACCGACTCCGCGCCCGACGGCGCGCTCGACACGATCGCGGAGACGGTCTCCAACGCCCGGGATGCCGCCCCGCGCACCCACCTGCCGCCACGCGGCGCCGCGAAGCACGACGCGGATCCCCTGGCGGGCGAGCCACGCCCGCTCGTCGAACCCACCCTCGGGCTCCCGCGGCTCGGAGACGCGTACGACGGTCTCCAGGATCGCACCACGCGGCGGCGATCGACCGACCGGTAGCAAGAGCAACACTCGCTCTCGGATACGCGTCTCGCCGAACCGCCTCACCTCGGCCTGCACGCGAACGGCCCACGAGGTCGTTCGCGCGGGACCGACGACCACCAGCTCCGCCGGCGCGGACTCGCCGATCTCCGCTGCGAGCGAGCTCGAGGCCATCGCATCGAGCCGAAGCCCTCCCCACCAGAGTCCCGCCACGACGAGGACCGCTCCGATCGCAGTGACACGTGCTCCACCGTTCTGCAGAGCGACCGCCGCCAGCGCGAGGCCGGCGACCATGACGAGGACCTCGCCTCCGACCGACACGATGTTGGATGCTGCGAGGCCGGCACACGCTGCGCCGGCGAGCAGGGAGGGCCAGCGTTGCTCGACGACTCGCCTCACGGGGTCACGAGGTCGCGCAGCTGCTCGATCCGCGTCGGCCCGATTCCGGGCACTGCATCCAGATCGTCGACCGATCTGAACGGACCGTGCTCGGCTCGGTAGTCGAGGATCTTCTGCGCGGTGATCGGTCCCACCCCGGGGAGTTCGTCGAGCTGATCAGCCGTCGCCGAGGAGAGGCTGACCTTCGGCCCATTCCCCGCTGCCGCTCCGGCGAGCACCTCCGCGGACGAGTCGCGGCCCGTCGTACCGCCAACCCCGCTGGCTTCGAGCCTTCGCGGCACGAGAACCTGGACCCCGTCGACGAGCGGGGCGGCGAGGTTGAGCGCGGCCAACTCGGCGCCGTGCGTTGCTCCTCCTGCGCGAGAGACGGCGTCCGCCACGCGCGCTCCCTCACGCAGGCGATAGAGCCCCGGCCGGCGCACGGCGCCCACGACGTGGACGACAAGCGCCTGCCGGGCCGGTGCCTGAGCTATCGGCTCGAGCGGTGCGACGATCTCAGGCGAGGTCGCCGTGCCCGCCTGAGCCAGGCGGTGCCCGGCCAGCGCGAGCACGACCAGCAGCGCGCTGAGTGCGACCAACGCGGTCGAGCGCGAGACGGCGAACGGCATGCGCCGATCGTCGCCCCAGAGCCCTCACAGGTGGGACACGTCTTCGTGCCTAATACGTGCCAACCGGTCGTGGCCAAAGCCGCGCCAATCCGCCGACTCGACCGGGGTTCAGGTGACGAAGCTGACGAGCTTTCCTGGAACGACGATCGTCCTCGCCACATCGCCGCCGTCGAGATACGACTGCACGCGCTCTGACGCGAGCGCAAGCGCGACGAGCTCGTCGTCGGGCGTTTCTGGCGGAACGTGGAGGCGCTCTCGGACACGCCCGTTCACCTGCACGACGACCTCGACGGTGTCCAGCTCGAGCAGTGCCGCATCGGCCTCGGGCCAAGGCTCCTCCCACAGCCGCTCGTGACCGAGCCGCTCCCAAAGTTCCTCCGCGACGTGGGACGCGTACGGCTGGATCAGGCTCAGTGCTGTCTCTGACGCGAACCGCGTCGCGGGGTCGTCCGGCGCCCGCTGGATCTCGTTCACGAGCTCCATCACGGCTGCGATCGGCGTGTTCAACGCAAACCGCCGCCCGATGTCGTCGGTGACTTTCGCGATCGTACGATGTGCCTTCCGTGCCAGCGGCGTGTCCGGCACGGGTTCCACAGCGGGCTTCTCCGCGTTCTCGAGCACGACGCGCCACAAGCGGTGGAGAAAGCGAACGATCCCCTCGAAGCCCGAGTCCTGCCACTCGGCGTCCTGGTCGACCGGGCCGATGAAGAGGAGGTAGAGGCGGGCGGCATCGGCGCCGTACCGCTCGACGTACTCGTCTGGGGAGATCGTGTTCCCCTTGGACTTGGACATCTTCGCGCCGTCTCGGTAGAGCATCCCCTGCGTGAAGAGGCGCGCGAAAGGCTCGCGGAAGCCAACGAGGCCGAGGTCGTGCATGACCTTCACGAAGAACCGGGCGTAGAGCAGGTGCAGGATCGCGTGCTCGACGCCGCCGATGTACTGGTTCACCGGCAGCCAGTAGTCCGCGACCGCGCGGGAGAACGGCTCGCGGTCATTCTGCGCGTCCGCGTAGCGGATGAAGTACCAGGACGAGTCGACGAACGTGTCCATCGTGTCGGTCTCGCGACGTGCCTTGCCGCCACAGCGCGGGCACGTCGTCGCGACCCACTCCTCCGCCGCGGCGAGCGGTGAGCGTCCCTTCGGCAGGTACTCGTCTATCTCGGGCAGGAGCACCGGAAGCTCGTCGTCGGGCACTGCCACGATGCCGCACGTATCGCAGTGCACGACGGGTATGGGGCAACCCCAGTAACGCTGCCGCGAAAGCAGCCAGTCGCGTAGCCGGTAGCGGATCGCGGAGGCTGCGAGACCCTTTTCGGTGAGCGACTCGACGATAGCCCGCTTCCCGTCGGGAGCCGGCATGCCGCTGAACTCACCCGAGTTGACGAGGTTCTCGTTCTCCGAATGAGCGACGAACGCGCCATCGCCCACCTCCCCGTCAGCGGGAGCGACGACCTGCCTGATCTCGATCTCATAGCGCTCCGCGAACGCGTAGTCGCGCTCGTCGTGGGCAGGCACGGCCATGATCGCGCCCGTCCCGTACTCCATGAGGACGTAGTCCGCGACCCAGATCGGTATCCGTTCGCCGTTCACGGGGTTGGTCACATAGCGACCGGTGAAGACGCCGTCCTTCTCCTTCTCCTCGCGCTCGACCGTCGAGCGCGCAGCGGTCCGTCGGACGTAGTCGAGAACCGGCGTCTCGTGCTCCGACCCCGCGACCAGACGTGAGACGAGTGGGTGCTCGGGGGCGAGGACGAAGAAGGTGGCGCCGAACAGCGTGTCGGGGCGGGTCGTGAAGACGTTGACGTCTTCGTCCAGGTCGTCGACGCGGAAGACGACGTCGGCTCCTTCGGAGCGGCCGATCCAGTTTCGCTGCATTGTCAGAACGCGCTCGGGCCACTCCTCGAGCAGCGCCATCTCGTCGAGGAGCTGGTCTGCGTAGTCCGTGATCTTGAAGAACCATTGCACGAGATTCCTCGCTTCGACCTCGGCGCCACAGCGCTCGCAACGCCCGTCGATCACCTGCTCGTTGGCGAGCACGGTCTGGTCGTTCGGGCACCACTTGACGGGCGCCTCTTTCCGGTACGCGAGGCCCTTCTCGAAAAAGCGCAGGAACAGCCACTGCGTCCAGCGGTAGTACTCGGGCGTGTGTGAAGCGAGGACGCGACTCCAGTCGATCGACCACCCCAATCGCTCCATCTGAATGCGGATCGCGGCGATGTTGCGCTCGGTCACCTCCCGCGGGTGGCGCCCCTCCTTGATCGCCGCGTTCTCGGCGTTCAGTCCGAAAGAGTCGAACCCCATCGGTCGCATGACGGCATAACCGTGGCGACGGCGAAAATGCGCGACGACCTCGCCCAGCATGTAGTTGCGGACGTGACCCATGTGGAGGTCACCCGAGGGGTACGGGAGCATCTCGAGGACGTACGTCTTCCGAGCGTGCTGCGCGAGCTCGTCGGGTGCTGGATTCGGCACCTCGAAAGCGCGCTCGTCTGCCCAGATCCGCTGCCATTTCTCTTCGATTGCTTGTGCTTCGTACCGATCCATCGCTGGTCTCATTCGGCTCGGGGGACAAAAAAAGCCTCTCACGCGAGAGGCTCCAGGAGAACGCCCGCGACTCTCGCCGCGCCCGTCCTCTGCCTTACGGAAGAAGCTGCTCCATGGGGCTAAGAGGGTAACAGGCAGAATCGGCGGATGCTCGAGCTTTTCCCGGACTCCGCTCACATCGACCACGGTGAGCTCGTCATCGGAGGAGCGCTCGCGTCGGAACTCGCAGCTCACCACGGGACGCCCGTTGTCGTGTACTGCGAGGACACGATTCGCGGGCAGGCGCGCGAGCTCCGCGCAGCGGTTCCCGATGCAGCCGTCTTCTATGGCTCGAAAGCGTTCCCGAACGTCGCCGTCCTCAGGCTGCTCGCGGAGGAGGGCATCGGCGCGGACGTCTCCACCCTCGGCGAGCTTGCGTTCGCGCGCGCAGCCGGAATTGCGGGCCCGCAGCTGGTCATGCATGGAAACGCGAAGTCGGGCGAGGAGCTCTGCGCGGCTGCCGAGGCGGGAGCGACGGTCGTCCTCGACGCCGAGGACGAGGTCGAGCGCGCAGCCTCCGCAGGAGTGAGCCGCGTGCTCGTTCGCGTCACGCTCGGAGTAGAGGCAGACACGCACGAGGCGATCCAGACAGGGCACCACGGCTCGAAGTTCGGGCTTCCGCCGGATCTCGCCCTACGAGTGGTTCAGCATGGTCGCGAGCACGACCTCGACGTCGCTGGCCTCCACGTCCACGTCGGCTCCCAGCTCTCGGACACTGCTGCTCACGAGGAGACGATCGCACTCCTGGCGGCCTTCGCCGCACGCTGCCGCGACGAGCTCGGTTGGATTCCCGGCCTCGTGAACGTCGGTGGAGGGTTCGCCGTTCGGCATGTCCTCGACGAGCCAGAGCGATCCCTCGGCCGACTTGCCCGCACCGTTGCCCACGCAGTCGTGCGGGCGTGGGACGAACACGATCTCCCCGCGCCGCGGCTGGCCCTCGAACCCGGTCGCGCGCTCGTCGGCCGGGCGGGCGTGACGTTGTATCGCGTGCGCACCGTCAAGCGGCTCGACGGCGCGACCTGGGTCGCCGTCGACGGAGGGATGTCCGACAATCCCCGCCCCGAGCTCTACAGCGCCCGCTACACCGCGCTCTCGGCGACGCGCGCCGATCAACCCGCGACCGAGACCGTCAGCATCGCCGGCCTCCACTGCGAGTCGGGTGACGTGCTCATCGACGACGTCTTGCTCCCACCGCCGCGGGCCGGAGATCTTCTCGCCGTACCGGCGACAGGCGCGTACACGCTCGCGATGAGCTCGAACTACAACGCGACACCCAGGCCGGCTTCCGTGCTGGTCGCCGGCGGCGAGGCTCGTGTGATCCGCCGCCGGGAGACGGTCGACGATCTCCTCGCGCTCGAGAACGCATCAGTCTGAGCCGAAGTCGGGCACGGGACTTGCCCCGGACGGGGGCGAGCTAGGCGGGTCGCCGTCTGCGACGTAGCTCCAGGATCCCGAGCACGAAGAGAGCGACGCCGATCGCAGAGCCGACGAGGCCGCTCGCCACCAACACCGCTTTCGACACATCGGGCGTCGCTTCGGCCGTCGCCTCGCTGAGCGAGCCGGCGACTATGAGCACGCTGAGCACCAAGATGCCGACTGTGCCGACTGCTCCCCAGCGGTCCTGCCTCAGCGCGAGCAGCCCCGCGACGACGAGCACCACGAGTGGAACGACGGGAGCCGAGATCGCAGTTCCTCTCAAGACGAACTCGCTCGCTGCGTCGTCACCGGCGTCACCGGACTGGCTCGGCAGGTTCGCGACGAGCGCGACGAGTGTCGCGACGAGCTGCAACCCCAATACGCCGAGCGCGACGACTGCGACCGCTGGGCGGCCTGCGACCTGCACGAATACCGAATCTATCCCCTAGCGAGCGCGCGCGCCTGCAAGCAGCCCCGGACGTACGAGCCGTGGGGGCGCGACGAGGCCCGCTTCCTTGACCGGAGAGTTCACGGGCTCCGCGAGCGGCGCGGCTCCGAATGAGACACGCACGCGCTCCTCGGCAGGCTCGCCGTACAGCGTCGTTCGCTGACGCGGCGTGCGCCCGGCGAAGCGGATGAGCTCCTCCATGCGCTCGGGCGGCATCTCCTGGCCGTAATCGGCTCCGGCAGAGCGCGAGATCGACTCGTTCATGAGCGTCCCGCCGAGATCGTTGACACCGGCGGCGAGCGCTTGCCGCGTCCCTTCCGGCCCGAGCTTCACCCATGAGGCCTGGATGTTCGTGATCTCCGGGTGGAGCGCGAGCCGCGCGACGGCATGGACGAGGAGCGTCTCGCGGAACGTCGGGCCGCGGCGCGCGCGCCCCTGGAGGTAGATCGGCGCCTCCATCGGAACGAACGGGAGCGGCACGAACTCGGTGAAGCCGCCGGAGCGTCGCTGCTGCTCGCGCGCACGCAGGAGGTGGCGCGCCCAGCTTCGGGGCGTGTCGGCGTGTCCGAACATGAGGGTCACGTTCGAGCGCAACCCGACGCGGTGCGCCGCATCGTGGACGGCCAGCCATTGGGCGGTGGTCACCTTGTCGGGGCAGATGATCCGGCGTATCTCGTCGTCGAGCACCTCGGCTGCCGTTCCCGGGAGCGAGCCGAGGCCGAGGTCGCGCAGGCGGGCGAGGTACTCCGCGAGCGAGAGCTCGAGCGTCGCCGCTCCCTGCCACACCTCGAGCGCCGAGAACGCGTGCACGTGCATCTCCGGCACCGCGTCCTTGATCACCCGTACGACGTCGGCGTAGTAGTCACCCGTGAAAGCCGGGTGGATCCCGCCCTGGAGACAGACCTCCGTCGCGCCGCGCTCCCACGCTTCCTCCGTGCGCCGCACGATCTCTTCAAGGGGGACGAGGTAGGGCGCCCCGCGCAGGTTCGCCGCGAGCTTCCCTTTCGAGAACGCGCAGAAGCCGCAGCGGAAATAGCAGACGTTCGTGTACTGGATGTTGCGCGTGACGACGTAGGTGACCTCGTCGCCGCAGACCGCGCGCCGGAGCCTGTCCGCGGTAGCGCATACGCGCGCGGCCTCCTCGCCGCGCGCCTCGAGGAGCCGCGTGATCTCGTCCTCGCCGAGCTCGCCGCCCGAGAGCTCGAGCGGCAGCACGTCGCGCCGGACGACGAAGGGGACTGCGCCGGGTTCGCCGGGCGCCCAGGTGTCGTCGCGGGCGAGGCCGGTCGCATCGGAGGCACGGCGCACGGTCGGCGCCACGGCAGGGTCGACCCAGCGGTCGAGCGCGGCGACGTACTCGGGATAGACGGCAAGCCGAGGCGCTAGCTCGAGGCCGTAGCTACGCGTCGCCTCCGCAAGTTGCTCGACATGCGGCCACGGAGCCTCGGGGTTGACGTGGTCGATCGTCACCGGAGAGACGCCTCCCCAATCGTCGATCCCCGCATCGAGAAGACGTGGAAAGTCGTCGAATGCGAGATTGGGAGGTGCCTGCACGTGCCACGACGGGCAGAGCAGGATTCGCGCGACGGCGATCGTCCAGAGGTGGTCGTCGAGCGACGGCTCGGGATGCGAGGCCATCCGCGTCCCGGGCTTCGCGCGAAAGTTCTGGACGATGACCTCCTGGATGTGCCCGTATTCCTCGCCGAGCGCCTTCAGCGCGAGGAGCGCGTCGATCCGCTCACCGCGCGTCTCGCCGATCCCGATGAGGATCCCGCTCGTGAACGGAATCGCGAGCTCGCCCGCGAGCCGGATCGTCGTGAGGCGTCGGGCCGGGATCTTGTCCGGCGAGGCCCAGTGCGGGCCGCCCTTGGCGCAGAGGCGCTCCGCGGTCGACTCGAGCATGATCCCCATCGAGGCCGAGACCGGGCGCAGCGCCTCGAGCTCGGCGCGCGTCATGACCCCGGGATTGAGGTGCGGCAGCAGTCCCGTCTCTGAGAGCACGAGCCGCGCGCAGCGCTCGAGGTACTCGAGCGTCGTGGAGCAGCCGAGCTCTCGCAGTTCGTCGCGTGCAACCTTGTAGCGAAGCTCGGGCTTGTCCCCGAGCGTGAAGAGCGCCTCGCGACATCCTGCCGCCGCGCCGGCGCGCGCGATCGCGAGCACCTCGTCCTCGGTCATGAACGCGCGCTCGCCGCGACGCGGTGGGCGCGCGAAGGTGCAGTAGCCGCACACGTCGCGGCAGAGCGTCGTCAGCGGGATGAAGACCTTGGGCGAGTAAGTGACGAGCGGGCCCCGCCGGTGGCGGCGCGCCTCCGCGAGCAGGTCGTCGAGCGGCGCAGTGAGGAGATCGGCAGCGGCGATCGTCATCTCCACGAGCATACGCCGAGACTGCGAGGTCCCATTCGTCCACGAGACGACACCCACGCGAAAGGAGAGCGATGCGATTCCTGTTCCTGATCCACGGCGCCGAGGCGTCGGCAGCTTCAAGGTGGTCG
>JBOHAY010000098.1:0-4990 GCA_050697935.1 Gaiellaceae bacterium | reverse complement strand
GGCTCCGGGAGCCAAGCCGACCCTCCAGCTGGGCCGCCCGCGTCTGGCTCGCGACCGCTTCCACGCCTGCGGGGGAGCGATACAGAGATCCGATAAGGAGAAAGGAGCGACCATGGGCAAGTTGCACCGTTGGCGGCTTCAGGCGACGGTACTCACGTTCGTCGTCCTCGGCGTAGCCGCGGCGAGCACGGCCGGCGGAGCGTCCTCCGACCACGCGCAGAAGACCCCGCTTCCGAAGAAGACCATCGGCGTGATGGGGCCCGTCAATGCTGCCGAGATCATCAAGCTCGGAACCGATGCGACGGTCGCCGCCGCAAAGGCGCTCGGCTGGAAGACCATTCAGGTCGACCCGCTCGGTGACCCGGCGAAGATGGGTGCCGGCATGACGAGCCTCGTCAACTCAAAGGTGGACGCGATCGTCCTCACGACGATCGAGCCCGCGACGATCCAGGCCGGCTTGCGCGCAGCGAAGAAGGCCGGCATCCCAGTGATCGACACGCATACGCAGACGACGTCCTCGCCGCTCTTTGCCGGTGAATACTTCCTCAGCCCGCCCAAGGAGTTCGCCTTGCTGGAGGCCCGCATGAAGCGTGACCTTCCGCGTGGGAGCGAGATCGGAACGATCAACCTTCCGCAATTCCTGAACGCCAAGATCGCGGGCGACCTCATGAAAAAGGCTGCCCAGCGCAACGGCTGGAAGATCGTCGCACAGCACGACGCAGATCTCGCGAATCTCGTCGCAGACACGCAGAAGTCGGTCGGCGACATGATTCGGGCGAATGCCGGAATCGACGCGATCTGGGGTTGCTGCGACTTCGCTCCAGCGGGCGCGATTCCTGCGATTCGCTCGTCGGGCAAAGCAATCAAGATCTACGCGCTGCACGGGATCCCATCGGTCATCCCGCAGCTCAAGTCGGGACTCGTAGTGGTGGAGGTCGCCGAGTACCAGAAGGGGAGCCTCATCGCCATAGACGAGCTCGCCGCGTTCTTCGCGAATGGCGACCCGATCGCGAAGAAGACCCCGAAGCAGTTCGCCTACAAGCAGACGATCGTGGGGAAGGCGAACGCCTCCAAGGGGTACCCGTACGCGACTGCGAAGATGCTCGCCCCGTTCAAGGCGCGGTGGGCGAGGCTGTACCAGCTGCCAGCGAAGTGAACGCCTGGTTCGACCGGAGGCCGCCCTGGTCGTTTCCAGTCGCGGCCCCGGCCGGCTGCGCCCTCGGAGCGGGCAGCCGGAGGGTCTGATGGCTGCGACGGAAGGTCTGGGCGGGCGCGGCAGTTAGCCGGGCCCGCCTCGCGCACGTGTCCATCCGCGCCATCGCGGAGCGTTGGAGCCTCGTCATCGCGTTCCTCGGGGCATTCGTGTTCTTCTCGATCGCGCGCCCCGACACATTCCCGACGTGGGACAACGCCCGCGCGATCCTTGACGAATCGTCCGTGCTCTGCGTCCTCGCGATCGGTGTGACGGTGGTTCTCGTCATCGGCGAGTTCGACCTCTCGGTCGGGTTCGTCACCCAGCTGACTGCGGCGGCTGCGGTGTCGGTCATGGCGTTCCATGCATGGCCCGCCTGGGCAGCCGTCCTCGTTGCCCTGCTCGCGGGCGCGATTGCGGGGTTGGCGAACGGCGTTGCCGTCGCATACGTTCGCATCCCTTCGTTCGTCGCGACGCTTGCGATCGGCTCCATTGCGGGGGCGATCGAGCTCGCTATCACGAAGACGACGATCTTCGAAGGGCTCGATCCGGGCTACCTCGAGATCGCAACGACGACGGTCTACGACATCCCGCTCCGGGCGATCATCGCCGCGGCCATCGCGCTCACCTTCATGGTCCTACTGCGGATGACGGTCTACGGACGCCACGCGGCTTCCGTCGGCGACAATGCCACCGCCGCCCGGCTCTCCGGCGTGCCGGTCGAACGGGCAAAGGTGATCGCGTTCGTGCTCATGGGGCTCTGTGCTGGGATGGCCGCCGTCCTCGTGACCTCCTCTGCCAGCCAGTACTACCCCAACCTCGGCCAGGGCTACCTGTTGCCGGCGTACGCCGCGGCATTCCTCGGCCTGTCGCTCAGCGGCGGGCTGCGCTTCAACGTCTTCGGGAGCTATCTCGGAGTGCTCCTGCTCGGGATGGTGACGACTGGACTGACGATGATGAACCAGCCCTCCTGGATGGCGGCGCTCGTCCAGGGGCTCGTGCTGATCGTGGCGGTCTCGGGGATCGCCGTGCGAAGGCGAGGCGCGCTTGGCCGTTAGCGCCGTCCCGTGGCTCGAGGCGGTAGCGCTGACGAAACGCTACGGTGGAGTGGTCGCGCTCGAGGATGCCTCTGTGACCGCGCATACGGGAACGGTGCACGGGCTGGTCGGTGCGAACGGTGCGGGCAAGTCGACCCTCGTCAAGTGCCTGACGGGGATCGTCCGTCCCACGAGCGGTTCCGTGCGCGTCGAAGGACGACCTCTGCAGCTCGGACGTCCGGTCGAGGCGCTGCGCGTTGGCATCGCCTCCGTGCCGCAGGAGCTGACCGTTGCGCCGACGCTCACTGTGGCGGCCAACGTCATGCTCGGGCATGAGCCTCGTCGTCGGGTGGGACTGATCCGAAGGAGGGAGCTGGACCGTCGTGCGTGCGCAGCGCTCGAGTCCGTCTCGCTCGACGTCACTCTCGATACACCCGTCGGCCAGTTGCCGCTCATCGAGCAACGGATCGTGATGATCGCGCGCGCTCTCTCGTTCAACGCGCGTCTCGTCATCTTCGACGAGCCGACCGCCACGCTCTCCCCGCACGAGGCGGAGCTCCTTCTCGAGACCGTTCGCGGGCTCGCCCACCGCGGTGTCTCCGTTCTCTACGTATCTCACCACCTGCGGGAGATCGAGGCGGTGTGCGACACGGTGACGGTGCTCCGCGACGGACGTGTGATCCGCGACCTCGAGCGGGCCACGCACGCGGCGCTCGTCGCGCTTCTCGCGCCCGAGACCGGACCGAGTGCGAGCGTCGATCGACCGGACCGAGTCGCCGGGGACGTCGTCCTCGAGCTGCGCGCTGTCACTGGCGCTCGGCTGCAAGACGTTTCCCTCGTCGTCCGGGAGAGAGAGATCGTCGGGCTTGCGGGCCTGTCCGGATCGGGCGCTCGCGAGATGTTGCTGACAGTGTGCGGCGCAGTGCCTTTCATTGCAGGCTCGATCGCGCTCGGCGGCCGCAGGTTGCGTTCTGGCGACACACTCGCCGCCGTCGAGCACGGCATCGGGTTCCTTCCGGGCGATCGCAGCCTCGGCATGTTTCCGACGCACACCGTGCGCCACAACGTCACGTTGCCGTCACTCAAGCGCTATGCGCGGCTCGGCTTCGTCGATCGGCGTCGTGAGAGGTCGGCCGTGGAAGGTCTTCTGGACCGCGTCGCGTTGGCGGCGAGCCCCGAGGCTCCGGTCACGTCGCTTTCGGGCGGCAACCAGCAGAAGGCGCTCGTCGCGCGCTGGATCGGGTCGGACGCGCGCCTTCTGCTTCTCGACGATCCGACGGCCGGGGTCGACGTCGCGACGCGCCCAGAGATCCACTCCCAGATCAGGGCGCTTACTCAAGCCGGAGTCGGAGTCTTGCTCGTGTCCACGGATGAAGAGGAGCTCGCCGAGCTCTCCGATCGCGTCGTCGTGTTCGAGCGGGGCGTCGTAACCGGCGAACTGACGTCCCACGGCCTGACCCCTGCTCGCGTACTGGCCGCCATGACAGGCCAGCCGCTCGAAGCCAAGCACACTTTCGAGGAGGACGCATGACCGACGCAACTGCACCGCAGAGCCCACCTTCCCCCCTCATCTCCGACGTCCCGCCGCAGGAGGTTGCGCCGGGCGTGTACGTGATCCCGGACGGGCGCGTGCCCCTTGTTCCGAACGTCGGCATCGTCCTCGGCGAGCGCAAGGCGCTCGTCATCGACACCGGGATGGGTCCCGAGAACGGACGTCGGGTGCTCGCGCGAGCCCGTTCTCTCACCGACAAGCCGCTCGTCCTGACGATCACCCACTTCCACCCCGAGCACGGGTATGGAGCGAAGGCGTTCGCAGACGCGGGCGTTAGGATCGTCTACAACCAATCGCAGCAGGAAGAGCTCGATGCAAAGGGACAGGGGTACCTCGAGATGTTCCGGAGCTTCGGCGATGCAGTCGCCGAGCAGCTCGAAGGAGTCGAGTTCGTCACTCCCGACGAGCTCTACGACGACCGTCTGACACTCGATCTCGGCGCGCTTCGCGTCGAGTTGCTCCACTTCGGGCTGGCTCACACGCGCGGCGATCAGGTCATCTTCTTGCCAGAGCAGCGCGTCCTGTTCGCAGGCGACCTGCTCGAGAACCGGATCTTTCCGATCTTCCCGTGGTTCCCGCCGCAGGATGCCGACGTCGATGGGAGCCTGTGGATCGACGTTCTCGGCCGGCTCGAGGAGCTCGAGCCGGCGGTTGTCGTTCCCGGTCACGGTGAAGTCGCGGGGCCGGAGCTCATCGGTCGGGTCAGCTCGTACCTCCAGGACGTGCGCAGTCGGGTTCGGTCTGCTGCCGGCGCACTCGACGAAGTGAAGGCGACCCTCGAGCCACAGATCCGTGCCGACTATCCCGGTTGGGACGCGCCCGAGTGGATCGGGCCCGCGATCGAGTGTTTCCACGCCGAGCACAATGGGTGAGGACGACGAACGAGCCGCACGGGGCCGCGCCGCTTACGCGAGTCAGTTCCGCCTTCCCGAGGACAAGGCCGTCGAGGAACTCCAGCGCATTGTCGGCGAGCGTATGGCGACCGAGGCGATCAACGCCGCCGGAGGCGCCTGGGCCGACGACGTCCTCTCACTACGCGAACGGAGCCTCGTCGTGCTCGCGGCGCTCGTCGCCCAAGGCGGTGCTGATGCTCGTCTGCGCGGTCACACCCGGTGGGCGCTCGACCATGGGTTGACGCCGGACGAGCTCGAGGCCATGGTGACCTTCCTCGCGGTCTACGTCGGATATCCTCGCGCGTCCGTGGCGATC
>JBOHAY010000097.1:0-3726 GCA_050697935.1 Gaiellaceae bacterium | reverse complement strand
TCGGTACCGTCCGACGCGAGTCGCTCGAAGCGATGGAGATCGAGCGAGTCGTGATCCACTCGCAGCAGGTACCCCGGCTCGCGGGTCTCGATCGTCTCGCGGCCGAGCTCCTTGCGGAGCTGTGAGACGTATCCCTGGAGGACGTTTGCGGCCGTATCGGGCGGGTCTTCCGCCCACACCTCGTTGATCAGCCGCGAGGTCGGGACCACCTGACCGGAATGGAGCAGCAAGACGGCAAGTACCGCTCGTGGTCGAGGGCCGCCGAGCTTGGCAGGCGTCCCGTCAGCGAGCGCCTCGAGTGGGCCGAGGACCCGGAACTCCGTGCTCACAGCCGCGACCGTAACAGCCGGCCGCTCCGGGCCATCAACCGCCGGTAAGCGGGCTCAGTGCCAGTCCGTCCCGAAGTCGCCCGACCGTGTTCGCGAGATGTTCCGCTGGTTCGTACCGTCCGCGCCCATCACGAAGACCTGCGGATGCCCGGTCCCGCTCACTCGTGAAGACGATCTTCGAGCCGTCGGGCGACCAGGCCGCGCCCGTGTCCGTGTCAGGCCTGGAGACGGGCGGTTCCATGCCGCTCAGCTCTCGATCACCAGCTCGAGGCTGTAGTAGCCGGGAATCGGCACCCTCGGTGAGCGAAGCGCGCGAAGAAGCGACTGCCTCGCCGATAGCGCCGGATGTCGTCGCCCCAGCCGGAAGAGGAGCGGATCGAGGAGCGGGAACCAGAGAAGACGTCGCTCGAGCGCGACAATCCGGAGGTCGGCCTGGATCACCAGGCCGCACACGACGTCGACGTTCGTGTACTCCCGAAGGTGCGAGGTGTCGAGGACGGATTCGCCGTCGCGCTTGCGGAAGTACCAAGCCCAGGGCTTCTTGAAGACCGTCGTCACGTATGCCCTCCCGCCGGAACGGAGCACGCGTTTGATCTCGGCCAGGTACGCGCCCTCGTCGGGGACGTGCTCCATGACCATCGTCGAGCATACGAAGTCGAGCGCCGCGTCGGTTATCAGCGGGACAGCGTCAGCCGAGGCGGCGATGGTCTCGATCCACGGAAATCGTGCGTGTACCCGGGCCAGTCGCCTCGGTGCGAGATCGACCGCAAACACCGAGCGCTCCAGGCCGATGAAGCCGCCGCGTTCGAGCGCTGCGAAGAGCGGGCCGTCACCACAGCCGAGATCGGCGAGTGCGAGAGGGCCGGGCGGGAGGTGCCGCTCGAGCAGTCGAGGCAGGTGGGCAGCTTCGAAGTGGAGCGCGGTCTCCGTGTACTCCTCGGTCACGAGCGCGAGGTTACGCGCGCTCGGGTCGGCAGTCGCCCGTCTCCCCTTCGCAGCAGCCGACTTTGAACCGGCAGCGTGGGCACTGCCACGTGCCATGGCGCCACTCCATTCCCGCACCGCAACGAAGACATGGCTCGGTGGTGTGCTCGGGTCGGGGTTCGGCGCTCACTCGGTCAACCGTAGCCCGCGAGGAGGACGGCTACGATGACCCGCGCGGCGCCGTGGCCGAGTGGTTAGGCAGAGGCCTGCAAAGCCTCGTACAGCGGTTCGAGTCCGCTCGGCGCCTCCTACCGACGGTCAGTTCGCTTCCGTCGGGTCCGGTTTCGCAACGTACGCGACACAGGCTCCGACCCCAACACCCATCCAGACGATGGCGGGACCGAGCAAGCTCGAGTCCTCTGCGGTGATCCAGTTGGCCGACTCGAAGCCGACGAGCGCAAGTGCACCGAAGACTGTCGAGACCAACCACCCGCAGAAGGCTCCGATCGCGATGCGCCTCCAGTATCGGCGCAGTGCGTCGCCAAGACGAAGCATCGCCATATGCACCCGTGTGAGCCAGACGGTCATCCCCCTCCTCTCGCCGGTCTATACGTGTAATAGCAGGAAAAAGTGCAGCCAGGTCGGCGCGTTGAGTCTTCGTGCTGGTGGTGGGAAGATGAGAGGTGCGTTCACCGTCTTGTGTGTGAGCGGCGCAGTTCGTTCGCTCACGAGTTTCGACTGGAGGAGTGACCATGCAGGAGCTGATGACAACTGCCACCCTCGTCGACTACGCAGCACTCGAGAGTGGGAGCCCCACGACCGCTGTCCTCCCGCGCAGCGAGCTCGAAGCAGCGCTCAGCGCCGACGAGTCTGCCCAACTCTGGTTCGAGCTCGGGCTCGACGACGAGGACACCAGGCTGCTGACGATCGACCTCGACACTGCGGCGCTCGAGCAGATGCTCCGACTCGCGGGAGGGGACGACATCCTGGTTGCGTTCGACGGAGACGCCGTCACTGGGCTCTTCGACGGGGCCGACGTCGAGGCGCACGGACTGCGCGGAGCCGTGGCCGCCACGGTCGCGATTGCTGCGATCGCGGCGCCGACGAGCCTTGCAGCCGTACCGCAGACCTCCCAGGCTGCTGCGACGGCGCAACGCGCAAGCACGGCCGCCACTGCACAGACCGCAGGTCTCGCTGCGACAGCCCAGGTCACGGGCCATGCCGCGAAGGCACAGGTCTCCAGAGTCGGAGCCAAAGCGCAGGTTTCGAAGCAGCTCGTTGTGAAGGCCGCCGGGTTGAAGCTGACGCATAGCGGTCTGGCCCGCTAAGCAGCGTACGAGACGGCTCCCATCCGATCACACAGCCCGGCCACGCGGTCGGGCTGTGGCGGAGCGCTCCGCACGCGACCGTCAGTAGGGTATTCGCGCGATGACGGCAGTTCGCATCGACGGAAAAGCGCTCGCGGAGAAGGTCCGCGCGCAGGTCGCCGGGGATGTCCGCGCATACGGCCGCCCGGTCTGCCTGGCCACGATCCTCGTCGGCGACGACCCGGCATCGCACGTCTACGTCGGGAGCAAGCACAAGGCCTCGCACGAGGCCGGAATCGAGTCACGCGACCACCGCTTCCCGGCTGAGACGCCCGAGGCGGAGATCCTCGACGTCATCGCTGAGTTGAACGCGGACGACGCCGTAGACGGGATCCTCGTCCAGCTCCCACTGCCCGAACACATGGACGAGCCGAAGGTGCTGCAAGCCGTCGATCCCGAGAAGGACGTCGACGGATTCCACGTCGTGAATGCCGGATATCTCTACCTCGGCGAGCCACGGCTGGTGCCCGCGACTCCATCCGGCGTGATGGTGATGCTCGCCGAACATGGCGTGGAGCTGAAGGGAAAGGACGCCGTCGTCATAGGCCGCAGCGAGATCGTCGGCAAGCCGATGGCGATGATGCTCCTCGCCGAGCACGCGACCGTCACCATCTGCCACTCGAGAACGATCGATCTCGCAGCGCATACGCGGCGCGCCGACGTCCTCGTTGCCGCCGTCGGGCGAGCGGGGCTCGTTACCGCCGAAATGGTGAAGCCGGGCGCAGTCGTCATCGACGTTGCCATGAATCGAACCGACGCGGGCAAGCTCGTCGGCGACGTCGATCCGGCTGTCTTCGAGGTGGCGGGCCTCATGACCCCGGTTCCGGGCGGCGTGGGGCCGATGACCATCGCAATGCTTCTGCGCAACACGTTGACGGCTTCGCAACATCGCCGTTCGAGAGTTGCATTGCCCGGTTCCTAGGCGCTACGGTTCGCGCGTTCAAGCCATCGGCGCTTGCCGTAACGGGCGGCGTCATGTTGTAGGAGGACGTACGTGGAGCAGGGCACCGTCAAGTGGTTTTCGAACGAGAAGGGCTACGGCTTCATCGAGCGCGAGGGTGGGGACGACGTCTTCGTCCACTTCTCCGCGATCACGATGGACGGCT
>JBOHAY010000096.1:0-10444 GCA_050697935.1 Gaiellaceae bacterium | reverse complement strand
CGTCGAGCCCGATCCGGCGCTCCTCGATGCGCGCGTTCTCGATGCGGCCGCGGTCGCACTGGCGGACACGGAGCCGTGGTCCGTCGAAGAGATCGAGGTGACGCTGAAGCGGCTGTGCGAGGAGCTGAGCGAGAAGCCGCGCACGGTGTACCTGCCGATCCGCGTCGCCGTTACCGGCTCGCGCGTCTCTCCGGGTCTCTATGAGAGCCTCGAGCTCCTCGGCAGGGAGATGTCTCTCGACCGCATTCGAGCGGCGCGGGCAGCCGCGTGAAGGTGCTCAACGAGCTCGTCGGCATCGAGCTCGGGCCGACCTCGTGGCTCGAGGTGACGCAGGCGCGGATCGACGCCTTCGCGGAGGCGACCGACGACTCGCAGTGGATTCACACGGATCCCGAGCGTGCGGCGACAGGGCCTTTCGGGACGACAATCGCACACGGGTTCCTCACGCTCGCGCTCTGCGTGCCCATGCTGAACGAGGCACTCCCTTCGACGGAACGCATGGTCGTGAACTACGGCGCCAACAAGGTGCGCTTTCCGGCCCCCGTGCCATCGGGCAGCAGGATCCGCGGGAGATTCCGCGTGCTCCAAGTCGACGAGGCGGCGCTGGGTGAACGCGTGACGATCGAGGCGACCGTCGAGTGCGAGGGCATCGAGAAGCCGGTGTGCGTGGCCGAGCTCGTCGTCCTCGTAGTGTCTTAACAACTCCTGGCGGACGGGGGCATGTCTGCTACCGTGGCGCGCCGGTGGGACGAGGTCGTACACGATCGATTCGCTTCGGGCTGGTTCTAGCGCTGGTCGCGGCGCTTGCCGGCGTGGTCGCGGCGACGGCCGCCGCGCTGGCATTCGACGACGCGGTGCCGTGTGTCGACACGCAGCCGCTCTTCGTCTGTCCTCAGGGCACGGTCGATGGGGCGTACTCGATCCAGTTCATCGGTCGCGGCGGCTGCGGCCCGGATCCGCCCAACGAGGGTCTGCCGTACCAGTTTCGCGTCATCAATGGAGCCCTTCCGCCGGGGTTGTCGCTCTCGCAGGGAGGACAGGTGAGCGGCACGCCGCCCCAAGCTGGCACGTATCGCTTCTGGGTGGAGCTCTCTGACCAGGATCCACCGTCTCAGAGCTGGTGCCTGCCCAAGAAGGCCGAGCGCGAGTTCTCGATCACGATCAACCCACGCGTCCTCGTCACGACCGAGAGCACGGGACCTGGAACGATCGGGTCGCCCTACACACTCAACCTGACAGCGGTCATGAAGTCTGGCGCCGACTCGACGGCGCCCCCTTCGAGCGCGCTCACCTGGACGCTGACTCAGGGGCAACTTCCCGTTGGCCTCACGCTGGACTCGAGCACAGGAGTCATTTCAGGATCCCCGACAACCGAGGGTGCGTCCTCGTTCGTCGTGCGCGCCGCGCTGGTCGACGGCCGCGCCGATACGAAGGCGCTCACGATCACGGTGAAACAGGCACTCGCGATTCAGGCGCTGAAGCCGTTGTCCGCCGCAGGCACTCCGACGATCTGGGAGGTCGGTGTGCCGTTCACGGCCAAGCTCGCGGCCACGGGAGGCACCGGAACCTACACATGGACGCTCGCTGAGGGAGCCCTGCCCACGGGTCTCGCCCTCGCAGCGGACGGCACCGTGGCAGGCAGGCCCAATGCCGCCGGCGCGTACCGAGCGACGCTGCGCCTCACGGACAGCGAGGGTCGAACGGCCGACTACCCAGCGGTCTTCGGTGTCGCATCGCGGCTTGCCGTCAGCACGTTGAAGCTCCGTACAGGGAAGGTCGGTCGACTGTATCGCGCGAAGGTCGTCGCAGCCGGAGGCGTCCTTCCGAAGAAGTGGAAGATCAAGCGCGGGCCGCTACCTCGCGGAATTCGCTTCGATCGAACGCTCGGCGTGCTCAGTGGAACGCCCACGAGACCCGGCCGCTATCGCGTGACATTCGAGGCGACCGACGGCCTCAAGGTGAAGGCCGTAAAGACGCTCGTCATCGAAGTTCTCGCCTAGCAGGCCTCTCGCGGGAGCTGTACGGCGTCGTCCAGGTCGCCCGCTGACAGATGCTTATGCTCGAAACGCACTATCGGCGGTGTGATCCGACCAAAGCCGAAGAGCTTGAGAAGCTCCAAGTCGTAGCCCTCCACGTCGATCTGAAGTAGATCGACGTAGGACGCTTCGGCGAGCACGTCGGCGAAGGTCGTGCACACAACCTCCACAGAGCCGATGTGGCTGCCTGGGTACCGATCTCATCTTTCGGTGAAAGGCGCGTAGGGGTTCTTCACTGAACGAGGCAAGGCTGCCGAGACACTCGATTGGGATACCCGTCTCGTCCTGGATGACGTACAGACTTCTCGGGCCAGGCCGCTCCGAGATAGCCGCGTTGATGAACGTGACACCCTGGAGATCTGCGTAGTTCTCCACGAGTCGCCTGAAGTGAGACGGCTCGGCTCAACGAATATCCCGTGCCAGCTTCCCTTGCGAACGCGCTGGTAGAGAGGGTCATCGATGACGCCGTCGTAGGCACCGACCTGGAGGAAGAAGAACGGCCGCGGATCATCCCTGAAGCCGAGGTAATGGGCGAGCACATAGTCGAAGTCGATGCCGAGCGCCAACTGCGGATCGGAGGCCGCAGACGGCACGCGCTGAATGGTGTAGCCCAGACGCCTCATTCCAGTCTTGACCCAGGCCTCGAGCAAACCCGGAACCATGGCACGCCTGACCTGCATAGCTAGGCCAAAACGGCTCGGCTACGGATCATGGGCACACCTGGGATCGACGCACCGCGACGTCACCGTCCCGGGCTCCAGTCGATAGTGGACGGCGACAGCCCCAACGTCGCGATTCGCCGCAGCCCAGTCCCATCCGGGCGAACGACGTACACGCCGTCTTTGCCACCTCCTTGAATGCGAACCGCGAGCCATTTCCCGTCCGGTGAGTACGAGCCGGCCCACGCGTGGAGAGTGCCGCCCTTGAACCGCGTCACCCAGCGGAGATCCGAGCCGTTGGACCGGATCGTCACGACGTTTGCCGATCGCGTGCCATCGGGGGGCGCGTGCATCGTGAGGACGATCCGCTTCCCGTCAGGCGACCAGTCGTGCTCCGCGTCGACAGCGAGCTCATAGGGAGTCAGCTGCTTCAGGCCTCGTCCGTCGATGCCCACGGAGAAGAGCGCGTGTTGCCGCTCTCCTGCGGTGTAGCGGACGAATGTGACGCGCTTGCCGTCCGGCGATACGGTCGCGTCCTCGTCACAGCCACAGTTCCCGTCTTGCATGAAGGGATTCCGGCTGAGACGCCGGGGATTCGAGCCGTCGACCTTCATGATCCAGATGCCGTTGTCCGACGGCTTCGGGTTGCGCGTGAAGACGATCCAACGGCCGTCCGGCGTGAACGAGGGGTCTCCTTGGTATCCGGTCGGCGTCAGCTCACGGACGCCCGTGCCGTCGGCATTCATCGTCGCCACGGCTGCTCGGCTCTCGTCCGGCGCGATGCGCTCGAATGCGATCAGGCGACCGTTCGGCGACCATTCGCCCCGGCTGGCCTGCGCCGCGCCGCGTGTGATCTGCGTGCGGCTCGTTCCATCAGGACGGACGGTGAAGAGCTGCACTTTCCCGCCGACCTCCTGGCTGTAGAGAATCAGGCCCGTCGCCGCGGAGCTCGCGGAAAGGCCAAGAGCCGGCATTGCGATCGCGAAAACCAGGGCTCCCGCGAATGCGAGGAAGCGTGGGCTTGCCTTCAACATCGTCGCTCCTCTTCTCGGCACTGCGCGGTGATCGGTCTACGTCGAGAGAATCAGAGGCCCATACGGGATTCGAACCCGTGCCGCCGCCGTGAGAGGGCGGTGTCCTAGGCCACTAGACGAATGGGCCGTGCGGAGCGCAAGGGTAGCGAAACTCCGTCAGTAGGCTACGCCGGTCCGGACGTCCCGAGGTTCGTTCCGCTCGAGTTCGAGCGCCGCCACGAACAGCCGGCAGCTCGAGCGCTTACGCAACGTCCTGGCCGAAATGCGACGTCGACGCTCGGTGCGTGCGTTCTGGATCGAGCCGTGCCGTACGAGCTCGTGGCGAACGCGGTCGCGGCGGCCGGCACGGCGCCTCCGGCGCTCACCAACAGCCCTGGACGCTCGTCGTCGTCGGCGAACCTGTCCTCGTTCGGAGCTAAGGCCTAGGCTGTCGCCTCGGGTTCACGCGTATCGAGTCTCGATTCGAAGTCGCGCCGAATGCTCTCGCCGCTCGAGAGGATCGTTTCGTAGCGCACGCGCCGAGGGGGGAGCTTCACCAGCCGCACGTTCTCGTCTCGCTCGCCGTGACAGCGAGCGTATGCGGCGGCCTCATCGAGGGGCCGAAGGCGGTCGCGCTTCCGCTGTCCCCACACGTAGACGGAAGGCCTACCAGAAGGACACGGGGAAGGAAACCCCGTAGTTCGTGAGACCTTTCGCAGTTTGCGACGAAAACGACGAGCGATCCGCCGGTCGAGCTGGCCGTTGCGGCCAACTACAGCGCGTAGTGCGGTTTGCAGCTCCATGGGCTCCAGTCGCGGCCGGAGCGCACGAAATACGTGTGGGCCGCCTCTGCCTGGGCTATGGCCGTTGGCCCATGCCCGAAGAGCCGTCGCTCGTACGAGCCCATCTGGAAGAGGCCCAGGTACTGGCCGTTCTGGGCCGTCGTCGTCAGGCGGGATTCGCACCAGGCGACGGAAACCGCCTGGCGGCAGTACCGGCCGAAAACGCCACAGATTGCTGCTCTTGGCGACGCTGCTGCCAGCCGCCGAGCGTCTCGCTCGCGGATTGCTGCCCGTAGCACGCGAATCGTCTTCGAGAGCTCCGCGAGCCGGCGCTCGGCGCGCCGCAGGGTGGCTCCGGCCCGCTCGCGATGCTCATCGGAGCTCAGCAACCAGCGGTGGCTCTTGAAGAAGGCGATGGTGCCGCGGTACTTCCGGGCGGCTGCGAGCTTCCGCTCCAGCCGCTCGTCGAGGGTTGCGACGCGCCGCTCCTGCTTCGTCTTGAGAGGAGCCGGGTCCGGCCTGTCCTGCATCGCTGCCGCGGCGGCCTGCGTTACGAGAACGAACGCGAACAGGCCAACGAGTAGGGCTCTCAGAACCGTTACCTCCTGGGCGGGGACAGGGGCGCGGCCGCCACCAGAGCCGCTCGTGTCTCTCGATCGAGTTAAGGTACACGAACTGACACGAACTCAGACCAAAAACCTTACAAATCGGTACGTAACACTGTTACGAACGTAACCGGACAGGACAACGTCGGAGCGGCCGAGTGCATCAGCGGGAGGTTCGAGATCATGGCTGCGGGGCAGGGATTCGAACCCCAACTTCCTGGTCCAGAGCCAGGCGTCCTGCCGTTAGACGACCCCGCAACGGCGGACGGATTCTAGATGCTAGCGGTCAGGCCTTGGAGCTATCCGGATCGCCGATCTCGAGCCGGTAGGTCGGTACGAGGCGTTTCTCCGCCTCGGTGTCGATCCGCGCGACGACCTCCACGTACGGCTCGAGCCCCGAGCCCTTGAGCTTCGCCTTGAGAAGGCCGTCGACCTGGTAGATGCCCGACGAGTTGTTCATGACGATCTCCACCATGACCGGGCGGCTCTGGCCGTCGGTGATGCGCACCTCGTCGATCGCTGCTGCGGAGAGCGAGTGGATCGAAACGGAGCCGCGCTCGAACGGGATCCGCGAGCGGCCTTTGGCCATGTCGAGACCGTCCGCGACCCGCATGATTCCGGCCTCCAGCGAGAGAGGCTCGCCGTCTGCCCGGTGGCTCGTGATCGCCTGGAGCGCCTCCGACACGACGATCGTGCGCTCGGGCTCGTCGTAGATGTCTGCGAGCAGCTCACGCATCTTGGGCTCCGCGAGAAAGAGGCTCCAGTCTTCGTGGTCTCGTCGGTGGATCGACATGCCGACGTCGTGAAGCAGCGCAGCGAGGACGACGACGACCTCGGAGTCGTCGGGCTCCAGGCCGTAGTCATGCACGAGCGAGGTTTCGACGTTGTGCTTCACGAGCAGCCGGCAGAGCCGCAGCGCGATGTTCGTGACGATCTGGATGTGAACCCAGGAGTGATCGTTGATTGCCAGTCGGACGACTGCGTTCACGTTGGCCGCGTGCCACCACGCTTTGAGCTGCTTGTCCGCCTCGACGTTCTCGAGGAGGCGCCGCAGCTTGCGATTCCCGCGGGTCGGTACGCGCAGATGCATTGCGGCGACGGCCTCCGCGGGCGTCAGCCTGGCATCCGGCAAGACGTCAGGCGGAAGGATCTCTGCGGCTTCCTCCGTCTCGGGTTCACTAGCCATGCCATGAGCTTAGAGCGTGGGTGGCAACTCCGACGCTACGCGACGTCGGCTGCCCAGTCGCCGTACAGGCGCGTGTACGGACCGCGCGCCGCCATGAGCTCTTCGTGCGTCCCCTGCTCGACGATCCGCCCATGATCGAGCACGACGATCAGGTCGGCGCCCCGAATCGTCGACAGCCGGTGAGCGATGACGAAGGCCGTGCGGCCGGACAGGAGGCGTCGAAGCCCACCCTCGATGCGTCGCTCCGTTCCGATGTCGACGGAGGACGTGGCCTCGTCGAGGATGAGGATGCGCGGATCGGCGAGCAACGCGCGAGCGAACGCGATGAGCTGACGTTGTCCGAGGGAGAGCTTGAAGCCGCGCTCGCCGACCTCGGTGTCGTATCCCTTCGGGAGCTCGGACACGAATCGGTCTGCACCGACTGCTTCAGCCGCTGACGTGACGGCTGAACGGGAAGCATCGGGCCGGCCGAACGCGATGTTGTCGGCAATCGTCCCTGAGAAGAGGAAGCCCTCCTGCGGGACGATACCGAGTTGTCGCCGCAGCGACGACTGCGTGACGTCCCGGAGATCGTGGCCGTCGATCGTGATTCGTCCGGAGCGCGGATCGTAGAAGCGCGTGAGCAGCTTGGCGATCGTCGACTTCCCCGCCCCCGTGTGGCCGACGAGCGCAACCGTCGTCCCGGACGAAACATCGAGCTCGAACGCGTGGAGAACGTCAGGCAGCGTTCCGTACCCGAAGCGCACATTCTCGAAGTGGACGTGCCCGACGATCTCGGGAAGCTCGTATGCATCAGGAGCGTCGACGACGTCGGGCTCCTCGTCGAGGACCGTGGTGATGCGGTCGAGCGCCGCTGTCGCCGAGAGGAACGTGTTGTAGAGCTGTGAGAGCTGCTGCACCGGGTCGAAGAAGTTCGCGAGGTAGAGCGTGAAGGCGAGGAGCGTGCCGTCCGAGAGCGAGCCATCGAGGTAGAGCACTCCGCCGAGGCCGAGCACGATCGCCACCGCGACGGACGAGAGGATGTCGACGACCGGGAAATACACGCCGCTCAACACGACCGTCTCGTAATTCGCCTCTCGGTAGCGCTCGTTGACGCCGCGGAAGGTCGCCTGACTCGCGGGCTCGCGTGTGAAGGACTGGACGACTCGCATTCCCGAGATGTCCTCGGCGAGAGTTGCCGTAACGAGGCCGAGTCGCTCGCGCACGCGCTTGTACGAGCGATTCGACCGCGAACGAAACCACGTCGTCGCGGCGGCCATGAGCGGGAGGACGATCAGTGTTGCGAGCGCAAGTCGCCAGTCCAGCAAGAACAGGACGATCGCGGTCCCCACGAGTACGAGCGAGTTCTGGACGAGGCTCGAGATGCCGTCCGTAACGAGTTGGTCGAGGGCCTCGACGTCGTTCGTGATCCGGCTGATGATTGCGCCGGTGCGATTTCGCTCGTAGTAGCCGAGTGAAAGCCGCTGGAGGTGATCGAAGAGCTGGATGCGAAGGTCGGCGAGCGCGCGTTCTCCGACCCAGCCCGTGAAGTAGGTCTGGGCTGACGAGAGCGCAAAGGCCGCGATCCCGGCGGCGAGGAAAGCCGCGACGATGACGCTGAGCGCTTCGAGGTCGCCTGCCGAGATCCCGTCGTCGACGGCGAGCTTGACGAGGTAGGGAGGAAGCAGCGCGACGAGCGTGTAGCCGACGAGCGTGACAATCGCCAACGCCGTTCGACCTTTGTACGGACGAGCCAGCCGCAGGAGCGTTCCCAGCCGGCGGCGTGTTTGCCGCCAGGTCCAGTCGTCGACACGGGCCTCGCGTTGATCGGTGAGGTGGCTACCCGCCTGCCAGACTCTCACTTTCGCGCCGCCCCCTGCTGGGGCACCCCAGCCCACCACCCACTGCCAGCATAACGTCGATGTGTGCGCAGGTGGGAAACGCGTTCGACACAAGAGTGCGCCGAGTTGCGCGCAGTTCCCCTCATCCCGCAACCACCTGCTGGAGGAGTCCGTGCTCGTGGATCTCCCGGAAGACCGCGCTCTCCTCGAGCAGTTCCGCCTGCGTGCCTCGTGCCGCAATTCGTCCGTGGTCGAGGACGGCGATCTCGTCGGCGAGCGCGATCGTCGACAGGCGATGGGCGATGATGAGCGTCGTTCGGCCCTTCATCACCTCGCGTAGCCCGGACCGAATCCTGGCCTCCGTCGTCGCGTCGACCGACGCAGTGGCGTCGTCGAGGATGAGGATGCGCGGGTCGATGAGCAGAGCTCGCGCAATTGCGATGCGCTGCCGCTGGCCCCCCGAGAGCGTGATACCTCGCTCGCCGACCACGGTGTCGTATCCGTGAGGGAGTTCGAGGATGAACTCGTGCGCCTGGGCCGCCCGTGCAGCAGCTTCGACGGCCTCGTGCGGCGCGTCCGGCATCCCGAGCGCGATGTTGTCCCGGACCGACGTCGAGAACAGGAACGGGTCTTGCGAGATCACGCCGATCTCGCGCCGAAGCGACCGGCGCGCGACATCTCGAACGTCAGCGCCATCGACGAGCACCCGTCCGGACGTCGCGTCATAGAACCGTGGAACAAGCGCGGCCAGCGTGGTCTTGCCCGAGCCGGTGTTCCCGATCAACGCAACGGTTCGTCCCGCCGCGATCTCGAGGTTGATCGCCTCGAGGACAGGCCGGTCTGGGTCGTAGCCGAACGAGACGTTCTCGAAGACCACGCGACCCGGCCCTGGCGCGAGCGTCTCGGCGGCAGGACGGTCGGTGATCTCTTCGGGCTCGTCCAGGATCTCGAAGATCCGCTCGCCGGCGCCGACGGCTCGTTGCGCCTGCCCGATCCACATACCGAGCATCCGCAGCGGCATGACGAGCATTGCGAGCAGGAGGTTGAACGTGAAGAACGCTCCGGTCGAGAGCGACCCGGAGATCACCATGCGACCCGCCGCCAGCAACACGAGTGCCTGAGCGACGAGGGGGAGGAATGTGAGCAGGGGAACGTACAAGGCACGTTGGCGGTTTGCGGCGAGCGTCTGCACGAAGACTGCGTCGGCGGCGGTCGTGAAGTTCTCGGCACGTCGCTCCTCTTGCGAAAACGACTTGACGACGTGCACGCCTGAGATCGATTCCTCCGCGACGGTGGCGACATCTGCGAGCTTCTGTTGGACGTCGCGGAGCACGGGATGGGAGACCCGGCTATAGCGGTACGCGGTGAGCACGATCATCGGCGTGATCGCGAGTGCCACCAGGGCGAGCTGCCAGCTGTATACGAAGAGGACCGCCGATACCGCGACCACGGTGACGATGTGTTGGGCGAAGAAGATCAGTCCGTAGCCCAGGAAGAACCGGACCGACTGGAGATCGATTGTCGCTCGCGACATGAGTTGGCCCGTTTGACTGCGGTCGTAGAAGCCGAACGAGAGACGAAGGAAGTGCGAGTAGAGCTCGTCGCGCAGGTCGTACTCGACAGCGAGCGCCTGCCTGCCCGAGATCACGCGCCGTCCGTACATGAGCGCGCCGCGTACGAGACCGAGCCCGACGATCGCTGCGATCTCGAGCGCGAGCACGCGCGCATCCGCACTGCCGCTGAGCTCGTTGATGACGACTCCTACGAGCACCGGCACGAGGATTCCGGCGATCTGTGATGCGATCGCGAGGAGTGACGAGACGATCAGCGACGCCCGGTACGGGTGGAGGAAGCCGAGCAGCCTGACGAACGTCTGCCGAGCAGCACGTGGTGCAGGAATGGGCTCATCGTCAGGCACGGCCTCGTAGGGTACGGGTCGTGCTCGAGGCTGTGCCCAACGTCTCCGAAGGGCGCGACCGCTCCGCCATCTCGACGATCGAGCGTGCGTTCGGCGGTGATGCGAGCGTGCTGGATGTGCACTCCGACTCGGATCATCATCGCTCCGTGTTCACGCTCGTCGGTCCCCCGGGCGGGCTGGCCGACGCCCTGCTTGCCGGGATCGCGACCACCGTGGCGCTCGTGGATCTCCGTTCGCAGTCGGGGGTCCACCCGAGGGTGGGCGCCGTCGATGTCGTCCCACTCGTTCCTTTTCCGCACGACGACATGGAGCTCGCGATGGAGACTGCTCGCAACGTCTCCCGTCGTATCGGAGACGACCTCGAGCTCCCCGTCTTCGAGTACGGAGAGATCGGCGGCGGTCGCCGTCCCGCGTACTTCCGTCGC
>JBOHAY010000095.1:0-15974 GCA_050697935.1 Gaiellaceae bacterium | reverse complement strand
GGGTGAATGCGGTCGAGATGGTCTTCATCAGCGGGTCGAACGAGCTCGGCGCGTTCGAGTCGGGTGTCGCGGCCGCGCTCATCGGGGCTGTCCCGGCGGTCGTGCTCGGTGGTGTGGCAACGATCGTCGTCGCGGGCGTTTGGTGGAAGCTCTTCCCCGCACTTGCCCGCGTCGACCGGCTGGACGAGCTACGCCCCGTCGCGGTCGAGGCTAGGTAATGCCCGTCCTTCAGGGACATCTTGCGGCGAGCGTCTCGGCAATCTCGGTGTTGGAGAGTCCGCGAGCGACGAGACCAGGACTTCGAGTGCCGGCACTCCTCTGATCAAGGCGTCGATGGGCTCAAAACGGGTGGAGTGCCGGCGCCGGGCGTCGCGATCGCGAAACAGCATCAGCGCTTGGGATCACGTTCGTGGGTAGTGGTAGCGACTCCGCTCTCGTACGCGAGGATCACCGCCTGGACGCGGTCGCGGAGGCCGAGCTTGGTCAGCACGCTCGCGACATGCGTCTTCACCGTCGCGTCAGACACGACGAGTTCGGCTGCGATCTCCGCGTTCGATAGCCCCCTTGCGAGCAGTCGGAACACATCCCGTTCTCGAGGCGTGAGAGCGTCGAGTGTGGCGTCTGCGCTCTCAGCTCGTGCAGCGCGCGCCTCGATCAGGCGCCGGGTCGCCACCGGAGCGAGCAGCGAGTCGCCGGTCGCGACGAGCCGGATTGCCGCTATCAGATGCTCCGGCTCGGCGTCCTTGAGCAGAAAGCCGCTCGCACCGCTTCGGAGGGCGTCGAACACGTACTCGTCGAGGCCGAAGGTCGTCAGCACGATGACACGCGTGTCCTTCACCTCCTGCGCGATCCTCCTCGTTGCCTCGAGGCCGTCGAGCCGCGGCATTCGGATGTCCATCAGGAGGACGTCCGGCCGCGTCTCCCGCACGAGGCTCAGCGCCTCCAGCCCGTCAGCTGCCTCGCCGGAGACGGAGAGATCGGGCTCGGACTCGAGGAGCTTCACGAGGCCGGCTCGAATGATCGCCTGGTCGTCGGCGACGGCTACCGTGATCGTCACGCCGATTCGGTCCTCACGGGAAGGGTGGCGCGAAGCACGAAGCCGCCGTCCGTCGGCACGAACGTCTCGATGTCGCCGCCGTAGAGGGCGGCGCGCTCGCGCAACCCGAGCAGACCGGTCCCCGGAACCGTTCCGTTCGGGCTCGTTCCATCGTCGCGCACCTCGAGCCCGAGGCGAGCCGTCTCGTAACGCACGATGACTTCCGCACGAGCCTCTCCGGCGTGCTTGAGGACGTTCGTCAGCCCCTCCTGCACGATCCGAAATGCTGTCAGCTGGAGGGCAGGCGACAGCTCGACCTGCTCGCCCTCGACGCTGAGCTCGACCGGGAGCCCGGCATCTCGCACGCGTTCGATGAGCGCTGGCAAGTCGCCGAGGCCCGGCTGGGGAGCAAGGTCTCCGCCGCCGGTGCTGTCATGCAACACGCCGAGCAACGTGCGTAGCTCGCTGAGCGCATCTCTTCCCGCGCTCTCGATCTCCTGCAAGGTCCTCGCGAAGCGCGGGTGCTCGTCCTCGAGGAGGCGCCGCTCGACTGCTGCCTGCATCACCATCACGCTCACGGAGTGCGAGATCATGTCGTGAAGCTCGCGCGCGATCCGAGCACGCTCGAGCTCGACAGCGCGACGCGCATCGCCGGCACGCCGGTGCTCGGCTTCGTCGGCACGCCCTCGCTGGCGCTCCGCGACTGCTTGGCGCTGGTGGAGCGCCCAGCCTCCGAGCCACGCGACCACCGGAAAGATCCACGCGGTGAGAACATCCACCGGATCCGTGCCCACGACGAGCTGGCCGGTGTTGACCGCTGCGAACGCCGCTGCGCCGTAGAGAGTGGCGGCTGTTCGCGCTCGGCCCTCCCCGTACAGGGCGAGGGAGAACGTCATGATCAGAAACCCGAGCCATGACTCGACCGGCCCGTCCGTCCCCGAGGAGTAGAAGGCGAGAATCAGGACGAGCACAGCCGTCATGGAGGCGATGAACGCCAGCTCCGGATGGGAGCGCCTCCAGAGAACAGGGAGCGCGATCGCTGTCATCAGGATCGCGTTCGCCCAGATCGGGCCGTTCGTGTCGCCCCATGCGAGCTGGACGAAGGCCGCGACGAGCAACCCGGCGACGATCGCGGCGTCCGCAGTCCGCCCCCAGTCCACTCCGCGGACGTTTCGCATGCGCAGAAGCTATGCGACAAGGCATCTGTCCGCATCGGCCGTCCGGCCGACGAGCCTCCCCCTCGCAGCTGAGGTCGGACTTCGTCCTCGCTGCCGACGGAGATCGCCTGCCCGGCCGACGATCTCGAAGACGCGCGGCTCTACCGTCGATTCGTCATCGATCGAAGGAGAGTCCAGATGAAACGGATGTTCGTAGGTGCCACGTTGATCACGGCCGCAACGTTTGCGATCGTCGCGGCCGCTATTGCTGCGCCTTCGGGTCCCGACTCGAGCACGACGACCCTCACCTTCGTCGGCAAGGCGACCTCGTTCACACACGTCGACAACCCGCCGAGGAACGTCTTCGGACAAGGGGACTACGTCGTCTACGCGGGGGTCGAAACGCGCGCGCGAGGCACCGAGCCGCTCGGATCCGCCGCGGGTCAATGCACACAGCACTCCAAGACGGGGGCCAAGAAGGTGACCCTGTTCTGCACGAGTACCTTCACGCTCGCCGCGGGTCAGATCATCATCGCCGGTGCAGTTGTCGACGAGGCGAAGCGGAGCGTCGTTGCCGTGATCGGGGGAACCGGCTCGTACCGTGGTGCCCGCGGCCAAGCCGTCGAGAGCTACATCGACGACGAGAGCTCCCGCTGGACGCTGACCTTCGACACGAGGTAGGAGCTCAGCGCCGGGCTGTCGCCTGCAGCCTTCCTGCCGGTACTCCGCTGATCGAAGCGTCGACGAGCTCGATCGGGTGGAGTGCCGGCAGCGGCTGCTTCGCCCGGCGGAGCGCCTGCGAGACCTGCACGAGGCAGCCTGGGTTCGCGCTCGCATACGCCTGCGCGCTTGTCGCGATGACGTGTGCAGCCTTGCGATCGCCGAGCTCGCGGGCCGCCTCCGCTTGCACGACGTTGTAGATCCCGGCCGAGCCGCAGCAAAGGTCCTGCTCTGCCGGCTCGACGACCTCGAGACCGGGGATACGCTCGAGCGACGTGACCGAGGAGAGCGGCAGCCGTTGGGCGTGGCGCAGGTGACACGAGTCCTGGAGCGCCACACGCATGTTCAGGGGGTGCCGGGGCGCACGGGGAGGGACGTCCGCGAGGAGCTCGCCGACATCCCGAACCTTCGCCGCAAATGCCTCTGCACTCTCGTCTCCGAGCAGCCAGCCGAGCTCCTTCAGGTGTGAGCCGCAACCTGACGAGTTCACGACGACGAGGTCGACGTTCGTGAATGCATCGATCAGCCGGCGTGCGAACGCCTTGCCTTCGTCGAGCCTGCCCGCGTGGACGGAGAGCGCGCCGCAGCAACCCTGCGGCGGCGCGACGACCTCGAATCCGTCGGCGGCGAGCACGCGTGCGGTCGCGGCGTTCACGTCCGGGAAGACCGCGCTCTGCACGCAGCCCGTGAGCAGGCCGACGCGTGCGCGCCTGTCACCAACCGCGGGTGTGAGCGCAGGGACATCCCCCTTACCCCGCCAGCGAGGAGCGATCTCGACGAGTGGCTTGAAGCGTTTCGGCATCGGCGCGATCCGACCGAGCGGTGCGAGCCTCAGCGCCATTCGCATGCGGCTGGGGTGCGGGAGGAGTCGGAACAGGAGTCCCCGCACGAGCCGATCGCCGAACGGACGCTCGACCTCCTGCTCGACGGCAAAGCGAGTGCTCTCGATGAGACGGTCGTAACGAACGCCCGAAGGGCACGAGCTCACGCACGCCATGCACCCGAGGCACCGGTCGAAATGCATCGCGACGATGGAGTTGAGCGCGATGGTTCCGTCGAGTCGGGCGTCCATCAGGTGGATACGTCCGCGCGGCGAGTCCATCTCCTCGCTCCAGAGGACGTACGTCGGGCACGTGGGCAGGCAGAACCCGCAGTGCACGCAGTCCGAGGTGAGCTCGCGGATCACGCGGCGAACACTCTGTGCGGATCCAGTTCCTGCTCGATCCTTCTGACGAGCTCTCGAACCTGGTTGCCGTCCTCGTGACTTTGTGGCTCTGAGCCACTTGGCTGCTCTTCGCCCGCGTATGCGAGCCCTGCTGCGGGTCGGACGACTGCATCGGAGAGCGACGAGAGCGTTTGGCCAAGAAGGCCCGGGGCGAAGCGGATGTACCCAAACGCGCTGTCCTGGCGCTGACGCGACTCGGCCCAGACCACGGGGCCGGCTTCGGAGCCGCCGACGAGCGCGCGCGCCGACTCGAGCTGAGCCTCGACGGCACGCTCCGAGCCCTCGAAGAGGATGGCGACGCGGCCGGGGTGGAGAACGTCGAGCGCGCTCGGCTGGAGTTGCGAGCGAAGCAGGCGGGCGACGACCATCGACGCGTCCTCGGTCTCGACGACGAGGGTTCGGGCAGCTTTCGGCAGCGGGTGGAGCCGGAAACTCGCACGAGCGATGAGCGCGAGTCGCCCCCGGGAGCCGCATACGAGCCGGGCGAGGTCGAAGCCGGCGACGTTCTTCACGACCTTGCCACCCGCACTGGCGACCGTCCCGTCTGCGAGCACCAGCGTCACGCCGAGGACGAGATCGCGGGGTGCGCCGAACCGGTGGCGGAGTGGTCCGGAGAGGTTCTCCGCGAGCAGTGCCCCGATGGTCGGATCGCCGGGTGGATCCAGTGAGAGCCGCTGGCCGCTCGCGCCCAGGACGGCGTTCAGAGCCGAGAGTCGAATACCAGCCTCGACCGTGCACGTGAGGTCGCCCGTCTCGTGCTCGAGGATCCGGTCGAGCCCCTCCGTCGTCAGGTCGCTGCCGATCCGCAAGCTCCCTCGCTCGGCGTACGCCGATGCGAGAAGCCGCGACGCCTCTTCGAGGCTAGAGACGCTCGGCAACGCCGATCCTTTCGAGCGCGTGAACACGGTATGGACCCGGCACCTCGCCGCAGAGCCTCGGCGTCGGGATCACCTTGCCGGGGTTGCAGAGCCCCTGCGGGTCGAATGCGCGGCGCAGCCGCTCGAACGTCTGGAGGTCGCGCTCCGAGAACATGCGCGGCATCGAGCACGCCTTGTCCATACCGACGCCATGCTCACCCGTGAGCGAGCCGCCCGCGTCCAGGCAGGCGTCGAGAATGGCCTCGGCAAGCTCGCGCGCGGCGTCCGTCTCGCCCGCTTCGGCGTCGTAGAGCACGAGCGGGTGAAGGTTGCCGTCCCCCGCATGGAAGACGTTGCCGACGCGCAGCCCGTGGCTTGCAGAGAGCTCCTCGATCCGCCGGAGCACCTCCGGCAGCCGGGTCCGCGGGACGACTCCGTCCTGGACGTAGTAGTCGGTGGCGATCCGGCCCATGGCGGCGAACGCCGACTTGCGCCCTTTCCAGAGGAGCGCGCGATCGCCCTCGTTCGCCGCGGTTCGCAGCTCGAACGCGCCGCACTCGACGCAGATTCGCTCCACGTCGGCGACATCGTCCTCGACCTGTTCGACGACGCCGTCGAGCTCGACGAGGAGCACGGCTCCCGCCCCTTCCGGATATCCGGGAGACACGGCCCGCTCTGCGGCGTCGATCGTCAGGCGGTCCATCATCTCGACGGCGGACGGCAGGATCCCGGCAGCGACGATCTCGGAGACCGCGGCTCCCGCAGCGTCCATCGTGTGGAAGCCGGCAAGGAGCGTGCGTACGACCTGCGGCGCCCGGACGATGCGGAGCGTGACGCGGGTCACGATCCCGAGCGTTCCCTCGGAGCCGACGACGACTCCGAGGAGGTCGGGGCCGTCTGGGTCGAGCGCCTTACCGCCGAGCTCGACCACCTCTCCGTCGGGCAATACGAGCGTCAGGCCGGTGACGTGATGCACGGTGAAGCCGTGCTTGAGGCAATGGGCACCGCCCGAGTTCTCGGCGACATTACCGCCGATCGTGCACACTTGCTGGCTCGACGGGTCCGGGGCGTAGAAGAAGCCTTCGGTGGCAACCGCGCGCGTGACGTCGAGGTTCGCGACGCCCGGCTCGACGACGACGCGCTGGCCCTCGAGGTCGATCTCGAGGATCCGGTTCATGCGAGCGAGCGAGACCACGACGCCTCCCGCGACGGGCGTTGCGCCGCCCGAGAGCCCGGTGCCTGCTCCGCGCGCAACAAAAGGAACCCTTTCGCGGGAGCACGCGCGGAGCACCGTTTGCACCTCTTCCGTCGAGCCCGGGAGGACGACGAGCTCAGGGATGGCGCGATGGCCGGTCAGCCCGTCGCACTCGTACACGCGGAGCTGCTCGGGCTCCGTGATGACGTGCCCTGGCCCCAATGCCTCCTGCAGTTCGACGACGAAGGCCTGGGGCAAGCTCACCCGGACGAGTCTAGAGCGACCTGCCCTCGTTCATGCGCGCTCCTCGCCGGCCACGGCTTCCGGCCGGCTCTTCCTCGGGTCCCCCAGGAAGTGCGAAGCACTTTCTGGGGCAAAAGCCGGCCTCCGCCGCGGCTTGACGCCGCTTGCGGCACCAGGCGCTCCGGGCCCGTTCGAGTACCGTGCCTCCGGCCTGGCACCGCGAGCGATGTCCGAGGAGCCCGCATGAAGGCCCGGGTTGACACAGCGTCTCATGCGCCGTGGAAGCGATAGACGAACGGGCCGCGGCCCTGGCGGTACGCGATTCCGATGACCAGCTTGGCGAAGGCCTCGACGAGCGGCGTCGCATCCGCTCCACCCGCATCTACCGGCTCGAAACCGGCGTCGGTGATGAGCTGCGCCACGGTCGCCTTCGCGCCGGCATCGTCGCCGGAATAGACGAGCGTCGCGGGCGGATCCGGAGGCGTGTCGTGCATGAACGTCGAGAACACCGTGTTGAACGCCTTCACGAAGTGCGCGGACGGCGCGAAGGCCGCGATCTCCGTACCGGACGGGCCGCCGGAGAGGTTGTTGGTGGCATCGACGACGATCTGGCCGGCGCTGAGCCCGGCCGCCGCAACGGCTTCTTCCGCCGCGGACGCTGGCAGCGCGAGTACGACGACGTCACGCCCCGCGGCCGTCTCCGCGACCCTGTCACGCTTCGAGACGACGACTTCGTGGCCGCAATCACTCCAGGTTGCGGCGAGGGCGCCGCCGACGCGCCCTCCGCCGATCACTCCGATCTTCATGAGCTGCTCCTCTCGTGCGTCGTCGTCGATCTGACCGTCGCTTGCCCGCTCGTCCGTGCGTCGAGCGCTCTGGCTGGTTAGGTTTGCGCCTATGTTGCCAATCGACCGCCCCGGGAAGATCGTCTGCGTCGGCCTCAACTACTCAGACCACGCGGAGGAGCAGGGCGCCGAGCTTCCCGCCGAGCCGTTGCTCTTCGCGAAGTGGCCGACGTCGCTCATCGGTCCCGGCGAGGCGATCGTCATCCCGCCGATCGTGGCGAAGGCCGACTACGAGGCCGAGCTCGGCGTGGTCATCGGAGCACGCGCGAAGGGCGTCTCGAAAGAGAACGCGTTCGAGGTCGTCCGCGGCTACCTGTGCGCGAACGACGTCAGCGCTCGCGACCTTCAGTTCTCCGACGGGCAGTGGACGCGGGGCAAGTCGCCCGACACGTTCTGTCCCGTCGGCCCGATGACGCCGCGCGACGAAGTCGCCGACCCGCACGATCTCCGTATCCGCGCGATCGTGAGCGGCGAGGTGCTGCAGGACTCGACGACCGCGAACCTCATCTTCGGGATCGACGACGTGATCGCCTACGCATCGCAGACAACCACGCTCGAGCCGGGCGATCTGATCCTCACCGGGACGCCCGCCGGGGTCGGCGTGTTCCGCGATCCGCAGCGGCTGCTCCAGCCGGGCGACGAGGTGACGATCGAGATCGAGGGTCTCACGTCGTTGACGAATCCCGTGGTCGCCGGTTGACCGCGTTCATCCTCGCCGCCGGGCTCGCGCGCACCGAGGCCGGCTGAGATCAGCCCGCAGCCCGAAAGTGTTCGATCGTCGCGCGCACGCCGTCGGCGAGCTGGGTGGTCCTGATCGGGCCGATGAGCCGCTCGAGGAGCCGTCCCTCGAGCGACTCCGGGAACGGCAGCTGGCCCTCCTCCCAGAACACCTTGCCGGCGACCGCAGGAGCTGCGGCCTCGATCGCGTCGACGACCTCCTGCATCGTCGACGGCACGCCTGGGAAGTTCGCTACGTGGGCGCCCTCGGTCGCAGCTCGCGCGGCGAGGGCGAACGCGCGACCCACGTCCGGAGCGAAGTCGTACTGGGCGATTCCGCCGTACGCGATTGTGTGACCCTCGCCGCGCGCTGCTGCCTCCATCGCCAGCGAAGGCCCGGAGGTGAGCCCCTGGTCGCGGCCCGGCCCGTAGACGACGTACGGACGGATCCCGACCGACGCGACGCCGTCGTCGTGCCAGTAGACCCGCGCCGTCCCCTCGTTCGCGAGCTTGAAGACTCCGTAGAGCGTCGACGGCTCGGTTCCGCCGGACTCGGGGGCCGGCGAGCGGTCCGACGCGTTGTAGACGGCGGCCGAGCTCGCGTACGCGAGGCCGCGGATCCGGTTGAGCCGCGCTTTGATCGCCTCGAGAACGACGACCGTGCCGTGCACGTTCACGCGCGCACCACGTTCGGGGTCGTCCCGGCAGAACGGCACCTGGAGCGCGGCGAGGTGGACGACGTGCGTGATTCCGTGCTCGTCGAGCGCGCGCCCAACTGCTTCGCCATCGGTCACATCTCCAGGGACGAGCGTCACCCGCCCGCGCTGCTCCTCCGAGAGCACGAGTTGCAGGCGCGCCTCGTCCGAGCCGAGGTCGAAGCCGACCGGTTCCTCGCCGAGGTCGAGGAGCGCCTTCAGCGTCCAGGCGCCGAGGCAGCCGAGGGCGCCCGTGACGATCGTGCGCTCGCGTGCCATGGACATTCAGGGGTCTGGCTTAAACCAGACCCCAGCCTCTCCTCTCGAGCTCAGACAAGCGGCGCATCTCGACGTGTCGCTGCGTATCCACACGCGCGTGGCCGATGAGTGGGGCCGGATCGTGTTCGACGGTCGCGATCCTCCCGTCCACCATCGTGCAGCTCTCGACTCCCGCCGGCCCTTGCAGACGGACGTGGTGCACGGCTAGTAAACCGCCCGGCCGCCGGAGATGTCGTAGGTCGCGCCGGTCGAGAACGAGCACTCCTCGCTCGCAAGCCAGCAGACGAGCGCCGCCACCTCGTCGGGCTCGCCCATGCGACCCATGGGGATCCGCTCGACCATGTACTCGATGTGCTCCTTCGTGATCCCCTCGAGGATCGGCGTCTCGACCACCGCGGGGGCGATGCAGTTGACGAGGACTCCGGTTCGCGCGACGTCCTTCCCGATCGCCTTCGTCATCCCGATGACGGCCGCCTTCGAGGACGAGTACGCGCCCGCCATGGGGTTGCCTTCCTTGCCCGCGATCGATGCGACGTTGACGATGCGCCCGTAGCCGCGCTCGACCATTCCCGGGAGGACGGCGCGGTTGCAGAAGAAGACGCCGTCCGCGTTGATCCCCATTACGCGCCGCCACTCGTCGTCGGTGACTTCGACGGTGCGAAGTGACGAGCCCGGCACTCCTGCAGAGCAGACCAGAATGTCGATCGGACCGAGCGCTTCGGTGGCACGTGCGACGGCGTCGTCGACGTCGGACGAGCGTGAGACGTCTCCAGAGAGCGCCAGGGCTCCCTCGGGCGCTACCGCGTGCAGGTCGAGTGACGCCACGCGCGCGCCTTCGCCGAGGAGGCGGCGCGCGACCGCCCCCCCGATACCACTTGCCGCCCCTGTGACGAGCGCCACGCGGCCGGAGAATCGCTGTTCGTTGCCCATCGCTCGATCGCAAGCCTAGAGTCTCAGCTCCATGAGCTTCGATCCCACTCGCGACTACCCCCCTGGCACGCAGCGGCCGGACCTCGTCTCGACGCCCCGCCTCCAGGCGTAACGGACAGTCAGTTACATCTTCTCTACCGGACCCTGGTCGTCGGTGAGCGGGAGCGGTCGGTTGGCGACCGGGGTCGAATGGATGATCGAGGTCGTCGTCTGCCCGTAGGCCACGAAGCGGTCGAGGATCTCTTCGAGATCGTCCATCGAGTGCAGGTGAAGCTTCAGGAAGAAGCAGTCCTCACCGGTGATGCGGTAGCACTCGACGACCTCGGGTGTGGCGCGCGCGAGCTCGGGGATCCTCTGCAATTGCCTGCTTGCCGGCCGCACGCGCACGACCGCTGCAATCGGGTAGCCGATCGCCTTCGGGTCGATCGCCGCGTGGTAGCCGGTAATGACTCCCGTTCGCTCGAGCCGCTGCACCCGTTCGGCCACCGCGGGCGCGGAGAGGCTGATGCGACGCCCGAGCTCGGCCATCGTGCGGCGCCCGTCCGAGCTCAGTTCCTCGAGCAGACGACGGTCGATTTCGTCCAGCAGCGAACCTTCGTAGGCATTCTTGCGCCTCTTCCTTTGCTCCGTAGGCATATCTGAACGAACACCTTAGCTCGTCTCTTCCTCTGGCGTATGCCGAAGAGCGACCCTTTGCTCATGTCGTTCGAGGCTTCGCAGACACAGCAAGGCGTGTCGACGGCGCTCAGAGCACCGCCACGGGCCGCTCTCTCTCACCGACTCGCGAACGCGCCGCCGGCCTCCTTCTTCGTCGGGAGCGCCGTCTTCCACTACCTCGGGCCAGCCTTCGCCGTGTTGCTCTTCGCATTGGTCGATCCGCTCGGCACGGCCTGGCTTCGAATCGTCACAGCGGGTGCGCTGTTCGCGGTCTGGCGCAGGCCGTGGCGCACCGTCGGCGAGCTCGACTGGGCAACGGGCCGGTTGTTGATCGGCCTCGGGATTGTCCTCGCGGTGATGAACGCCTGCTTCTACATGGCCATCGACCGCCTTCCCCTCGGGACGGTCGCCGCGATCGAGTTTCTGCCCGTCATCCTTCTTGCGGCGCTCGGCGTGCGCTCGGGCAGGAATGCAGCCGCTCTCGCGATGGCCGTGTTCGGCGTCTTCGTGTTGACGGACGTCCGGCTCGAGGCGGAGCCGGTCGGCGTCGCATTCGCGTTCGCGAACGCTGTGCTCTTCGCGCTCTACATCGTGCTCGCTCACCGTCTGTCGCGCAGCTCCAGGATTGGGCGAATCGACGGTCTGGCGGCTGCGATGCTGGTCGCGGCCGTCGCGATCACGCCGATCGGCGGTTCGAGCGCAGTCACGTCGTTGCTCGATCCGATCGTTCTCGCCGCAGGCGTTGGTGTCGGACTTGCGTCGTCGGTCATCCCGTACGTGTGCGACCAGCTCGCGATGTCCAGGTTGAGCCGTGAGACCTATTCGCTGATGATCTCGCTCCTGCCGGCAACCGCGACCGTGGTCGGCATCGTCGTGCTTGCCCAGATCCCCTCTCCGATAGAGATCGCGGGCGTTGGGCTCGTCGTCGCGGCGGTTGCCGTACACCGTGAGCGCAGTGCCTGACTCCGACCTGGCCGCTGCCGCCGAGGCGGCTGTGCGACGCCTTGGCGTCGATGCGATCGACGACGTCCTGGTCCTCTGCAACCAGCCGCAGCGGGCGATCGCGGAGTCGCTGGCTGTGGCAGGCGGTCGCTTGGCCCGAAGCATTCGTGTCCTCGAGTACGAGGCCCTGACGCGTGACGGAGAAGAGCCGCCCGCTTTCGTTGCAAAGGCGATGACGGAAGCGACGGTGATCCTCGCTCCGACGACCTACTCGATCAGCCACACCCAGGCACGTATCGCGTCCACCGGGCGAGGCGCGCGAATCGCGACCATGCCCGGGATCACTCCGGAGATGTTCGCGCGCACCGTGCCCGTCGACTACGACGGCGTCGAGCGTGCGGGCGCGCGGATTGCGGCCGAGCTGAGTGCCGCTTCGACCTGCCGCGTGACGTCACCGGCGGGTACCGACCTCGTCCTCAGCCTGGAGGGGCGCACGGCGATCTCCGACGACGGCGACCTACGTGCCGAAGCAGCCTGGGGCAACCTCCCTGCAGGCGAGGCCTTCATCGCTCCTGTCGAGGAGATCGGGGACGGGTCTCTCGTCTTCGACGGAGCGCTGGCCGGCTACGGGAGGCTGCGCGAGCCGCTCCTCGTCACGCTCGTGGGCGGCCGTGCGATCGGAGCCGAAGGCGAAGCCGCTCGCTGGCTCCTCGACACCCTCGACGCAGGCGGCCCGACCGGCCGTGTCATCGCGGAGCTCGGAATCGGGACGAACCCGCAGGCGACGTTGACCGGGAGGATTCTCGAGGACGAGAAGGCGGTCGGGACGGCGCATCTCGCATTCGGCACGAGCGCCTCGTTCGGAGGAACGAACGTCGCCAAAGTCCACATCGACGGCATCCTGCTCCAGCCGACGGTCGAGCTCGACGGTCGTCTGCTGATTCAAGACGGCGCGTTGCACGTCCGGTAGGTCCTGACAACCCGCCGTTCGGTCTCCTTACTCGCCCGGTTGGCCGTCCTGCCGGCGCTCCCGATCCCGGGCCGAGCGCAGCCTTCGGGCTCGTGAGCCACATCGCGCTCGAGGTTGAGGATTTCGATGCCGCGCTCGCGCGCTTGGCGGAGAACGACGTGCCGCTGATCGGCGGCCCGATGCCGCGTGGGGGACGGCTTCACGCAGGTTTTCTTCCGCGACCCGGACGGCTACTTCCTCGAGCTCTTCAAGCGGACGGGCGAGGATCAGAGCGACGCGCCGACGCGCGCACCAGTCCGCGCCTAGTCGCTCAACACCGCCGAGCCCAAGCTCGCGGCGAGAACTACGACTCGAGGCCGACGACGAACTCGCGCTCGCGCCCGCGCCAGTTCACCTGCAGGGACTCCCCGACCGCCTTCAGAAGCGAGACGACGGGAGGGTTGTCGCCGCAGACTGTCGCGACGAGCTCCCTGATCCCCGCGGCGCGGGCATCGGCGGCGAGCTCACGCGCGAGGGTGGATCCGACGCCGCGGCTCTGATGCTCGTCCGCGACCTCGAATGCGACCTCGGCCGCCGCGCCGTCGCGCACGAGACGGGCCATCCCGGCCGGCTCCGAATCGCCGTCGACGTAGCCGACGAGCGTGTGGTGCTTGCTGTCGACGCGCGCCAGGCGGGCCAGCTCGCTCTCTGACAGACGAGGCTTCGCCCCGCAGAACCGACGCTCGCGCGATCGGGAGCCGAGGCGCTCGAAGAGCGCGGCGATCGTCTCCGTGTCGCCATCCTGTAGCGGTCTAACCGTGAGCCCGTTGACGTAACGCGTCTGCATGTACCGAGGGTAAACCCCTGTCGCAGCTCTACGCTTCCCCGTGGCGGGCCATCTTCTTGACATGGCCCGATCCGGCCATGCAGACTGTCGGGCCATGGAGCAGGACATCCGCTTCTGCGAGCTCGACGGCAAACGCATTGCGTACGCGACAGTGGGCGACGGACCGTTGCTCCTCTTCGGAGGCCGGTGGGTGTCTCATTTGGAGGAGGAGTGGGACGAGCCGCGCGCTCGCAGCTTTTTCGAGGAGCTCGCCGCAACCCACCGCGTCGTGCGCTACGACCGTCTCGGCGCCGGGCTCTCCGACCGAGAGCTGTCCGCTCCGCCAAGCCCCGACGGCGACACCCGCCAACTGGCGGCTGTGTTCGAGGCTTGCGGCGGTGAGCCTGCGACGCTGTTCGCCTGCTCCTGCGCGAGCCTAGCGACGTCGCGCTTCGCGAGCGCGTCGCCGGAGAGTGTCCGCAAGGTCGTCTTCTTCGGCGGGTACGCCTCACGCGACGACATTCCTGATGCCACGCGCCGCTCGGTCGTCGACTTCGTGCGCGTGAACTGGCAGCTCGCGGCCCAGATGCTCTCAGGTCTGTTCGTCCCGCATGGCAGCGGCGACGAGATCGCGGCGTTCAGCCGCTACCAGCGGCACTCGGCAGAGGCGGACGTCGCCGCCGCGTTCCTCGAACTCGACCTGACCTCCGACGTGCGGGAGCTCCTGCCCACACTGACCATGCCCGCGCTCGTCGTGCACCGGCGTGGCGATCGCGCGGTTCCGATCAGCCGCGGTCGCGAGCTCGCCTCGTTACTTCCGAACGCGCGCTTCGTGACCCTGAGTGGCGACTCCACTCTGCCGTGGATGGACGATCAACGCGAACTGCAGCGCGCGCTTGCAGGCTTCCTCGACGACGCCGCCCCGGTGGAGTCGAACGGCGACTCCCCCCTGACCCGACGCGAGACGGAGGTACTGCGTCTCGTTGCCGCGGGCTTGTCTAATCGCGAGATCGCCGGGTCGCTCGTCCTCAGCGAGCACACGGTCCATCGCCACGTCGCGAATATCCTTCGCAGGCTCCACCAGTCGTCTCGCGCTGCGGCAGCCGCGCACGCGACGCGCGCCGGCCTCATTTAGGCGAGGTTGTGGCAGTCGTTCATCCGGCCCGGCACCTCTTGCGCGCGAAGGACCTCGTCGACGCGCGCTACCGCGAGCCACTCGATGTGAAGGCTCTCGCGCGCGCGGCGAAGCTCTCGCCCGCGCACTTCAGCCGCGAGTTCCGGCGCGAGTTCGGCGAGCCGCCGCACCGGTACCTCCTCAACCGGCGGCTCGAGCGCGCGGCTGCGCTCCTGCGCACGACCGATCGCTCGGTCGCGGACATTTGCCTCACCGTCGGGCTACGGAGCGTCGGCTCGTTCACGACGAGCTTCGGTCGCATGTTCGGGATGACCCCGACGCAGTACCGCGCCGCTCACCCGCCCGCGCTCACCCGCGTGTACGTCCCGACCTGTGTCCTCATGGGCTGGGCGCCGCGCCCCGATACAGCACGTTTCGAGAAGACAGGAGAGCCGCCTCTGGCTAGCGTGGCGTCCGAGTAATCCACGAAGGAGACGCCATGTTGAAGCAGCTCACCAACACGCAGGTGTGGGTGCACGACCAGGAGGAGGCACTCGCCTTCTACACCGAGAAGCTCGGGCTCGAGCTGCGGGAGGACGTCACCGTCCCGGAGCTCGGGAACTTCCGCTGGCTCTCGGTGGGCGTGCCCGGCCAGCCGGACATCTCGATCACGCTGATGGCCATCCCCGGCCCGCCCGTCTTCGACGCCGAGACGCAGGACGCGATCAAGACGCTCGTCGCCAAGGGCGTCGCGAGCGGCCTCTTCTTCGCGACGGACGACGTCCAGTCGACCTACGAGGAACTGAAGGGTCGCGGCGTCGAGTTCCAGCAGGAGCCGACCGAGCAGCCGTACGGCGTCGACGCCGGCTTCCGTGACCCTTCGGGCAACCAGATGCGCGTGGCGCAGCGGAGGTAGCGGGAGCCGTGGCGGGCGACGCCTACGTGCTGAAGCCGATCGGCGTCGTCCGCTCTCCGCTCGTGCGGCGGGAGGACGCGCCCCGCCAGGGCAGCGAGGGAGCACCCGATGCGTGGATCGTCCTGGAGCCGTCCGTCGCGGACGCGCTCCAGGGGATCCGCGCGGGCGACCAGCTCGTACTCGTGACGTGGCTGCACGAGGCGGATCGGAGCGTCCTCCAGGTGCATCCGCGGGACGACGAGTCGCGGCCGCTGACGGGCGTCTTTGCGACGCGCTCGTCGGATCGCCCGAACCCACTTGGCTTGCACGAGGTCACGGTGCTCGGGATCGATGGTCTCGAGCTCGCGGTTGGGCTGCTGGAGGCGATCGACGGCACACCCGTAGTCGACATCAAGCCAGCGCTATAGGAACAAGGAGCAGATAGGCCAAGGCGGCGCCCGACTCGCCTGCATGCGATGCTGGGTATGGCGTCCGGCCCTGCGGCTAGCGTCACTCACGGGATCCGCGCACCGCACTCGTCTGTCCACGACTGGAAGGTCATTGGCTACCTACCTAGAGCGTGCTCTGGCCGACGGTCACGCGAAGCTCGAGACGGTCGGAACGAAGACACGGATCACCTACATCGCCGTAGGACGTTCCGAGGTCTATTCCGACCCGGAAGAGAAGGTGCG
>JBOHAY010000094.1:0-4595 GCA_050697935.1 Gaiellaceae bacterium | reverse complement strand
CGCGAGCGCACGGCTGATCCCGCGGCGTCGGAAACCCGGTCGGGTGACGAAGCAGGTCACGCACCAAACGCTGTCGTCGGTCTTGTCCTCGGCTCGGCCCGCCCACGGGACGCGGGTCTTGAGCAGCAGGCGCGGGTAGGCGGTGCGCGGCTCGACCGCGCACCAGCCGACGGGCTCGCCGTCGAGGTAGGCGACGAGGCCGCTCGTCGTGCCCGACTTCGGGTGACCGCAGTCGGTCTGCGTGCGGAGCCGGAAGGCCAGCTCCTCGGCGCCAACCGAGGCCCAAGACTCCCTGGGCTGCATCTTGTACCTCTGGCACTGGCATCTGGAGGGATCGCCGCGCGTGCCGAGCACGGCCTGGAGATCTTCCCGGCTCGCCTCGTTCGCCGGCACGATCGCGATCGCGGGCGTCGCAGCCGCATCGGCCATGCGCACACCGTACTGCGCCGACACGAGCGGGACGTGAACCGCTGCGCGAGGTGCGGGGAATGTATCGTGACGGAGCGTGGCTATCGCGCCCGCCAGCCAAACGCTCGTCAGCTGAGGAGTAGGCTGTCAAGCGTCGCCTTCGTTGCGCGCTTCTCCTGAAGCCTGTTTTTCGCAGCAAAGCCCCCGCCCCAGAAGGGAGCCTCATGACGAGCACCATCGCTCTTGTCCGCCACAGCGTTGCGGACTTCGACGCTTGGAAGACGGTGTACGACGGGTTCGCGCCGATCCAAGCCGAGCACGGCGTGCACGCCCACCAGGTGCTGCGCTCGATCGAGAATCCCAACGACGTCATCGTCACCCACACATTCGACTCACGCGAGGCCGCGCGCGCATTCTTCGCAATGCCAGAGCTCAAGGAAGCAATGAGCGAGGCGGGCGTCAATGCCGACTCTGTTGAGATCTCCTACTTTGACGAGGTCGAAGCCGGCGCGCTGGTTGGCGCGTAGTCAGATCGTCAGCCGGGCCGCGTTGCTTCGCAGGCGCGGTCCGGCTCGTCTCTGAGCGTCGCCGATCTGCGGCTCAGCAAGGACGCGAATGTCCCCGCCATCCGGTTCCACGACTCGAGAAACTGCGCCCTCCGGGGGACGCGTGCACGTGGTTGGCGCAGGACCCGTTGGTCTTCTACTCACGGCACTGCTCCAGTCGCTGGAGGGGTTCTCCATGCGGCTCTACGAGAAGCGGCACGAGTACACGCGCACGCGGATGGTCCAGCTCGCGCCGTACCTCGTTGCGGATTCGGTCGACAGCTATCGCGCCGATCACATCGACGGTGACAACGTCGACGCGGTCTTCGATCCGGCCGAGCTCGAGGAGGGTCTCGCGTTCAGGCGATCGCTTCCTGCGGACCTGAAGGCGCTTCTACGCGACTGGACACTCGGGTTCTGCCCGCTCAACTCGATCGAGCGCGGTATCAGCGACCTGATCGACGCGCGTGGGTCGGACGGGGTGGAGCGCATGGCCGCCGTCGTGACGGCCGAGGAAGCGACGGCGATGCTCGAGCCGGGAGACATTCTCATCGACTGCGCCGGCTCAAGGTCGCTGCTCCGAGATCTCCTGATACCTGGCTCAGTCGAGGTGGACGGAGACGCGAACACGCTGAAGATCCGGCTCGAGTACGCGCTCGTCATCACGTTCCTCTACGGCCAGTCCTATGACTGCAACGAGTACTGCAAGTACTACAAGAACGCCGAGAACGCGCAGTACAAGTTCATCCCGATGGTCAACCGCACGCATTACGACGGCAGCGTCAGCCACGTGACGGGCATCGTCAACATCTCCGCCGAGGAGTTCGAGGCGATGCCGTCGCGGTTCGACGGCGAGTGGCTTCGCGGCAACTTTCCAAGCGTCGCGCAGTCGATGGACCGGTTCATCGACAAGATCAAGGAGGAGTCGAACGGGGAGATACTCGGTGACCTCGAGATCGTCCGGATTCCCCTCGATCTGTATCGCGCCCGCAATGCGACCAGCCGGCAGTGGCTCATGGCCGGACCGAGCGACCATCCGTTCGCGAGTTCAACGGTGTTCCTCGCCGGCGATTCGGCCATCGGCTCGCCGTACTTCCAGTCGATCTCGCTCGGCTTCGAGTGTGCGATGTACCTGGCGGGACTCATCGCGCAGCGCGACCTCCCGCTCAGGGACATGCTGGATCGCTATGAGCTGTACAGCTACAAGCAGTGGCTTCGCGTCTATATGCGCAGCAAGATGATCAAGCACAACAAGGACGTGTTCGAGTCCATCGACGACCCGTTCGCGATCCTGGACAAGCTGCACATCTATTAGCGGGAATCGTCGAGCTCTCGAGTAGGGTCCTCTGCCCGAAGGCGAGGGTGACCGACCGTGGCTTCAGCGGCGAATCCCGGGCTCGCCTTCGACATCGCGCCGCTGTAGTGTCGCGCGACGCCATACGAGAGGAGCTACGTGCCTTCAGACCGATTCGCGCGCTTTCTGCCGCTCGCAGGAGTGTTCGCTGGACTCTTGCTCGCCGGTGGACTCACGTTGACATACAGCATTCCGAACAGTGAAACCTCGTTCGACGAGACCTTTTTGTTGTGAAAGGACAACCGAGGACAGCATCAGATCTCCGGCCTCCTCCTCGCACCCTTGGTCGCGCTCATGCTCATCTTCTTCGGGGCTGGGCTGCAGCGAAGCCCTTCGGAGCAACAACCGCGACTCCGGTCACGGATCGGTCGCATTCGGGGGCGCGATCCTCGGCGCTGCGGGGTTCGCACTCATCGGGATGCTCGAGGTTGCAGCAGCGAACACAGCGCATGAGGGCCATCAGGAAGCCGTGTACGCGCTCAGCCAGCTTCATTCCTACGACTGGTTGGCGTTCAACGCATCTTGGGCAGCCGTTCTCCTCGCTACAGGGCTCGGCGCACGTCACAACGGAATGCTGCCCAGCGCGCTTGCATGGGCGACCATCGTCCTTGGGGCAACACAGCTGACGCCGATCGGGTTCCTCGGGTCGCTCCTCATCCCACCGTGGTTGGTCGTGGTGGGAATTTGGCTCTTCCGGACCAGGGCCACCCCTGCAGAACCGGTCGCTGGGTTGGGAGACAACGTGGCCTCTTTGAATCCGTAGGTGCTGCGCTATCGCGCAGCGCTGCACTAGTCGACCTCGTCCGTTGCCGAGAGTGATCCTGCGCACCTCGCCGATATGTCTTCAGCCGAGCTCGTCGTTGGCCCTTGCAGCGCATTCAGGCTCGCTGGGAACGACCAGCACCCGCTGCAACCGGCACGTATGGTTACGGAACTCCTCGACCTTCCCAAACCGCTACGCACCGTTTAAAGGAGGCTGGCATGCCGAGAGTCGTCATCACCCACGCCGTCGTCGAGGTCGAGCGTTGGCTGAAGGGAAAGGCGGGGCGCGCCGCAGCCATCGAGTCGGGCTCGGGCACCAACGTGACCGACTACGTCGCGCACGACGGGAGCAACAACGTCGCCGTTACTGCCGACGTCCAAGACCTCGATGCTCTTCAGTCGATGTTGGCCTCGCCGCCTCCCGAGGTCGTAGCCAAGATGGAGGAGCACGGCGTCATCCCTCCCATCACGGCTTACGTCGCAGCGGACTAGCTCGACGGCGTCCTGTCCTGAGCGCTGCACGTCGCGGCGTGCGCCAGCGTTCGGGAATGTCTCTCGTTGGGGACTGGGTGACGTCTACTCGACGGCCTTCAAGAATGCGAGGACGCGTCGCTTGAGCAGCGTCGCGGCGCTCTCGTCGTAGTCCGGCAGGCTGTTGTCAGCGAACAGGTGTCGATCGCCGGGGTATAGGAACAACTCCGCGCCGTCGATCGTCTCAGCAAGCTCGCGCGCGGCTGGAAGGTCTTCCGCGGCCCATTCGTCGTCCTCCATCATGTGGATCTGGAGGGGGACTCCCGGCGGCCAGGAGCCGGAGAACTCGGAGGCCGGGAAAGCAGCGCTGAACAACAGCGCTCCCTTGGCATCTGGACGTGTCTGGGCCAGCATCTGCGCTGGCATTGCTCCGAGCGAGAACCCACCGTAGACGAGTTCGCTCGACAAGCCTTCGGCGGCGAGTCGACCGCGCTCTCCAATCGTCCCGAAGCCAACCTCCTGCGCGTAGCCGACGCCCTCGTCGAGGTCGGTGAAGGTGTTGCCGTCGTAGAGGTCGGGGGCATGAACAACGTGTCCGGCAGCTCGCAGCTCGTCGGCGAACGCGCGGAATCCTTGAGTCTGGCCCTGCGCGTGATGGAACAGCAGTATCTCGGTCACGACCCCTTTCTACCACGCTCGAAGATCTCGAACGCCACGGCCGTACTCACCCTTTGGCGGGCTTCGCCGAATCCCCACGTCAACGGCGAGCTGCGACTCATCAGCAGACAATCGGAAGCGACTCTCGCAGCCCGGTGATGGCCCTCCGATGCGGGCGAGCGTCCCTCGAGCGGCCTAGGAGGAGGACAACGCGCGCTCGAGGGCGGCCCGGTCGGTCGGCCCGCCGTGCGTCGCAAGCACGTGCTCGACGGGCAGTGCGAGTAGCGGGCGCAGCCCCTCGGCGATCTCCTCGCGCGTCACGCCAGGGCGGAGCCACCTCTCGTTGATCTCGAGGCCCCGGCCGAAGTCGACGAGCGTGTCGCCGGAGATCACCGCAC
>JBOHAY010000093.1:0-9633 GCA_050697935.1 Gaiellaceae bacterium | reverse complement strand
TCCTGCTTCTGCCCGAAGTTCGGCACCCAGAAGGAGTGGATGACGTCGACCGCGGTCATCGTGAACCGCGCCTCCTCGCCCACCGGCAGCACGAGCTCCCCGCTGGTCAGGTCGTCGTAGTCCGTGTAGACGAACTTCCACGCGAACTGCTGCCCGATCGCGTTCACTTCGAGCGGTCGGTTTCCCGCCCGGCCGTTCTGGGACATCACGACCGCGCTGACGATGCCGATCGCGATGACCAGAATCGCGGGAACAGCGGTCCAGGCGATCTCGAGGCCTGTATGCCCGTGAATCGGCGGCCCGTCCATGTCATCGTCCAGCGGGACACGCCACTTCCAGACCGAGTAGACGATGACGGCGGCGACGACGGCGAAGATCACGATCGAGATCCACGTAGCGAACCAGTAGATGTCCTGAATCCGATCGAACTCCTCGCTCGCGGATGTCGGAAGCCACTGGAACAGGACCGCGACGAGCGTGACGAGTACGCCAATCACGGCGCCGATCGCGACCAGCTGGACGATCCCCTTGCGCACCGGGTCCGAGCCTACTTCAACCGCAAGCTATCGTGGGGCGGAACCGAATCGCGCTGTCAGCCTCGTTCCTCGTGCCTCGAATCGCAAAGCTCTGGCCCATCCTCGTTGCGCTCGCAGCGTCGCTCGTGGCGGCTCTCGGCGGGCTCGTGACGGGACGCGGGGAGGCCTCGCCGAGCGTGCGTCACGCGTTCGAGGAGTCAGGCCCCGTGGTGCTTGCATTCGCGGGCGACGTCCACTTCGAAGGCGTCCTGGAGTCGAAGCTGGCAGCGAATCCCGAGCGTGTCCTCGCGCCGATCGAGCCGGTGCTCGACGGCGCCGATCTTGCAATCGTGAACCTCGAGACCGCCGTCACCACCGGGGGCGCGCCTCTCGCGAAGCAGTTCGCCTTCAGTGCGCCACCGAGCGCGTTCGCTGCACTGCGCGGCGGCGGCGTGGACGTCGCGTCGATGGCGAACAACCACGGGCTGGACTACGGGACGTCCGGCCTCCGAGACTCGCTCGCGGCAGCCAAGCGATACCGATTCCCCGTGATCGGGATCGGGCTCGACGCCCGACAGGCGTACCGACCGTTCCGCCGCACGATCAACGGCCAGCGCATCGCGATCATAGGCGCGACTCAGGTGTTGGACGACGAGCTCATCTCGGCGTGGACGGCGGGCCCGAGCAAGCCCGGGCTCGCCTCGGCGAAAGCGGTGTCACGGCTGGTCAAGGAGGTACGGGGCGCTCGCGCGTCGGCCGACACCGTCGTCGTCTTCCTCCACTGGGGGGTCGAGCTCGACCAGTGCCCGACGGCAGACCAGCGTACGCTTGCAAGACGGCTCGTCGCAGCAGGCGCAGACGTGATCGTCGGCGGTCATGCACATCGGCTGCAGGGGGCCGGGCGAATGGGGAGAGCGTTGGTTGGATACGGCCTCGGGAACTTCGCCTGGTACTCGACGAGCGAGCTCTCGACGCAGACGGGTGTGCTCTTCGTCACCGTGACCGGTCGCAAGGTGAATGGATACCGGTGGGCGCCTGCCCGGATCGTCGACGGAGTGCCTCGACCGCTCGCCGGCACGGAGCGGCGGAGTGAGCTCGAATCGTGGCGCTCACTCCGCGGCTGCACGGGCCTCGAGCCCTAGCGTGTTCACCTGAACAAGGGATCGAGATCCCCCTGTTGGGGGGTCTGCCTGGTTTCGATTGTCTCGATCGTTTGGCGGCAGGGTTTTCTGCGGCCCTATGAGCGATCTCGCGACCACCAACGCGTGGACGACTGCCGGTACGGCGGAGGCAGTCTCGCTTCCGCGTCGCCATCTCCTTGCTCTGGCGATTCTCGTATGTGTACCGCTCCCGGCCCTGTCCCTCGCGGCGACCGTGATCCCGCTGCCGCAGATGCTGGAACGGGTCACCGCGGCGTTTTCAACCCTTGCACCACCCGCTCTCGGCGGTGACGGCTCCGTCATCCGCGAACGCAAGGTCACGCTGGGCACACTGAAGATCACCCACGCACCGTCCGAGCAACCGCCTCGGAGCGTCGTTGCCGATGGGTTCCAGCGGGCGAATGGCGCTTCGATGCGTGCGACCTCCACCGACCGTGGAATCGACGCAACGAAACCGGCCACGAGCGACCGCGGCGGTTCCGAGACGTACCAGGCCGATCCCGGCGCCGAGACGGATGACAAGCCGGTCGACACTGGCACCACCGGATCCGATGGGGGCACGACTGGCCCGGGAGAAACTCCCAGCCCACCGGAGCCCACGGGTACCCCCTCGACTCCGGAGCCTCGACCCGACCCGCCTTCCCCGCGCCCTCCGGCCCCGGAGACGGGCGGAGCCGGTGGCGGCTCGGGCGGCGGAGGAAACTCGGGAGGCTCAGGAGGCTCGGGCGGAGGAGGAAACTCGGGAGGCTCGAGCAGCCCAGGGAGCCCGGGGAGCGGCCTGAAGGAACCACCCGCCGGGGGCACACCACCTGATCCGGGGGGCGGCGGGCCGCCTCCCGATACGGGCAAGGGGACGCCCGGCTCCGGGTCAGGCCCTCCAACCGAACCGACGCCTTCCGGCAACGGCCCGCCCGGGCCCGGCGACCGCGGGAAACCGTGATGGCGCCAACGCGCGGAGATAAGCCTCGCGGATCGGCGCTGTTTGCGACCGAGCGACCGCCACGACTCGTGCTTCGCTTTGCCGTCGTGCTCTCGGTGGCACTGGCGGTCGCCTCCGCCCTGATCCTGCTCGTGGTTCATCACTTCGCTCTCTCGCAGGCCGAGCGAGCTGCGACGAGACACGCCGGCCTCGTGGCCTCGACCGTTCTCCAACGCGAGGTCACCGGCGCCGACCTGAAGCGACCGGTACCGCCTGACCGGCGTCGTGAGCTCGATTCGGTGCTTCGCAGGTTCGGCCTCGCGGGAGGCGTCATCGGCCTGTCGCTCGTTCGCAGAGACGGTCTCGTCACGTACTCGTCGGCCCACCGGACGATCGGATCGACGGCCGCGGCGGCGCTTGCCGCGGAAGCGTCGACGGGGATCATTCTGAGCAGCGTCGCTCCTGCGGGGACGAGCGCTCTGGCCGCAGAGGGAAAGACGCTCGAGACGTACGTTCCGGTTGGGCCGAACACGAGCGCTGGTGCGGCGTTGATCGCGCAGTCCTACGAACCGATCGAGCGATCCGCGCGTGCACTGCAGCTTCGCGTCGGCGCCGTACTCGAAGCGCTTCTCATCGTCCTCTTCGCGTTCCTCATCCCTCTGCTCATTCGTGTGACGAGGCGCATCCAGCGCCAGATCGCTCGCATCCACCAACAGGCTTTCTACGACGAGCTCACGGGCTTGCCCAACAGGACGAACCTCTTCGAGCGGCTCGGTCTGGCGATCTCTCGGGCGGCGGAGGAGAAACGTCTCCTCGCAGTGCTTCTCGTCGACCTCAACCGCTTTCGCGAGATCAACGACACCCTCGGACACGAGGTGGGCGACGTGGTCCTCGTCGAAGCCGGACGGCGACTGCAAGCCGTGGTCGGTGACGAGCGACTGCTGGCTCGCCTCGGAGGTGACGACTTCGCTGTCGTCGTCGAAGTGCGAGACGAGGCTGGCGCGATGGAGTTCGCCGAGCAGCTTCGGGCGGCGATGGAGCCTCCGATCGAGGCTGACGGCACTCATCTTGCGGTCGACGCGACCGTAGGCGTCGCCTTCTACCCCGTCGACGGCAAGGACGCGCACACCCTCGTCAAGCACGCCGAGGTGGCGACCTACACGGCCAAGGAGTGGCGAAGCGGTGTGCTCGGCTACAGCCCGGCCGTCGATCCGCACGACCCGGAGCAGCTCAAGCTCACAGCCGCTCTGCGCGCGGCTGCCGAGGAGGGCCAGATACGGCTTCACTTCCAACCGAAGATCGACCTCGCCACGGGCGCGATCGGAGGCTTCGAGGCATTGGCGTACTGGCATCACCCGACGCGCGGCGTACTTCCGCCAGGAGCGTTCATTCCGGTCGCTGAGCGAACGGGTGCGATCCGACACGTCACACGCGCCGTTCTCCAGTCCGCCGTCGAGCAACTACGCGACTGGTCCGACAGCGAGCTCACGATAGCGGTGAACCTGACGGCGATCGACCTCCTGGACGCGGACCTCTCCGATCGACTCACGGGCCTGCTGAGCGAGAACGGCGTCTCTCCCAACCGGCTCTACATCGAGCTGACCGAGAGCACTGTCATGGCCGACCCGGAACGGGCCCGGTCGATCCTGGCAGCCATCGCCGACGCCGGCGTTCGCGTCTCGATCGACGACTTCGGCACGGGTCATTCGTCGCTCGCGTACCTGAAGGACTTGCCGGTTCACGAGGTGAAGATCGACCGCAGCTTCATCGCAGACATGTCGGTATCCCGTAACAACCGCATGATCGCCAAGGCGACGATCCAGCTTGTCCACAGCCTCGGTCTCCAGGTCGTTGCCGAGGGTGTCGAGGACGCCGACGTGCACAGCGAGCTGCGCGGTCTCGGCTGCGACTACGCGCAGGGTTACTTCTACGGACGACCGCAGCCGCTCGAAGCCGTCGAGCAACTACTCGCCGGCGACGCACGGCAGGCGGCGTAGCAGCCTCGATTCGCCGGATAGCGAGGCTACACTTGGCCGTCCCGGGCCGTTAGCTCAGTTGGTAGAGCAGGGGACTCTTAATCCCAAGGTCGAAGGTTCGAATCCTTCACGGCCCACCTAAAAGATCTGCAAAATAGCCTCGTCTGTTGTCAGCCCTGACGGGAAGACGTACGTATGTGCGTACGCCAGCGGTCCGGCTCGGCATCTCCACGCAGTTCTTTGCTGCGGCCCCTTTCAGTTCGTTGCAGCTTGGTCAAGGGGATTCTCGCTCCCACCGAACGAGCTGCAAGAAGCCGCGTCAAAGCGCAAGTGCGGGCGGCGGGAAGAGTCACTGTTGCGCGCCGGGGTTTAGCCCGAGCGGGCAGAGGTTCATCGGGCTGACAACATGCGCGCGTGCGGGAACTTTCATGCGCATTTCGTTGTCACTACTGGCGGCGGAGCGGCGCCGGGAGCTTCGCTTCGAGATCACCCGCACATCTAGGTCCGGCCGCCGGCCTAGACGCTGGCGGCGGCGTGTGAGGATCGGGCGGCTTCTGCACGCTCCCAGAGCGCGTGCAGTGAGCGCGCGAGCCGCTCGGGCTCGATCCGGTGCGGCGGGTCGAAGTGGTGGCGTTCCTCGAACACCTCGAGCGTGAAGTCGTCGAACACCCATGAGAGCCGCTCGGCGAGCGCGCCGTACATGTCCGGATGGCTGAGACCGCCGAGCGCGTAGTAGACAGGACGGCCGAACGGACTCAGCGACTCCCGGTCGAGGCCGGAAGTCTTGAACGCCTGTATGAACGCGCGGATACCTGCCGGGCGGTTCGCCATCCAGAGAGGCGGCGGGCCGGGTGCGGGCGCGGGCGGCTCGACGCCTGGGCGAAGCTCGAACCGGACGAACGCCTGGAAGTACTCGTCCGGCGGCAGCCCCTCCAACTTCTCGAGCTCCCGCCAGAGCGTACGCTCGGCGTCGCCCATCTCCCAGTCGCCGGCCCAGGCGGGCTCGAGCAAGCCGAGGCTGTGCAACCGGCCCGGATGTCGCGCCGCCGTCGCGAGCGCGGCTGCGCCGCCGCCCGAGTAGCCGACGAGATGGAAACGCTCCCAGCCGCGCGCGTCGGCCTCGCGGAGGACGCCGGCCACCTCGTCGTCGAGGCTGTAGTTGACCGGCGGCTCATCGCCGGCGTACAGCTCGAGGTCCTTGGCGACGGCCTCGATCCCGTCACCGAGCGCTTCGACAAGCGCACCGTAGGCGAGGCCGGCGGGAAGGATCCCGCCCGGGAGCAGGATCACGCGATGGATGGCTCCTCCTTCAGTGCGAGCACCTCGTCGACGAAGGCGAGGACGACGGGATGCGCGGGGTCTATGGCGTGACCGCCTTCGACCCGCTCGAGCCTCGCCGAGGGCATCGCCGCGGCGATCAGCTTCGTCAGCTCGGCGAACGCCGGCGGGGAGCCCTCGGCTGCGACGAGCAAGGTCGGCTGGACGATCGTGTCGAGCTGCTCCGCGCCGACGTCGAGGACGCCGCCGCGGAACTCGGCCACGATCGCCGGGCCGTTGCCGGTGAACATGTGCTTCGCCGGGTCGGGGAACCCTTCCCACGCTTCGTCGCCGAGTGCGCCGCGCATCAGCGTCTCGGCGACGCTGCTCATATCGGCCTCGGCCGCGGCGAGGACCTGCTCCTCGATGTCTGCCAGCCAGCGGGCTGCCGGCTCGCTCAGCGGCAGCCCGATGTCGGCAGGCTCGAGAAGGACCAAGGCGCGGACGCGGTCCGGGTAGCGGAGCGCGAGATCGAGCGCGATCGCGCCGCCGTAGCTGCGACCGTTCACGATCGCCGGCGCCGCCCCGAACGCGTCGAGCAAGGCAGCCGCATCGTCGGTCTGCTGGCTCACGGACGTGGCATAGGGCTCCGGCCGCTCGCTGCGAAAGCAGCCGCGGCGGTCGTACACGATCGAACGGCCACGCGTTGCCAGCTCCTCCGCCGCCTCCGCCCAGAAGGCGGCCGAGCTGCCGGTGCCGTGGATGCATAGGATCGGCTCCCCGGCACCGCGCTCCTCGTAGTAGAGCGAGACACCGTTGGCTCGAATCTCGGACATGCCACGAGTATGCGGCCGCCGGTGCGCAGCCCGCATCGGGCGAACACCCCATTCTCGTCACTCGAGAAGCCGGTTCTCCATCGCGAAGACCGCGGCGGCGGCACGTGATGAGACCCCGATCTTGCGGTACAGGTTCTCGACGTGGCGCCCCACCGTCTTCGGCGAGATGAACAGCCGCTCCGCGACCTCGCGATTCGACTGGCCGCGCGCGATCAGGCGCAGCACCTCCACCTCCCGATCGGTCAATTCTGCCGGCCAGCCGGCCGGTGAGGGAGCCGGCCGCCGCCCGGCGGCGGCGAGCACGCACGCGACGGCGGCACCGTCGAGGTTTGCCTCCGCCTCGAGCACACGGCAAGCTTCCTCCTCCCGATAGACGGGGCGGTGCGGCCGCTCGGCCGTGAGGGCGGCGAACACGTCTGCCGCCGCGAGGATTCGAGCGCCCCGCGACAGCGCCTCGCCTGGAAGCGAGCGGTGGTACCCGGACCCGTCGACGCGCTCGTGGTGCGAGGCTGCCGGCTCGACCAGCGGCACAAGAGCACTGCATCGGTCGAGGATCCGCTCGGTGTAGTACGGGTGCAGCCGCACCCGCTCCCACTCCGAGGTCGTGAGCGGTCCCGGCTTGTCCCAGATCCCGTTCTCGACGGCGACGCGTCCAAGATCGTGAACGAGCCCGGCGCGCCGCAGCTTCTCGCACTCGGAGTCGTCGAGCCCGGACAGGCGGCCCGCCTCCTCTGCGAGCGAGGCGACCTTCCGGGAATGACCGCGGATCCAGGGCGACTTGAGATCGGCGAAGTCGGCGAACGCGGTCAAGACCGCGTCGAGGGCGGCCTCTTCGACGGTGGCGACCGGGGGAGGCTCGCTCGCGAGCGCGGTCTCCCACTCGTCGGCGCCGTCGAGCTCCGCGAGAATGTCGGCTCCCACCCGCTCGAAGGCGTCGACGGCGGCAGGGTCGTACGCCCGACCGCTACGCGCGCGCGACCGGGCGCACGGGTCGTCGCCCAACATGACCGCCAGATCGGCGTCCCTCGCCACCAGCGCGACCCGCACCGCGAGAGGAATTGCGTCGCCCGCGAGGCCCTTCGGATGGCCCTTCCCGTCCCAGCGCTCGTAGGCGTGAGCGAGGGCGTCGATGACCGGCTGCCCCACGCTCGTACGTCCGGCCAGCATGACGGCCACCTCGCAGTGCGTGGACAGCGAACGTTCCGTGCCCTTCGGGTCGGCGAGCGCGCGCGCGACGAGGCCGAGACGCCGCAGCTGCGGCTGGCCAGGGGCGACGCTGCGCACGAATCGTCCCATCATCTCCCGGCCCGAACCCATCAGGACCGGAGCCATCGCGGCGTTGAGAGCCCGGTCGTCACCGCCGACCAGGGCGGCGGTCTCCGCCGCGTCGGACGTGCAACCCAGGAAGCGGAGAAGCGCGAACTGGTGGATGGTGCGGACCTCGTCCGCACCACATCCCATCTCCTCGGCCAGCGCAGCAGCGATCGTGCAGGTGCGAAGCGCGTGACCGGGCGGCTGACCGGTCCCGAGGTCCGTGGCGAGCGACACCGACCCGAGGAGCTCAGCCAGACGGAGCGGGCGAGACGGCACACGCGTGTCGACGCCGACCATGTCTCGGAACGCTAGCCCTGCTCGGCATGCCTATCCAGCTCGGCGCAGCGAAGCTCCCGCTCGGGTTGCGCGTCGCGCTCAGCCGCTGGGCGGGATGTTCTGGTTCATGCGAAAGAAGTTGTGCGGGTCGTAGCGGTCCTTGAGCGCGACCAGCCGGTCGTACTTCGCGGTCCCGTAGGCCTGTCGAACGCGATCGGGCCCCTCGTCGCCGAGGAAGTTCACATAGACGCGGTCGCGCGCGTGGGGCTGCAGGGCGTCGAAGAAGTCGCGCGCCCAGGCGGTGTGCCGGTCGCCCTCTGGGTCGTCTTCGGTCCAGACAGCGTTGATGACGAGGTTGTGCGTGGCGTCGCGCTGGCTGAAAGCGGATGCGTCCTCTGGCACGCGACCGAGCGCCCCGCCGAGCTGGAGGATGATGGTGTACGAGCGTGGCGACGTGATGCGCGAGGTGTCGTCGATCAGCGTGTCGATCGCCCCATCGGTGAGCGGCGGCAGCTCGACGGACTTCCAGTAGCGGTGCCAGCCGTGCGGCACGAGCGGGTCGAACATCGACTGCAGCGCCAGGTACGGCGTGGGCTCGAGCCGATCGACGATCGGGCTGCCGAACTCTTTCAGCGGCCGGACGACCTCGGCCCCGTCCTCAGGCGCCCCGGCGTAGCACGCGCCCACCATGACTATCGGCTCGCCGTGCACCTCCTCGGGTAGGAACGGCAGTGGCGGCGCGAGCTCGAGCTCAACGATCGTCGTGAGCTCGTCGGGCGCGGTGGCGGCGAACTCGCGGTAGAAGCGCAGCACTTCCGGGGCGTCGTGGAGGTGGTGGAAGATCGGCCCGGCGAGCACGATCGGCCCGACCGGATGCAGGCGGTACTCGAACGACGTGACGATGCCGAAGTTACCGCCGCCGCCGCGCACTCCCCAGAGTAGATCGGGGTTGTTGCCCTCGCTGGCGGTGACGAGCTCGCCGTCCGCAGTAACGAGGTCGACGGAGAGCAGGTTGTCGACTGTCGCGCCGTACTTGCGCATCAGCCAGCCGATCCCGCCGCCGAGCGTCAGGCCGGCGATCCCGGTATGCGTGACGATGCCGCCGACGGTGGCGAGCCCGAAGAGCTGTGCCTCACGGTCGAACTCGCCCCACAGCACGCCCGCCTCGGCGCGCGCCGTCCTCGCTGCGGGGTCGACGCGGATGCCCCTCATCGGCGACAGGTCGATCACGAGGCCGCCGTCGCACAGCGCGTGACCGCCAACCCCGTGGCCACCGGAGCGCACCGCGACGAGCAGATCGCGCTCGCGCGCGAAGCGAACGGCCGCGACCACGTCGGCGACCCCGGCGCAGCGCGCGATTGCGGCGGGCCGGCGGTCGAT
>JBOHAY010000092.1:0-7507 GCA_050697935.1 Gaiellaceae bacterium | reverse complement strand
TCCGGTGGGAGGAATGCCGCCGTCGGGGAGCCTGACGACGCGAGCCTGGTCGATGTCCTTCACGAGCGCATACCAGCGAGCGATGGTCAACGGCTCGAGATCGTCGTAGTCGACGTAGACCGTGCCTCCGTTCGCCCAGGCTCGGTCGAGCAGTCGAGGGATGTCTGCCTCGAACCTACCTGTGCGCAGCGGCCCCTTCGTCGTGAAGTTGTGGATGAAGGACGCGAACTGCACTGACGCCAGGACCACGAGAGACGCAGCGAGGACTCGAGCCCAGACGGAAAGCCTCGCCGCCTCACGTAGGGCTTCGACCGCCGGAATCGCGACCACGACCAGCATGACGGCAAACGGAGCCAGGCGCACCGCGTGAAAGCGATCGATCGTCACCGCGGCAGGGACGAGCGAAACCGCGAGCGCCGCGACCGAATACCGCCAGAACGCATCCGACCTGTGCCGGGCGAACACGAGCACGAGTCCGGCGAGCGAAAGGACGAGCGACGCGCCGAGAAGCGCGCCTGACCCCGGAGTGTGAGCGTACGGCTTGACGTCACCCGAGTACGCGTAGTGCCAGATCTGAAGGTCCTGGAGAAAGTTCACGATCGCGCGCCCGACGATCTCCGGACGCGACATGTCGTCCGTGATGTACGTCGTCGCGTCGAAACGACGGGACAGTGCTCCAGGGTGGGCTCTCGTATAGACGAACAGAGGAATCTGCGTCACGGCGAAGCCGAGCCATGCCGTGACGACCCACTTCCAACGCAACCGGTCGACCAGCACGACGAGCGCCGCGGCAAGGAGCGGGGCCAGCAGCCGTCCTCCTGCGTAGACGTACGTGATCGCTCCGAGCGCCGCCGCAAGCGGCAGCGCGCTGAGCGGGTTCCAGCGCTCCAGCCGGCTCGCCCTCTCGACACAGAGCAGCGCAAGTACGAGGAACAGGGGCTCGAGCGCAGCCTCGAATGCGACACGACCCAACTCGAAGAGCCACGGCGAGAAGCCGGCCAGCGCAACGACCGCTACTCCGACCGATGCCCGCCGCGTTCGCCTGTAGGCCAGCCAGCCGAGAAGCAGGATCGCCGCGAGCATGCAGACAGCCGAGAAGCCGCGCGCGACCTCCCGATCCGCTCCCGTAACACGGAACACACCGGCGAGGCCGTAGACGAAGATCGGGCTCTTGTAGTCGAGGAAGGACGAGAAGTAGAGCGGATACCGCGCCCCGTATTCGTCGCGGCCGTCCTCGGCGATCGTGTGCGCGTTGTACGCGAGCGCTGCCTCGTCTCGGAAGAACCCGGGCGGGTTGGAGGGTGAGACCCACAGCTGGAAGGCACAGACACCGACGACCGCAGCCAGCCCGATCGTCACCTCCCAACGCCTCGACCACCTACGGATCCTCGTCGACAGTGTCACATCGGCTACCCGGGCTTCGGGCCGATTGCCCGCGCGAGCCAGTAGTCCTCCCAGTGCGCGAACTTCTCGCACACGTAGTCGCACTCCTGAAAACGGGCAAAGACGATCGAGCCCGCTGGCGGTATGCCGCCGTCGGGAAGGATCACTATGCGACTCTGCGGTAGGCCCTGCTCAGCGGCATGCCAGCGCGCCTGCGCCTGCGCGCCGCGGTCGTCGAAATCGACGTAGATCGGGTCACCGTCGGAAAAGGGCTGCTCGAGCAGAGGCCTGACGCCCGCCTCGAACAGAACCAGTCGCGCTGGGCCACGGGTGCGGTAGATGTCGAGGAACTGGACGAACTGGATGCCGATCGAGAGCGCGAGCACGCCAACCGCGACGCGTGCAGGCCAGGACTGCCTGACCGAGGCGGCGAGAGCAGCGAGAGCGGGGATCGCAAGAACCAACATGAGGACCGGGAGGGCGGCCAGCCTGATCGCGTTGAAGCGGTCGACTGTCAGGGCCGCAGGAATCGGGACGAGAAGGGTCGCGAGCAGGACGAAGCGCCACCAGCGATCTGCCCGCTTGCGGGTGAGCACGAGCACGGCTCCCGCTATCGCGAGCACGGCGATCCCCGCGTAGAAGGCCCCGTACCCCGAGTTGTGGATGTAGGGCGCCGGATCGCCGGCCCTGGACCAATGCACCGGATTGATGTCGCGCAACCAGTTGCCGACGGCCTCGACCACGAGTCGCGGACCCGACAGCCCGTCGCGGGCGATGGTCGTTGCCTCGTACCGAGCGGTGAGGTTGCCCGGATGTCGAAGTGCGTAGACGCCTATCGGAACGACGGCAACGACGAAGGCGACCCAGGCGGACAGGACGAACCGCCAGCGACCGCGCCCTCCGAAGACGAGGAGCGCTCCGGCGAGCAGAGGCCCGAGCAGGCGGCTGCCCGTGTACGAATAGGTGAGGAGCCCGACCAAGGCTCCCGCGATCACTCCCTGCGAGACCGTGTATCGCTCGAGCCGGCTTGTTCGCTCGAGCGAGAGCAGCAGGAGCACGATGAGCAGCGGTTGGGTCGTCGCCTCGATGGCCATTCGCCCGAGCTCGAACAGCCAGGGCGTGAGCCCGGCGACGACGATGACCGCGGCTGCGACGACGTTGCTCGCGGTAAGTCGCCTGGCGAGCAGTCCCAGGAGGAGAACAGCGGCGAGAACGAGGACGGCCGAGAATGCGCGCGCCGCCTGCGCGTCGGGACCGGTGACCTTGAAGACGCCGGCCAGCAAGTATGGGTAGAGCGGGCTCTTGTAGTCCTCGAACGAGCGGAAGAAGAGCGGGAAGCGCGCTCCGTCCTCATCACGCAGATCGGTCGACAGTGTGTACGCGTTGAGCGAGAGCGCCGCCTCGTCGCGGTGATAGCCGGGAGGGTTCGACGGCGTGATCCAGAGGTGGAAGGCAGCGATCGCCAGCACCGCACCGAGCCCGAAGAGCAATGCGGGCCGGTCGCTGATCGACCTCACGAGGCGCATCGTAGAGGCGCCGGCGGAAGCCGAACGTCGCGGTACGCTGCCTTGGTGCGCGTCCTCGTCACCGGAGGCGGAGGCTTCCTCGGGTCGCATCTCGTTACGCGGCTCGAGGCCGATGGTCACGATGTCGTTGTCGCGCGGAGCGCGGACTACGACCTCACCTCGGATAGTGACACCGCGCGGATGTTCGACGACGCCGGCGCCGACCTCGTCTACCACCTCGCGGCGGAAGTGGGCGGAATCGGGGCAAACCGCGCGAACCCCGGACGCTACTGGTACGCGAACCTGACGATGGGGGCACACGTCCTCGAGCAGGCACGCCTCCACGGGGCCCCGAAGCTCGTGATCGTCGGCACGGTCTGCTCGTACCCGAAGTTCGCCGAGGTTCCCTTCAGCGAGGACGAACTCTGGGACGGTTATCCAGAGGAGACGAACGCACCGTACGGGGTGGCGAAGAAGGCCGTGCTCGTCGGCGCCCAGGCGTACCGCGACCAGTACGGCCTGAACAGCATCTTCCTCCTGCCGACGAACCTCTACGGGCCGAGCGACAACTTCGATCTCGAGACCTCCCACGTCATCCCGGCTCTGATCCGAAAGATGATCGAGACCGACAGCGAGGTGGTGCTGTGGGGCGACGGCTCGCCGACCCGCGAGTTCCTCTACGTGGCCGACTGCGTCGAGGGCCTCGTCCTCGCCGCAGAGCGCTATGACAGGCCCGAGCCGGTGAACCTCGGCGCGGGAAAGGAGATCTCGATACGCGAGTTGGCGGAGCTGATCGCCGACGTCACCGGCTTTTCGGGAACCGTCGTCTGGGATACCGACAAGCCCGGCGGACAGCCACGTCGAAGCGTCGACGCCACGCGCGCACAGGAGCTCTTCGGCTTCGAGGCGCGTACCCCGCTGCGCGAGGGGATAGAGCACACCGTGGCCTGGTACCGCTCGGCCGTCGCCGGTGTCGGTCGCTAATACCTCGATAGCGGTCGCCCACAGCGTCGGCCGCATGATCGACCGTCTGCTCGACCGGCCGCGCGCCGTGCTCGGCACGCTGGTCGGCGCCCAGATCGTGGGAACCGCTGTGCTCGCACTGTCGGTGACCCACAACGGCTGGGTCTTCTTCCAGGGCGGGGACCAGATCTGGCTCGCCACGCAGGGCTGGCTCCTCGGCCAGCTCGAGTTGGCGCCGACGGAGCTCGGCTACCTCTGGTCGTACCTGCTGATGCCGATCATGTGGGTCACCGGGCCGACGTTCGTCCAGGCACTGCCGCCACTCGTGCTCGTTCAGGTGCTCGTCCTCGGCCCTGTCGCTCTGCTGTGCGTCTACGGAATCGCTTCGAACATCGGAGGCCGGCTTCTCGGGTACTGGGCCTCGCTTCTCTGGGTAGTCGCCCCTTTCGCCTCGATCCCGCTCTTCGTCGACCGCTACCAGGAGCGCTGGGCAGAGCACTTCCTCCCGCAGGCGCTCGGGCTGACAGCGATGGCGGACTTCCCCTCGACGGTGCTCGCGCTCGCAGCCGTCCTCTACGTCGTGCGCTCGCTCTCGCCGGGCGGCATCACCGACGCCGTGTTCGCGGGTCTCCTCGCCGGCGCTACCGCGGCTCTGAAGCCTTCGAACTTCCTGATCGCCTTCGGCATCGGCCTCGCCTATGTCGTTGCACGCCGGTGGCGCGAGGGCATCGTGTGTGCCGCAGCGACCATCCCGGCACTCCTCGTCCTGCTTGCCTGGAAGTACCGTGGACTCGGCGAGCTTCCCGTGCTCGCGCTGGAGCAGGTGCGCGTGGCTGCCGGCTCGAGCGCACCGCTCGCCGATCTCCAGCTCGATCGCTACTTCGACCTCGACTTCGAGCATTGGAAGAAGCAGATGGACGAGTTGCGCGAGTTCTTCTGGAGCGCTCGGCTTGCCCAATGGGCCCCGATTGCAGGTCTCATCGCAGTGCTTCGTGTCCGGCGCGGCGCCATCGCCGCCCTGCTCGGCGGCTGGCTCGCGGCGTTCCTCGTCGTGAAAGGCTTCTCGCCGCGCGCGAGCATCGAGGCGAACACGTTCTGGCGCCTTCTCATGCCGGCATGGCCTGCGTACCTCCTCCTCTTCGCCTCGATCCCTCTACTGATCCCGACTCTCGCGCGACGCCTCGGCGATCGTCTGGCGGCCCCACACGCGCAGGCGATCGCACCTCGCTGGATCGTCGTGGCCGCAATCGCGTCGGTCGTCCTTCCGGCCGTCGCGCTCGCAGCGTCGTCGCCGGCAGAGGCTCCCACCCCCGCGATCTTCCAGGGTGAGCCAGGTGGCGAGGGTAGCGACATCCTCGCCCCGGTCGACGAGTCACTTGTGCTCACCGTCGAGCGCTCGGGCACGGCGGCGCGCCTCACCTGGAGCGATGACGCGAACTGGCGAGGAGACGTCTTCTATCGCGTTTATCGCCACGACGGATCAGGAGACGACACGGTCTGCTACCTCTCGGGAGGCGTGGCCTGGTACTGCTACCTCAAGGGAACGGCCGTCGCAACTACGCGCGAGCAGGAGTACGTCGACCCCTCTTCGCCGCCAACCGCTGCCTACCGGATCGGCGTAGGCACGAACTGGATCGACGACCCCGAGGCGGGCGACGTGTTCGCGTTCAGTCCGCCGGTGACCCTAACCGGCTGACGCGCTCCTCGAGCAGAGCGATCCGCTGTGCGAGATCGACGTTCTCGTCCGTCAGCTTGGAGATCACGGTCGAGTAGTGCAGCAGTACGAGCAGGATGAAGAGCGTGGCGACCGCGAAGAGAACCGCGGGCGGATAGCTCGTTACGCCTACCCAGCCCGCGATCGTGTTCAGGCCGTCGCGCCAGATCGAGAGCACGAGGAGGACAACACCCGTCGCCAGCCAGAGCAGCGCGTAGCGCTCCTTGAGCCGTCGGCCACGAACGAGCTCGAGGACGACAAGGATGAGGAGAATCGACGCGATTGCGCCGACGATCGAGACTCGAACAGGCGTCACTGTTTCGCACCCTCGAGGCGCGGGTACCGGCGCAGACTGGCCACCAGCAGCGCGAGCATGACTTTGACGATGTAGTAGAGCGACCCGACGAACGTGATCGAGGACGAGCCCGTTGTCCGTTCTCGCATGTCGACCTGCACCTGGGTCACGCGGAGCCCGCTGCGGAGCGCGACGAGCGTCGCCTCCACTTCCGGATAGTCGTGCGGAAACTGCGTCGCGAACAGCTCGATGCCCGCGCGGTCGAGGGCGACGAACCCCGAGGTCGTGTCTGTCACCCGCTGGCCGCCGAGGAGGGAGACGAGACGCGCGAAGACGCCGATACCGATCCGCCGCGCGAACGGTGGCCGATACACGCCGCCAGGGTCGACGAACCGCGACCCGATGACGAGATCGGCGTCGCCGGCCTCGACGGGCGCCAGAATCTTCGGGATCTCGGACGCCGCGTGCTGGCCGTCGCCGTCGAGCCGGACGGCGACCTCGTATCCCTCGTCGCGTGCATACCTGATGCCGGTCTGGACAGCTCCGCCGATCCCCACGTTGAACGGGAGCCGGAGCACGGTGGCGCCGTGTGATTCGGCGACGTCAGCGGTGTCGTCGGTCGAGCAATCGTCGATCACCACGACGTCGATCGAGTCGTCGAGCTCAGTGATCTCGTCCACGACCCCGCCGATCGCGCCCGACTCGTTCCAAGCAGGCACGATTGCGACCAGGCGCGCGTTGCTCACAGGCCGGACTCCGGCCCGTGAGCGTGGAGGGGTGTGGGGAACCGGGAGGTTTCCCACGCTCTCAGGACGAAGGGGGCACACGGGGGAAACAATGTTTCCCCCGTGAACGCGAGCCGTAGGCGAGCGTTGCTCACACGCGCACCCCGGCTTCGAGCCCGACGAGCTCGAGCAGCCGTCGCGCTCGATGCGCGTAGGTGTGCTCGTCGAGAACGCGCTCCCGCGCGCGCCGGCCCATCTCCTCGGCTTGCGCCGGGTCGGAGATGAGCTCGCGGTACACCGATGCTGCCTCCGCAGCGCTCTCGACGACGATGAGCTCCTGGCCAGGCTCGAACCAGCGCTCGAGCCCCTCGTGCGGATTCGAGACGATGGCTGCTCCCGAGGACGCGAGCTCGAAAGGCCGCGCCGTCGAGGATCCGGCGACCGTGGCGTGGGGTCGACGCGTGATGTTGAGGTTCACGCGAGCGGCGGAGATCGCGCGGGCGAAGAGGTTGAAGGGAACGTCGCCGAGAGTTCGGGCGGTTCCCGTGTCGCCCTGGAAGTCGAGCCCGCCGAGCGCGAAGTCGAGCTCGGGTGCGAGCCTCGAAGGCTCTCCGACCATCGTCTTCATCCAGTCGCGGCGGAACTTGTCCCCGTAGCCGTAGAAGAAGACGTCGACGTCCTTGTCGACCGGCTGAGGTGCGAAGAACTCGGGATCCGCGCCCCAGTAGAGGGCGTCCGCCCGACGGGCGCCCAGCTCGAGCAGCCTGGGAATGCCACCCTCGGAGTTCGAGAGCACGAGGTCGTACTCCCACGGGTCGGCGCCGTGGTACGGGTTGAAGCCGGTGTCCATGCCTCCGAACTCGGGAAGGCTCATCGGCACGTCGCCGTCGTAGAACACGATCGGGATCCCGAATCGCGCCCG
>JBOHAY010000091.1:0-9630 GCA_050697935.1 Gaiellaceae bacterium | reverse complement strand
GCGCGACCGGCTTCTTCGTCTGCGTGCGGCTCTGCCCGACGACCGACTCTGCCCGATCGAGCACCGTCTTCGTCTTGCTGCGTCCAACCTCCTGGCGGGAGGGTGCGAAGTTGTAGACGTAGCCCACAGGATGCGCCCCCAGGAGCGCGAGCCGGTCGCCGACGTGCTTCAACCGAGCGGCCTCGCTCCGATGCCGCACGACGACCACCACCGTGCCCGCGCTGCGTAGGAGCGCATCGGCATACGCAATGTGCAGGATGGGCGGCACGTCGATGAGCACGATGTCGAACTCGTCGCGAATCGAGTCGAGCGTCGCCAGGATCTGCTCGGCGCGGAAGACGTCGTTCCGACGACGGGTCGCAGTGCCCGGGCCGAGGAGACTGAGCGTCCCCCCCGCACCCGTTCCCATGACGCGCTGGATGGTCTCCGAAGACGAGCGTTGCCTGAGCATGTTGCTCAGCCCTTCTGCCGTGGCCTCAGCGCCGTCGACGGTGATGGCACGCCCCAGGAGCAGGTGTGTGAGACCCTGCTGCTCGACGTCGGTGTCCAACGCCAGCACACGATGACCCTCCTGCGCGGCTGCGAAAGCCGTGTTCGCAGTCAACGTGGTGGTTCCGTCGCCGAACGCGCCGGCGACGAACGCGACGGACCTGTTCCCCGCCCCGCTCGGTGCGAACCTGCCGCTCTCGTCTCGCGGTCGACTCGCCGCCTTCTGCTTTGTCTCTCTCGTGGGGCCGATCGAAGATTCCAGCAGCCTGAAGGCCTCTGCCGATTCCGTCCCCGGCGAGTGGAGCACGGGCAGCTTGGACGCGATCTGCTCGTGAGTGAAGTCCGGGATCTCGGCGATAGCCGGCACACGGAGGACCGCCTCCGGCTCGAGCCAGCTCGAGAACGCCTGCTTCCGTGCGTCGAGCCAGTACGCGAGCCCGGCACCGACGAGCCCCCCGAGCACCACGGCAATGGCAAGGGCTGAAAGCCAAGAGACCCCCTGGGCCTGTCCAAGACCGGCGGGAGAGAAGAGACCCACGCCGTCGCCCGCGAGCTTCGCGTTTACCTGGATGCGAGTCCGTCGGGTGCGAAGCTCGCTCAGGAGCGCCTGCAGCTCCTGTTGTTTTCGTGCGCGCACAACGGCCGAGACGCCGCTTCCCTGCGAGCCCGAAAGCGCCGCCAGCGCCTTCGATGCATCGGCAATCGCTGCGTTGAGCTTGGCGAGCGAGGCATTCGCATCGTCCGTGAGGTCGGCGCGAATGAGATCGCGATATGCGCGCACGATCGCGTTGGCTCCTGCCGCGGCCGCATTCGGGCTCTCGGCGGCGTGATGGACGACGATGTAGTTCGAATCTGCGTTCGAGCGGATCGTCGTCTTGCGCTGGATCGTACGAGCGTCCGTGGGTACGCCACCCGCCGCCTTGATCAGAGCGTTCGCGCGGTCAGCGACCGCGATGGACTTGAGAATCGCAACCTGATCCGCCACGTAGCGAAGCTCGTCTCCCACGGGCCTGTCGGCGAGCGAGAGCGATTGTGGATTCCTGAGCACCAGCCCTGCCTCTGCTCCGTACTCGGAAGCTCTGAGCGACGTGAGTAGAAGTCCCACGACTGCGAAGGCAAGGATCGAGCTGAGGACCAGCATCCGATGGTTCGCGATCGAGGTGAAGACGTTCGGCTCCGCGACTCCCGGCTGTCGCTCGGAAAGCGTGCGCTGACCATCGCTCGCCTGCCACGTCCCTCCGGCGCCGCCGTTCTCGGTCACGCGCACTCCACCCGTGCATCATCGTACGCCCGGAGCGATCCCGAAGGCTCTACGCGGTCGGCGATCGCGCGGCTCGTCGATGAGTGCCCAGATAGCCGGGAGACGCCCCAGAACGGCCAGGATTGCCGGCTCGTCACTGCAGTCGCAGAGTATCCGGGGGCGATTGCTTTCACAACCCACCAGGTTACCGGCCGGCTCGATACGATCGCCGCAGCGAGTCGGCGCACTGCAGCGGGCCGGGACTGCGGGCTGTCAGAGGTCGCGGCACTCACAGTGCCGCCCAGATGATGCGCCGGACTTCGGAACTGACCTCGTCGAACGGCCTGTTCGTGTCCACCCGATGAACAACGGTCCTGTCGAACTCGAGACTCGAGCTCCGCGCGTGGCGTGACAACAGATAGCTCTCGGGCTCGGACTTCCCTCTGCTTCGGTTGCGCTCGAGAGCCACGTCGAGAGGAGCCGTCAGATAGACGACGAGGTCAGGAGGCGGAATGTCCCTGTAGAGGCGCGATTCGACGGCTGCGAGCCGGCGACGCGCGGCGCCTCCGGGAACAGGGGCGTGGTCGTGACCCAGCTGAGCACCGTCGAGAGCTCCGCGATCGACCGACGGATACCGGTCGGAGAGAACGATCGCGCCGTTTGCCGCAGTCGCGTAGGCCGATGTCAGAAGCGCCCGCCGGTCATGCGCGAGAAAGACGGCTCGAATGCCGAACAGCAGCGGGAACGGCTCGGGCGCACGTTTCTCCTGGCCAGGAGTGATCTGGCTTGCATTGACGCTCGTCGACCGCTGGCTGGGGACGAGCGAGCGCAGGGCCGGCAGGAGCAGATTCGGAGCGAAGGTCAGAAAGGTGCTCGGCGGCTTGCCCGCATGGATGTAGCGGACCGTGAAGTGGGCCCCGAGCCATTCCTGGACGTCAGCGAGCAAGGTCGACTTGCCTGTCGCCTCCGGACCGACGAATGCGATGACAGCTCCTCCGCCTGCAGGCCTCAGTCGCCTCCTCGAGTCGCGCGAGCGGCGGAACGCCTTGCCGGCGAAAGCCTGCACCTCGGCGAGCCACGCACGAATACGCCCGGTCCGGGCGTAGGGTCGGAGCTCGGCACGTACGCGACGGCCCAGGACGACCCGGCGGACGACGGAGGCGGGCGCGCTCAACCCATCGAGCGCCGCTTCGAACAGTCTCGCGTCGAAGGCAGGGAGCCAGCCGGGGAGCAGCACCTCGGCTTCGGCTCGGGCCTCATCGGTGACGAGTAAAGCGGCCTCACGCCGGACGTTCGTCCAGTCGCGCTTCACGAGCACGAGCTCGGCCAAGGTCGCGTGCTTCAGCGACATGCGCAGCACGAACACGATGAGCTCGGCTCCGCGTGACGGCACCTTTACGGCGCCGTTGGTCGTAACCTCGCGAAGGAGCATCTCCTCGAGAGGCAGGTGGTAGTTCTTGACGAGGCTCCCACCCGAGATGACGCGGTAGTACGAGTGGGCGTGAACGAGCGTGCCACTCGCGTCGTCGAGCGCATGGTGATGCTCGACGGATGGAAACGACACCCTTCCGTCCTCGACGGCCGGTCGGAACCCGAGGTCCTGGAGGATCCGCCGATAAGACGCGGCATCCTGCCGGTGGACGAGGAGATCGAGATCCGTCTTGCCCTCGAGCGTCTCGGAGAGAATCCAGTTGCTCTTCCAGTGGCAGTACCGGACGCCTGCGTCGTTCAGCCGGTCGATGAGAGACGAGACCGTCGTGAGCACTAGCCGCGGGGCTCCATGTACAGCGTGTCGGACAGGACCGGGTGCACGAGCTCGGCTCCCTCGTCGCCGACGGCGGGACTGCGAAGCGCCGAGGCAAGCTCCCCGGCGAGCCGACGGAGGCCGTCGGGCTCGTCGTCCTCGTTCTCGACGACGAGAACACGGTCTCGCAGCGGCGACGCAGCCGCGACGAGATCGAACACCTCGACCGTGCGGGTGATCGTCCGCTCGATCTCGGTTCGAGACTTCCCGACATGCTGTCGCCGCTGGCCGGGACGGTTCGTCGCTCGGCGTACGAGCGCTGCGATCGAGGCTCGGACGTAGACGATCGTGTCGGGGCGCGGGACGAGCTCCGCGAAACGCTCGACGTCGGAGCGATCGAGGTCGACGTCGCTCAGCGCGAACAGGTAGGCGCTGAGCACGGTGCCCTCGTCGGAGAGGACGACGCGATCTGCGGCGCGACTCCTCGCAAGCTCGTACATTCCGACCCGCCGCGAGATGCCGCGCATGCCGTTCAGCCGGTCGTACGTCGAGCGCGCGTAGTGGGTGTGCATGCGCCAGGCGAACGCGAAGTAAGCGCGGCGGCGCCGATGAGCGCGGAGGAGGTACGGCAGGCTGCCGACCTCTTGCGCGACGTTCACAGCAGTGGGATGCGTGATCGCACTGAGCACTCGATGATCGAGAACGAGATCGGCCATCGCGACGGTACGACCTTCGAGAACCCCGGGTTCGCCGAGCATTCCGCTCAACGTCGTCTTTCCCGCACCGTCACAGCCGATGAGCTCGACGATCACACGATCTCCCGGTAGACCTTCTCGTAGCCCGCGTGCATCGTCGGAAGCCCGAAGCGGCCCGAGACGAGCTTCTTCCCCTCGGCGCCGATCGTCTGCCGCGCTTCCGGCGACATGCTTCGAAAGCGCTCGATCTCGCGGGCGAACCCGTCGATGTCTCCCGTACGCACGAACGGAACGAAGTCCGCCCCGTCCGCGACCTCGCGATGATGCGGAATGTCGGAAAGCACGACGGGGCAGCCCGCCGCCATGGCTTCGATGACGGCCACGGGCAGGCCTTCGCCGAGCGACGCGGAGACGAAGAGGTCTGCCCGGGCGCAGCGGGTGAAGACGTCGTCGCGGGGAACGAGCCCGGCCAGCGCGACCCGATCGCCGAGGCGCGAAGACTCGATCTCCTTCGCGAGCCGCTCCTCCAGCGAGCCTGCTCCGACGAACGTGAGCGTCGACTGGTCATCGCCGGCTCGGTGGAATGCCGAGAGCACGGTCATCGGGTCCTTCACCTTCTCCAGCCGTCCGATGGAGACGACGTCGAACGTCGCGGCGTCGTGAGGTCCGGCCGCGTTCGCCGCGCGCTCGACCCGATCGAGATCGGCTGCGTTCTGCACGACCCGAGCCCGCTTGCCGACGAGTCGCTTCCAGAGACGCGGGTAGCTGTCATAGGCAGCGTGGCCGCAGAAGACGACGCGCCGGAAGGTCGCGATCGCCGGCAGCATCAGCGCCTTGTTGCGCGGCTTGTAGTCGTAGTAAGAGTCCTGAACGGTGTAGACCAGTTTGCGAAAGAGCTTCCACCGCCTCGGGTGGAACGCGAGCCCGGCCGTTAGCAGCGCTCCCGTATGCGGAGCATGCGCGTGGATGACGTCGTAGTGCTTCCCGTCGAGCGCGGCGCCGAGCGCACGGAAGAACCCGCGCAGCGTGTCGTCGCCGGCGAAGACGGTGATCTGCTCCGGGCACTCGAGTTGCGGCCGAAAGTACGTGCAAATCGAGAGATCGCGATCGTCCATCAGCGGCAGGCAGTGCTCGTTGTACTGCCCGTTCGTCTCTCCGAGAACGATGATCAGGTGCAGGATTCGAAGCCGACGCTCGACCGAAGCAGCCTCGCTCATGTCAGATCTCCTCGCATGTCGCCGGCCATCGCCCTCTCGCCCCTCGTTGCCCATCGGCTCAGCTCGAGGACATCCGCGAGCTCAGCGGCGATCTCGGCCGGCGGCATCGTAGCGGTGTCGTAGCGAAGGAGACGCGGACGTCCGAGAGCCTCGCTCAGGGAGAGCACGCGCGCGTACGCATCGCGGTGCCGCTCGATGAGCTCGAGCCCCCGGCCGACGGGCGCGCCCTTGGCGTCGTGGCTCTGCTTCCTGGCGTTGATCCGGGCAAGCAGGATCTCATCAGCGGCATCGAGCACCACGATCGCGTCGAGCTCGAGCGACCAGCGCTCGACCATCCGTCGCAGCCACGACTCGAAGGGCGCACTCCGCGTGAACGGCTTTCGCCCCCACAGCAGACAGGCGAGGCCGAAGATCGGGCCCTGATCGAGAAGGACGGCCCGCGGCACGCCAGGGCGATCACGCAGGAACCTGTGCCACTCGGCTACATACAGGACGAACTTGAGCTCGTCCCAGCTGAGTAGCGGTCCATGCTGGGCGCTTGCTGCCACGAGCGGCACGAGCCCGGGAATGCCGTGCGCGACATACGGCCAGTGCGCAAGGCTCCGCGTGTGCAGGGAGTCCGCCACTTCGCAGTCGTACTCGGCTCGAAGCTCGCGCGTCAGCGTCGACTTACCGGAGCCGGCCACGCCGACGATCTCGATGATCTGAGAGTCTCGAGACATGATCGGAGCAGCCGCCTAGGCGAGCGTCGACCAGACGAGAGCCTTCAGCTCTCGCGCAACCGCGTCCGCAGGCTGACTCGCGTCGATGACGTGCGCACGGGAGTCGTGCCAGTCGATGTTCCACACCTCTGTCCCTCTCGCGCGGACGAGTTCGGGCCTCTCTTCTGTCTTGCGCCCGACCGCTATTTCCGGATCGACGCGGAGGACGACGAGCAACTCGGGCGGAGCAATCGCGCGGTGATAGCGCTCCTCGAGGTCGCTCATGGCCCTGACGAGGCGATTGTCGGGGCCGTCGGCGGTTCGACTCGCGATGAGTGGGGCCTCCATGGATCTGAGTCGCGAATGCGGATATCGATCGCAGAGGACGAGCCCGCCCTCAGCGGAAAACCGGCGCGCGTGGCCATACGCGTTGTGCCTGTCACGGGCCGTGCAGAGGAGCCAGAGGAGCGGCCGGTACGTCTCGGCCGCATCCGCGAGGCGCTGCACGGGGGTGACACGAACAAGGCGCGCCAGCCCGGCTACGCCGAGCACGGCTACCTTCAGGCCTCCCCGCACGACAACCGTCGTGGCCGACCAGCGCGGCTTGCCGAGATGGACGAGACGCACGTCGAACTCGGGCCGGAGCCAGTTGTCGAGGGCGGCGAGCACGGTCGACTTCCCGGATCCGTCGCCGCCCGTGATCCCGACCAGCGCCCCGCCGCCGGCGAGACGATTCTTCGGCGACCCGCGCGTGCGGCGGCGGGCGGCGATCGCGACGCGGCGCCCGATTCGCAATGCGCGGTCCTTTCGCCGAGAGTAACGGGCGTGGGGCTGGAGGCTCTGCTCGAGCCTACGTCCCGTTCCGATCCGTCGTCGAATCGATGCGCCGGTTCTCAGTGCGGCGACGCACTCGGCGAACAGCTCGGCCCCGACGAACGGGAGGTGCTCTTCGACGATCGAGGTCGCCCGCGTGTCATCGACCCGCGCCTCGAGGTAGGCGAGCTCGCCGCTCTCGGTTCGGCTCGGGCCGGCACGCCTGCCGCGCGCGGCACACCACGCGATCTCGTCCCACGTGCAGTACTTCAGGATCATGCGAACGACGAAGACGACGTACTCGAACTCGGCCGACGGAAGCGCGAGAAAACCGGTCCGGGTTGTGGAGTCCAGGTACGCGTCCTCGATCGGCAGTCGATAGTTCTTCGTCCGATCGTCGCCGAGGACGAGCTGGTAGTGAGCGTGCACGTGCACGAGCCGGTCGGCGTCCGCATCGAAGCCGTAGAAGCTCTCGATACCCGGAATGGACGAACCCGGCTTGTCGGCGCGCACGAAGCCGAGGCGCGAGAGGATCTCGGTGAGCTTGCGGACGTCCCCACGGTGCACGAGGAGGTCGAGATCGTTGTCCCCCGTCGCCGAGCGATCGATCGCGGCGTTGCTCTTCCAGTGGCAGTAGCGAACGCCCCCCTCGTCGAGGAGCCGAGCGAGCGCATCTATCAGCGCGAGCGGCTGGACTGGCTGCGGGACGGAGAGCGGCTCACCGGTGGCCAAGGCACTGCTCATCATGTCTCGACCTGCACCCGTCGCGCACGGGGCTGAACGCTCTTCTGTCTCAGCAGGCGGTCGTACTCGTCCATATACGCGTCGAGCATGCGGGGCAGGGCGTAGCGCTCGCGCTGCACCTGCTGCCCTCTCGCTCCAAGCTCTTTCATTCGTGATCTGTCGCTCGCCAGCGAGCGCATGACCCCCGCGAGACTCTCGGGATCCTTCGGCGGGACGAGGGCTGCGGTCTCGCCGTCGTTCGTGACCTCGCGATTGCTGCCGATCGACGTCGTGACGACCGGCTTGCCCGCGGCCATGGCTTCGAGGAGCGAGATCGAGAGCCCCTCCCAGAGAGACGGGAGTACGACGAGATCCGAAGCGGCCAGGAGATCGCCGACATCGGAGCGATGCCCGAGGACGGACACCGCTTCCTCGAGGCGCAGGTCGGAGACGAGCTGCGACAGCTTCCCTCTGAGCGGTCCGTCGCCCGCGAGGACGATCCTCGCCTCGGGTAGATCGTCTCGTATGAGCGCGGCAGCTCGAATGAGGTACTCGAGGCCTTTCTGCTCCGCGAGCCGCCCCGTCGAGAGCACCATGATTCCGCCTCCGATGCCGAGCTCGGCCCGGACGTCTGCTCGGGATCGCTTCGGCTGTGCTCGCTCGGTCGGCACGCCGTTCGGAATCGAGATGACCTTCGTAGGGCTGCCGATCCCGACCCGAAGCGCCCAGTCGCGCTGGAACTCGCTCACCGTGACGATGCGATCGCACCAGCGAGCGGCGACGCGCTCGGCTCCGACGTACGCCGCCGTTACGGCTCTCCCGGTCTCCTCGTGGAACGGAAAGAGGTGGACGGTGTGCATGACCGCCGGGATTCCTGCCCGCCGGGCTGCGAGCGTCCCGACGACTCCCGGCTTCGTGGTGTGTGTGTGCACGAGCGTGTACCGCGAGCCGGAGAGGAAGCGCGTCAGCCTCAGCAGCCCGCGCAGGTCCCACAGCGGCCTGATCTCTCGTCGAATGACATCGAGGTCTACGAGTCCCAGGTTCTCCTCTCGAACAGCCTCCTGGAACCGCGGGTCGGTCGCGAGGACGTCGACCTCGAAGCCGCGCTCGCGCGCCGCCCGTCCCAGCTCGAGGATGAGAACCGAGTCGCCTCCGAACTTCGACGAGCCGTGAATGTGAAGGACTTTCGGCCGTGTCACGAGGTGCCCCTGACGATCCGCTCGGAGAGACCGTACATACCGTTCGCTCACGGCAGGTCGATGGCGAACACGTCATTCGCCGCGAGACCGAACGCGGATCCGTCGAAGAACAACACCGAGGAGTACGTGCCTGCGGTCGTGTGCCCGGTAGACGTGGGTGTGAAGACGAAGACGTCGTCGTCGTCACCACCGACGCCGGGCACGGAGAAGGTATCGAGCGTCGAGAGGTAGATGTTCCCGAGCGCGTCGACAGCCGCAGCATCGACCTCCTCTCCGGCATCCCCGAGCCCGACGTCGCTGCCGTCGAAGTGCAGCGCGAACGTGCCCGTCGTGACGTCGCCGAGCGAGGCCGGGGTGAACGCGAGAAGATCTTCGTCGCGGGCGGACACGCTCCCCGACGGTCCGGAGACCGTTACCGAGCCCAGGGTCGAGATGACGATGCGCCCGTCGGACAGAGGCTCGACCGTGGTCACGTCGTGGCCGGACGCGGTCAGCCCGACGTCCGAGCCGTCGAAATAGAGGGAGAACGTCCCCGCGCTGACTGCGCCCAGCGAGCTCGCCTCGAAGCGGACGATGTCCGAGTCGTCGACCGTGCCCGCGATCCCCGGCACGGTCTTGTCGGCGTCGAACGAGAGCAGGAGCGTATCCCCGTCAAGTCGAGCGAACGCGTCGATTCGGAGGCTCGCAATGCCGACGTCCGAGCCGTCGAACAGAAGGCTGAAGCTCGTCCCGTCGAAGTGGACGATGTCCTCGTTCGCCGCTGCGACGGAGCCGAGAGTCGACGCGTCGCGCAGCGAGAGGTAGAACGG
>JBOHAY010000090.1:0-26244 GCA_050697935.1 Gaiellaceae bacterium | reverse complement strand
AACCTCCGCATGAGCCCGCGGGAGGAAACGGGCGGCGCAGCCGGCGAGATCCGAGAGCTCGTGCCCGACATCGAGACGCTCGCCCTGCGTCTGGCCGACGTCGACTATCTCGTCGACGAGGGCCTGGCGACGTCCATGTTTCTGAGCCTGCGCCTGCCGCAGCCCTTGCTGCTCGAGGGTGAGGCAGGTGTCGGCAAGACCGAGGCCGCCAAGGCGCTTGCGCTCGTGCTGAACACTCCGATGATCCGCCTGCAGTGCTACGAAGGGATCGACGCGGCGGAGGCGCTGTACGAGTGGAACTACCCGCGCCAGCTCTTGAGTATCCGCCTCGCCGACTCCAGCGGCTCGCCGTTAGGCGAGGCGGAGCTGTTCGGCCCGGACTACCTCATCCGCCGTCCGCTCCTGCGTGCGCTCGAGCACCCCGGCCCGCGCCCCGCCGTGCTCCTGATCGACGAGATCGATCGCGCCGACGACGACTTCGAGGCGTTTCTCCTCGAGCTGCTCGCGGACGCCAGCGTGACGATCCCGGAGATCGGCACGATCCAGGCCACGCATCCGCCGATCATCGTGCTGACCTCGAACCGGACACGCGACCTGCACGACGCCGTCAAGCGCCGCTGCCTCTACCACAGGATTGCGTATCCGACTCCGCAGCGCGAGGTGGAGATCGTGCGTCGCCGCGTCAGAGGCTCGTCGGAGATCCTGGCGGTGCAAGTCGCGAACGCCGTGTCGCGCATGCGGTCGAGCGACGTGCAGAAGCCGCCGGGCATCGCCGAGGCGATCGACTGGCTCGCGGCGCTGAACCTCCTCGGCGTCGAGCACCTCGACGTTGCGGCCGTCGATCGCACCCTCGGCTCGGTGCTGAAATACGACGAGGACCAGGAGGTGATTCGCGCGGCCGGCCTCGGTCTGCTCGTGCAGGGCAATGACTGATGTCGGCGCCTCCAACGGCGTGTTCGGAGTCGAGACGATCCACCTCGACCTCCCGCCGCTCGTCGGGGCATTGAGCCGGCGCCTGCACGACAGCGGTGTACCGATCACGCCCGGCCGCACGGCCGATTTCGCACGGGCGCTCGCCCTCGTCGAGCCAATCACACGCGGGCGGCTGTACTGGACCACGCGTGCCGTCTTCGTCACCGATCAAGGGCAGGTCAACGCTTTCGACGCCGTGTTCTTCTCGGTCTTCGGCGGCCCAGCGAAGAGCGAGGACTTCGATCCCGAGGACTCGCAAACCCAAGCCTCGCCGCCGGACGATCGGCCGAAGTCCGATCACAAGACCTCGCCCCGGGACTCGGATGGACAGGACTTGCGCGTGAGCGTGTCGTCGCCACCGGCAAGCGAGCGCGGCGAGGACGAGGATCGGGCCGAGGTCGAGGTGCCCTTGGCAATGGCGAGCGACGAGGAGCTACTGGGAGGCAAGAGCTTCGACGCACTCGAGCCGCACGAGCTCGCTGAGCTCTACCGGTTGATGTCGCGCCTCGAGCTCGCAACCCCGCTGCGGCGTACGCGCCGCTACGAGAAAGGACGTCATGGGGCGCGGGTCGACATGCGGCGGACCCTTCGCGCCAGTCTTCGCACGGGAGGCGATCCGATCCGGCTCGCGCGCCGACGCCGACGCGTCGCCCGCCGGCGGCTCGTGATGCTCTGCGACATCTCCGGCTCCATGGAGCTCTACGCGCGTGCCTACTTGCAGTTCCTCACCTGCGCCGCCGGCAGCGGTCCAAACGCCGAGGCGTTCGTGTTCGCCACACGGCTGACCCGCCTTACCCGCGCGCTGGCTTCCCGCAATCCTGAGCGCGCGATCCAACGCGCTGCCGCCGCCGCGCCCGATTGGTCGAGCGGGACCCGGATCGGGGACGCTCTCAAGACGTTCAACGACCGGCACGGACGCCGCGGCATGGCCCGTGGTGCCGTGATCGTGATCCTCTCCGACGGCTGGGAGCGCGGCGACCCGATGCTCGTCGGACGCGAGATGGGGCGCCTCGGGCGCCTGGCCCATCGGATCGTGTGGGTCAATCCGAGGGTGAGCGCCGACGCCTTCTCCGTGCAGTCCGGCGGCATGGTGGCCGCGCTGCCGCACTGCGACGCGCTCGTGAGTGGTCACAGCTTCCAAGCTCTCGGTGAGGTCGCCGAAGCGATCGGGATGGAGTCGTGGGCGCGCAAGAGCTTGCAGACAGCGCGCTGGAAGCCCCCGCCGGCTGTCGAGGCCGGGAAGGACGAGCCGTGGGGCAGCGCCACCCCGGTCCCGGGCAGCTCGGTCGGAATGCCGAGCGGGCACGGCCCGAGTCGAGGCAACATCACTCCGGGGTGGGTGAGCGATGAGACCGACCGATGATCTGCGTCCCCGTTGCAACGGAGCTGTCGAAGGATGACCGAGACCCCGGCCAAGACGTGCATCTACCCGGGCTGCGAACGACCGGCTGTGCCTCCGCACCCGATGGGCGGGCCGCAGCCGTCCTTCTGCGACCTGGAGGAGCACAACGCGTTGACTGCTCACCAGGAGCGCCAGCGTCTCGCGACCGAAAGCTCACCCCGCGCGCCCGAGAGTGGGCGATGATCAGCTACCCCACAACCAAGAGGAGATGCAGCGATGGCTAACGAGGCGTACCGAGCCGTCTTCCTTCGCGTACATCCGACCGGCAAGATGGTGCTCAGCCTAACCACCGCGTCCGAGGGGAAGGAGGCCGAGTACGCTCAGCTGGTCGCCGACGAGCTCGGCATCCCTGCGCTCGACGTTAAGGTCGTTCCCGAGGACACCGACCGGTTCGGTGTCGGTCACGGCTACAACATCAGCCCATCCGCGGGCACCTCCGCAGCCATCGTCAGCGCGAGCGGAAAGATACGCGCCAAGGCGCAGCTGCTCGCGGGCGCGGCGCTGGATACCTCACCGGAGACCCTCACGTGGCTCGACGGGGCGTGGGTCGGTGCGGACGGAAGCGACCCCACACAGGTGAAGACGGTCGAAGAACTCGCCCTCTATGCGCACGGCACCGGAGCCCTGCCGTCAGGGGTCGAGGGCGGACTCGACGCGCAGACCGTCTACAGAGACTGATCAGAACATCCGGTGTCTGACACCGCGCACGAGTCGCGGGACCGCAGACACGCATGAATACTGAGAGAAATGTTGCGTTCTTAACAATCGGTGTCAGACACCGGTCTGTCTCGTAGCGCAGGCCGGTATCCGTAGAGCGGATCTACGTGTCCTCCCGGCCGACGCCGTGCGTGCGGACGAACAGGAAGATGAGAAACGACGCCACGAGCGCGAGGACCAGCGCGGAACCGGTGGACACACCGACGGCGGCCATGCCGAACCAAAGGTAGAGGAAGAAGACCAGCGCCCAGAGGAAGCTCGATACGCCGGGATCGATGATCGGTTCGTGGTGCCACTCCGTCTCGAAGGCGTCCGGCAACTCAGGCCCCTCGGCCACGCGGTCCGGATCGGCGGGACCGGACGATGCGTCGATCACGACCTTGACGTCGTCACCGACCTTCAGGGCGCCGAACAACGTCGAGTACGGAGTGATTCCCCAAGTGGTCTGCGTGACAACCGTGTTGCCGGTGAGCCTGCCGTCATCGCCAACCGTGAGCTCGAATGCGATGGGACGAGCCTGGCCCACGATCGTCAGCTGTCCCTCCACGCTGATCCGGCTTCCGTCGGCGGCGCTCTGAACCGCGGTCGAGCGGAACTCGATGTCCATCTGCTTCAAGATCTCGTCGTCGATCGTCTGCTCGATGCCCGACTTGTCGTCATCGCCGAGCGGCTGCATCCCTCCGATGCCGTCACGCACACGAAGCGAGGTGGCGTCGGCTTCGAACACCACACTGGTCTGACCGGGATCTGCGCCGACCTCGAGCGTCGCCTGCCAGGCAGTTACGTGAATCAGAAGGTCGTGTCCGGCCGCTGCCGCGGCGCCGGTGCGCGTGGTCATCAGCCACAGCGCGCTGTTTTCGGGCCCGAAGGTGTGCGTGCCTGCCGGGATCGACACGCGCGGAGCCTAGATGCCTGACCGGAGATTCACGCGGACCGATCTCACCATCATCTACGTGATTGCGACTCTAAGATGCTTCGACAACGGCCTGCCGGCGAACCATAGGGGGACGGCGGTCGCCCACTCACCTAGCAACGGGGAGAATGCATCGTGGCTGTAGAACTGGATCACTCGTTCTCCACGGCAAAGCCGATCGACGAGAGCTACGCGACACTTCTCGACCTCGGGCGCCTCGTGCCGTGCGTCGAGGGAGGAACCGTGCTCGAGAAGACCGGGCCGGACTCCGTCAGGGCCGAGATCAAGGTGAAGATGGGAGCGATGTCGATGAGCTTCACTGGCACCGTGGAGATCGTCGAGCAGGACGCCGCGGCCCACCGCCTGGTGATGAGCGTCAAGTCCAGGGAGGCCGGCGGTCAGGGGTACGCAAACGCAACCGTCGTCATCGCGCTGTCGGACGGCGGAGGGACGATTCACACCAACGCGCAGATCACCGGCACGGCAGCGTCGATGGGCGAGGGCGTCATGGTCGGCGTGCTGGACGCGCTGGTCGCGGACTTCGCCGGAAAGCTCTCCCAGCTCTGAGTCGCCAAGTGCGCGCCTCCATCATCGAACAGGTCGATTCCTAGGTCGATGGCGACGATCACGATGCGACAGATAGGGGAAGGCGAGGTGCCCTTCGACGGCGGAACCGCGATCCAAGACGACGTCGACCGACCTGTCTTTCATGGCAACGGCCCTGACGACTACGTCTGCGTCGAATGCGGCAACGTCCTCGCCATAGCGATGAATCCGGTGCAGATGACGAAGAAGGTCCGGATCCGATGCGGGCGCTGCTCGACGGTCAACGTCTCGGTGATCGACGGCTACGAAGCGCCGCTAGGAGGCCCGAAGCGTCAGGAGTGAGGATCGGTGACCGTGGTATGCCGCCTCCCCGTCGCCATCCACAGCCACGATGCGAATGAGCGGAGGGTGGCCCATGGCCGGAGTGGCGAGGTCACGCAACGCATCGTGATACGCCCGTTCCCGCTGGACTCCGCCAAATCCGAAGCCCTTGGCGGCCAGGCCGCGCGAGAGGCCATCGGTCCTCGAGCACCAGGCGAGGCACAGTTCCTTGTGCTGGTCGAGATCGAACCCCACGGTCACATCGGCTGGATAGAGCTCGAGTGTGGCAAGACGGAACGAGGTGAAGTGAAGTGCCTCGTCGACCTCGATCACCGTGCCGGTGGGCTCGTGCACCAGATCCATAGGGAGCAGGAGAGTCTCACGCGACGCATGCAGGACAGAGATATCGCCCTTGAGGCGCGTGTAGATGGCGTCGAGCGTCTCGAGCGCGGCGGTCACCGGACCGACGAGCGCCGGATCGCGTCGGCCTCTCGCGACGCGTTCGAGCCCGACGTGGCCCTGCTCGGACAGCCAGTCGAACGTTTGCCTTCCAAGCACGATCCCGTCCGCGGCCGCCGCCTGCGCGAACGTCAACTGAACGCCGCCAGGTGCCACCGAGCAGATCCTAGTCACCGCTTCGCCCAATGCGGTCGCGCCCCACCCGCGCCATCGAGCCGACTCGAGCGAGCTCCGAACGCCGCGACATCGAACAGTGGAGCAAGCAGGATTGAAGGTTGGAGGCCTGCCCCGGCTCGTCGAGCACGAGCTTCGCTTACGTTGCGTTCTCGTCCGAGATGAGATCGAGCTCGTGCGGCTGCAAATGGTGATCGAGGACGAGCTCACCCATCGACCTCGCCCGTCGCGCGGCCATGACATCGCCCTCGCCCGCTGCAACGATCGAACCTTTCATGAGGATGTGCCACGAGTGGGCGAAGGTCTCTGGGTCCGGGATCCCCGCCTCCTCCGCGAGCCCGGAAACGACGGACCGGATGTACTCGAGGTGCGCTGCGCTCGCCTTGCCCACCGGATGACGAAGGTCGCCGGTCTCCAGAAGCACGTTGATGAACGAGCATCCTTCGAAGTCGTCCTCGTGAAACCACTCGTCGAACACGTCGAAGATCGCAAGTCGCCGATCGCGCGGCGTCGACCCGCGCCGCGTCGCTTCGGCTTCCAGGAACTCGCGGGTCCAGTGATGCTCGCGGCGCTGGAGGAATGCCAGCACGACGTCGTCCTTCGAGCGGAAATGTCGGTAGAGCGTTGCCTTCGAAACGGCGGCCTTGTGGAGCAACTCGTCGATGCCGACCGCGCGGATGCCACGTCGGGAGAACAGCTCGTAGGCCGCCTCCATGATTCGCTCCCTCGCGCTGGCGCTCTCGTCGACGACTTTCCGAGGAGCAGTGGCGTCGTTCCAGGTGATGCCCGCAGGTACGCGCGTTCCGACGGCCACCCTCGCATGGCCATCCTCGTCCAACTGCACGCTTGTCACGAACCCCTCGTTGCCGTTACGCCCGAAGACGTCGCCCACTTGCGGAGGCTCTCCGCCGTAGCAGTACTCCACCGTCCCCGACGGGTACCGGACGGTCATTCGAGTGGGGGGCGCGTTTTCCATGTGCACAGAACGGTCTGTACCTCAGAATGGTCCGCGACCGATCCAGCCGTCAAGGGCCGTTCCCGCACGGTGTTTCGGGTCGCCGGGTACGGGAAACCATCGAACACATGGCACGTGTCGTGATCATCTCGAGCTCGGAGCTGGAGCAGGCCGAGCTCGACGACTTGGTCGATCCCGGCGACGAGCTCGTCGTGATCGTCGCAGCCGTCGAACAATCTCGGCTTCAATGGTTGACCAACGACGAGGACGGCGCCCGCGAGGACGCCCGCGAGGCGGCCGAAGCCACCGCGGAAGCAGCGCCCACGCCACACGCCTCGGTCCAGGTCAAGCCCGACCCGCCTCTGCAGCTCGCTTGGGACGCAATCCGGGAACACCTCCCGGAGCGCCTCGTCATCGCACTGCGCGAGGGCGACGACGCTTCGTGGCTAGAGGGCGGGGTCGAGGAGATCCCGAGCTCGATCGCAGGCGTCCCGGTCACGCGTGTCGCATTGCGTTGACGCGAGGACGCGGGTTGGTCGAGACGCTTGCAGTGTCACGCATTCGAGATCGCGCCCGAGACGTACGGGCGGATGAGGTCTTGGATCTGCCGGCCGGTGGCCCGTCCTTCAAACCGCGCGACGACCCGGCGATCCTTGATGAGGACGAGCGTCGGAACCCTCCTCACGCCGAGCCCCTGGGCGACGGCCGGGTTTCGGTCGGCATCGATGTCGACGACACGAATGCGCTTCTTCTGCGTCACCGTCACCCACGCGACAAGGCTCTCCATTCGCCGAGAGACGCCGCAGGTTTGCCGACGCACGAAGACGAGCGCTGGAAGCTCCGTCGTGCGGTCCTGAAGGCTGTCGACCTGCACCCCCAGGGCGTGCCCGCGAAGCGACGTCTCGAAACAAGGCGGTTTCGGCCGCGAGACGAGCGGGAACGATTCCATGAAACGCAGAAATACGTCACATCCCCAATCTCAAAGGAGGAACTTCGATGTCACAGGCAACTGTGCGCGAGACGATGACGCCGTCTCCGACGTCCATTCCCGGCGAGGCGAGCGCCACCGATGCCGCCCGAGCGTTGTTGACGGAGAATGTCGGCTCGCTACCGGTGGTGGACGGCGATGTTCTCACCGGGATCGTCACCGACCGTGACCTCGTGGTTCATGTCATGGCCAAGGACCTCGATCCCAACAAGGTGCCCGTATCGCAGATTTGCAGCGAAAACCCGATCGTCGCGGGCCCGGAGGAGTTTCTGGACGCGGCGCTCGAGCGCATGGCGCAGGAACAGGTCAGGCGTCTGCCGGTCGTCCACGAGGGTCGGCTCGTCGGGATCCTCGCGCAGGCAGACGTTGCTCGCACCGCCATGCCGGCGTCGACCGGCACGATGGTCGAGCAGATCTCGCAGGACTGACGCCGGACCCATCGCCTGTATCGTCCGCGGGGCTCGAGCGCGGGCTCTGTCCCGCGGACGTTTACGATTCAGGCCGCTGGTTCTCGCCCGTGCTCATCGACGGATCGCTCGGAGAGCTGCTGGGCCGGCCACACCTCCGACACGCGACCCGCCGGGACGACCGGCGGTCTCGGAAGGCTCCACCCATCTTGATCGCGATCGTCGAAGCCGTTCGGCTCCTCGACGTCCTGCTGTTCGTCGTCCATGGCAGCTCCTCTTACTCGCAGTCGACGCTGTGCGCGTACTCGCGCTCCACGCCTCAATCCGACGACGTGCGACTGATCCGAAGCGTGATCCACTCCTGGTCGTCGCGTCCCGTCGGTTCGACCGAGTCCACAAGCGAGTGGAGCACGCGCAGCAGCCCTGCGTCGGAGCTGCCTCCATCCTCCAGCGGCCCGACGCGAATCGCGACATCGTCCTCGCCGGCTTCGACTTCGACGGTTACGGACCCGTCCCCGTCGCAGGTGTCGAGGGTGCTGAGCAGCGCGAGCTGCAGGTCGTCCATTCGCTCGTAGGGGAGATCGAGTCGAGCGCCGATCCCTCCCAGCACGAGCGTCGCGACGCCTCGGAAGCGGGCCTCGGCGGGAATCGTGAGAAGAATCGAGTCGCTCATGGGCGTGGCATCCACCGAGCAGCTTCGCCTACACTCCCGACCGTGGCAAGGGCGGGCGACCTCGAGGTCACCGTCGACGTGCTCCCAGATGGCGCCGCCGTCGTGCGCGTACAGGGCGACGTCGACATGGCCACGGCAAACATCCTCGAAGACGCTCTTGCTGGAGTGGAGGCGACGCCACGACTCGTCGTCGACCTCTCGTCATGTGGGTTTATCGACTCGTCCGGAGTACGCGTGCTCGTAACGACAAGTCGTCGAGTCCGTGACGAGGGAGTCGACATCGCCGTCGTCGCACACGAGCAGGCAACACTCCGCGTCCTCGAGATCGCGGCGCTCGACACCTTCGTCACGGTGCACCCGACACTCGAGTCAGCCCTCTCCTAGAGAGTTGCGAAATTGGCGTGCCCGCCGGATGGCGGCCACGACCAAGGTGCGCGCCGCAGACACCCTCAAACGCTTTCGCATCAAGCCTCGAGAGGCTCTTCAACCTCGAGAACGTGCTCAGCTTCGTCCGTCGCGACGACGGCAGCTAACGCTTCATCGCGTGTGGCGTCGAGGTCGAAGACCCGGTCGAGCATCGTGAGCTCGAAGATCCTCCGAATCTCTGTCCCCGGCGCGACCAGGCGCAGTCGACCTTCCTTCGCCCGGAGGCGCTTCAGGCCGCCGAGCAGCACTCCGAGCGTGGTCGAGTCGACGAACGTCACGGCCGAGAGATCGATGACAAGCGCCAAGCCTTCGTCGATCGCGGCGGTCAAACGGCTCCGCAGCTCCTCGGCAACGTGGAGATCGACGTCGCCGTAGATCGCAAGGACGACCGTACCGGGACGAGGATGCTCCACCTCGATGCGAAACTCTGTCATCGCGTCGTGAGAGTGGCGCGGCTCCATATCCGTGTCAACTCCTACCCTCTGCGGTCGGTTCTCAAACTCAACCCCTCGAACACGTGCCGTGCGCGCGGCCTCGGCGAGACCCCCGAGCGCCCACCGGCGTGCCATACGATCGAAGTCCTGACGAAACAGGATCTCGACCGTTATCCCGTTTCGCTCGCGTGCCTTGCGTGCCTTTCGGCGCTTCCGCCGCGTCAGCGCTTGCCGCATGACGGTGCACTCGATGTAGACATCGAGCTCCGGAAGGTAGAAGTCCGGCGTGAAGGCTTCCCGCACCGACCCGTCTTGATGACGCTCGAGGACAAAGGTCTTCGGCTCGTAGAGCCAGGCGACTCCGTCTTCGTCGAACAGTCGGGCCAGCTCCCGTTCGACCGGGTGTGCGAACTTCGGACAGTCGGCCCCCACACGAGCACACTGCCCTTCGCGAGCGCCACGCAAACCCGTGCGCGAAGGCCGGTATGCTCCGCGGACGTCCGGCTATTGCAGTCGACAGCTAGAGGCGAGATGACCTCGTACGAGTTCGCAGTTCTCGAAACCGTCGACCCGACCATTGCCGTCGTGGAGATCGCCGGTGAGATCCATCTCACGAACGCGCCCGAGCTCGAGTCCCGGCTCGAAGATGCAGCGGCCGGTCGGCGCGGGCTCGTCGTTGAGCTCAACCGCGTCTCGTTCATCGACAGCGCGGCGTTGCACGTCTTCTTTCGGACAGCCCGCCGGTTGACGCGGGAGCGATTCGGGGTTGTGCTGGACCCGGCTGCGGCGGTCGCGAGAACGCTCACGATCGTCGGGCTTCCCGACGTTGTGACGCTCCGAGGGTCGATCGAAGAAGCCTGCGCCGATCTGGCTCCCTGAAGCGCGAGACGCCCCTTCGGACGTTTCGTGGCGTCTTCGGACGGGTACACCGGTGCAGTCCGAACCCACGAGGGTCGGCATAACGAAGGGGGTTGTGAGATGGGTATCGGTCTCAGCATCCTGCTCGTCGCGATCGGCGCCGTCTTGACCTGGGCCGTTTCCGCCGAGGTGTCCGGAGTGGACATCACCGCGGTAGGCGTGATCCTGATGGTTGTCGGGTTGGTCGGGTTCGTCGTCTCGCTCGTCTCCTGGTCGAGCTGGGGTGGCTTCGGCACTCGTGAGGGCGGGGGTCAGAACACGACCATCGTCGAACGAGATCGCACCGCGTAGCCGATGGGCATCATCGGCTGGATCATTCTCGGGCTTCTCGCAGGCTGGATCGCAAAGCGGCTCATGCCAGGCCCGGATCGGGGCGGGTTCATCGTCACAATGCTCGTGGGAATCGGCGGTGCGCTGCTCGGCGGCTTCCTGGCCACAGCCCTCGGGTTGGGTGATCCGATCGACGAGTTCTTCGACCTCTCTACCTGGGTCGCGGCAATCGGCGGTGCGCTGATCATCCTGTTCGCCTGGAACGCGATTCGCGGCCGGCGACTCGCCTGAACCAGCCCGGGGGCCGGGGGATCTCGACCTCTGGCCCCTTCAGGTGCTTTCCTCCCGACTGTGCATCGCGTGCATCTGGACCGAGGACCCGGCGCGGCAGTGGTAGTTCGCGCCGAGGGTGAGCTCGACGCCTATGCGGCTCCCGAGTTGACCTCTGTCATCAACGACACGCTCGGGGATGCGCGCGTCGTCGTGGATCTGGTCGGTGTCTCGTTCATGGATTCGACAGCCCTCGGGCTCGTCGTCCGGCTCGTACGGGAGTTGCGCGAAGGCGGCGGCGACGTTCGTGTCGTGCTCCCGCGCGGCAGCGCGCGACGAATTTTTGAGATCACGACGCTCGATCGTGTGCTTCCGGTGAGTACGTCGCAAGCAAACGCGCTCGCCGAGCTCTCCGCCACCAGCTGACTAGACAGCTCGCTGATTGATGTGTCAGCGCGGCGCGGCCGCGAGGTACTTCGTCATGTGGACGACGGTACCCCGTTCGTCTGGTCCGGCTCTAACGTCGAGCTCGTCCACGATCGCGCGGATGATGGCCATCCCCATGCCACCCTCGATCGGCACGTCGCCTCCGAAAGGAGACTCGTCATCGAGCGACAACGGTGTCTCCATGCCTGCCCCCTGGTCTTCGACGATCATCTCCAACCGCCCGTCGTCGAACAGAAATGCGACGCGTACGGACCCTTCACCGGCGGAATAGGCATGTCGAACAGCGTTTCCGCAGGCTTCCGTGAGAGCGAGCTTGAGGTCGGCGAGGACCTCGTCGTCGATCTGAAGACCCCGAGCCAGGCCCCCGAGCGCGAGCCGGGCGAGCAGGAGGTAGTCGGGCTTCGCAGGAAAGGTCAGACGGACGCTCTGGTCATGCATTGTCGGTCGACACCTCCTCGATCCTGCCACGCATTACCTGGAGCGCGCGTCGGAGGAGTCGTGACACGTGCATCTGGGAGATGCCGATCTCGGCGGCGATCTGCGACTGGGTCTTCTCCTCGAAGAAGCGAAGCTCGACAATTCTTCTTTCTCGTGCGTTCAGCGCGTGCATACCTGCCGCGATGACTGCACCGTCGTCGACCTCGTCGTAGCCGGTGTCGTCGGCACCCAGCTTGTCGGCCAGAGTGCCGCCCTCTCCCCCGTCGTCGAAAGGCGCGTGGAGTGATCGCGTGGAATAAGCATGCGCGGCGTCGAGGGCGTCCACCACGTCTTCCTCGTCGCTCTCGGTCGCCTCGGCCAGCTCAGCGATCGTCGGAGACCGGCCGAGCTCGGTCGTGAGCTCGTCGAGCACGCGCGACAGGCGGACGCCGAGCTCCTTGTGGCGTCGAGGGACGTGCATCGCCCACGCCTTGTCGCGAAAATAGCGGCGAATCTCGCCGACGATCGTCGGTACCGCGTAGCTGGAGAACTCGACACCACGGTCGACGTCGAAGCGGTCGACCGCCTTGATCAGCCCGACGGCGCCGACCTGGACGAGATCCTCGAGGGGCTCGCCACGCCCCGCGTAGCGAGCAGCCATTGCGCGAACGAGGGGCATGAGCTCGACGAGGGCTCGATCCCGCGCGTCGCGGTCCCCATCTCGGTGATAGGCGATGAGTAAGGCATCGACGTCGCGTTCCATCCTTGAGGTCATCGACTCGCGGGGGCGGGCGAGAGGCCGGTGCGCGTTGCGCCCCCTTGGTCCCGAACGCATCCGTGAACGGCGTAGCCCTGTGCTGCTGGAGTCGAGACTACTCCCTTGCGACCCGCTCGCAACGGGAAGCAGTCGAGGCCCGTCCAGGACGACAGGCAACGGTTCACGGGCCTCGTCGCAAGGCATCTTCCCGTGAGCTCACCACGGCGAACGCGCGGCTCAAGAGAATCAGGCGCAGCAGTCGAGCAAGTGCCGGGTGCCCGCTGACGACCGTCAGCCGACCCCCTCGGGCATGCAGTCTCGCTCCCGCGCGGTGCAAGGTCGTGAACACCGACGAGCTCACCATTCGCACGTTCCCGAGGTCGACCACGACCTCTGCCGCGCCACGTCTGAGCGCATCACGGACCTGCTCGGACAACACGCCGTCGAAGTGCTCGCCGACGTACGAGATCACAGTTGTCCTGGCTCGTACCAGCTCGGGGCTCGTCTTCTGGAACGCCACGCTCACCCTCCGGGCGTACCCGCGACCTCTGGCGCCGAAACCTCGTCGTCGACCTGGACCCTCGAGACGACTCCCTCACGCGACACCGTGAGGGCCTGAAGGTCGTCCGGAGCGCGAACGATTCGGGCGCCACGTCGCGCATACGACTCCAACTCCCCTACGTCGATCAGCGCCAACGACGACTCGGCATGAACGATGCCGTCCTGAAGGCGAGATGCGATCCAGGGCAGGAAGAGCCCGCGTCGGTCTCCGTTCGCGACGTGGAAGCCGATGATCCGCTCGAATCCACGGTCCCCGACGATCCCCGTCACACCGCCGACGCGAACACCGTCGATCTTCACGGTCGCTCCGAGAACGGCCACAAGTTGCGTCTGCGAGCTCATCTTCCGCCCAGCGCACGTTCGAGCTCAGCCTTCGTCATAGTCGAGCGACCCCGTATTGATCGGCGGCGAGCCTCCTCGTACAGTTGGTCGCGAGTCCGGCCTCGCGGGCCTTTCCGATGGCTTCTAATGCCGCCGCGTCGCCCAGACGACAGGTCCTCCTTCGAGAGCCGAGACGCGGTCTGCGACTCGCCGTGTCGCGCTCGCTCCTTGTTCACTGTGCGCGCGGCGATCTCCTCGGCGTCGTCCTCCGACGACCCTCGCTCCACGAGCGAGTCCTTGATGTGCTCGTACTGTCGAGCCCGCTTCGTTCCCTTTTTCACTCCACGCGGCGGCATGACGACCTCCTCTTCGCTTGCACGGTTCGACTACCCGAGTACGGTCATCGCCGAAACATTTCGGGTTTCGGTTCGACGCGACGGTGGAATACCTAGGGCGTCATGCGAACGAAAAGGAGATGAAGATGTATATCGGTGGAGGATTGCTCGCACTCATCGTCGTCGTTCTCTTGCTCATCCTGATCTTCTGAGCCACTCAGCCCGCCAAGAGATCGTCGGCCGGGCGCAGAACTGGCACTACAGAGGTTCGCGCGACCGAGGTCCGCGTAACGCGGATTTCGGTCTTGCGGACGATCGGCTGGGCGCGCGCCACACTAGTCGCGAAGCTGTTTCTCGAACGTCACTTTCGTCCCCTTCTCGTCGGCGTCGATGTCGACGGTGGATGCAGCGGAGCGCACCAGTCGAAGCCCCAATCCCCGATCGGGCCGCTCGGTGGGCGGGGACCAGCTGCCTGTGTCGTGGATAGAGATCGTCACGTGCGACTTGCTCAGGTCCGCCCACACGGTCACGTGATCGCCGCTTGGCTCGCGCGCATGCTCGATGGCGTTGGCGCATGCCTCCCATGACGCGAGGACGAGTTCCTCAACGTCGGAACGATCGAGTGGCACGGTTTCGAACCACGCCCTGAGCACATCGCGGACCAGCTCGAGCGAGCCTGCTTCACTCGGTACGCGCAGCCGGAGCGGCTGTGGCGCCACCGGTAGGAAGCGAATGGCGAGTAGCGCGATGTCATCCGCGCTCTCCTCCGTTCCTACCAGCCGTTGCAGGATGCGCTCCAACAGCTGCTCCGGATCGCGCGGCCCATCCGCTGCTGCCGCGCGAAGGAGTTCGAGACCTTCGTCGATGGGCCGTTCGCGCCGTTCGACGAGCCCGTCGGTGTAGAGGAGCAGGACGCTCCCGGCCGGGACCTCCAGAGTGTCCTGCTTGTACGACGTGTTCGCACCCGCCCCGAGGGGCAGCCCCCGCGCGCCCTCGAGGAACTCGGCCCGTCCGTCCGCGTAGACGACCAGCGGCGGCGGATGCCCCGCCGCGGTAAACCGACACACGCCTGCCTGGGGGTCGACGACGACGTACACGAGCGTTGCGAACGATGTGTCGAGAACCTCATCGGCCAGACGGTTGAGCCGAGCGACAGTCGATGACGGCTTCATCCGGTCGAGTGAATACGCGCGCAGCGCATTTCGCAGCTGGGCCATGCTCGCAGCCGCCCGGACGCCCTTTCCGACGACGTCACCGACGACGAGGCCCAACTTGCCGTCGGGGAGTTGCATCGCATCGAACCAGTCGCCCCCAACTTCGAGCTCTGCGGTGCCCGGCAGGTAGCGGGCCGCGAGCTCGACGCCGTCGACACGCGGGAGCGAAACCGGAAGGACGCTTCGCTGGAGTGTCTCGGCAATCGTCCGTTCCGATTCGAAATGGATCGCGCGATCGAGAGCCTGAGCGGCTTGGCCGACGAGCGACTCCACGAACCTTCGCTCATCTCCCGAGAGCTCGTATCGCTCGGCCCACGACAGGACGACGAGGCCGTTCGCGCGCCTTCCTCCGACGAGCGGAACGAACAGGAAGGACTCGTGACCGGTCGCGGCCGCGTCGCCGGCGATCGCGGGGAACTCTTCCCGGATCGCCTCGATCGATTCGAAGAACGCGGAGACACGCCGCCTGAGCGCCCGGTTCGCCGGCGTGGGCGCGTCGAACGGTGCCTCGAGCCAGTCGACGGACGCCTCGGAGTACCCCTGCGAGGCCAGCGTGTTCAGGATGTCACGATCTTCGCGCAAGATTGCGAACGCCACTCCCGCAGCGTCGACCGCCTCGCCGATCTCGTGGACTACGACGGTCGCGACGTCCGCCCGCGTAAGTGCGGTTGAAAGCGCTGCGGTCATTCCCTGAAGCCGCTCCGAGCGAATGCGCAGGCGCTGTTCCTCGTCGAAGAGCCGACTTCTCTCCAAGGCCTGCGCGCACTGGGACGCCACGTTCTGAAGCCAACTCCGATCCTCGTCACTCAGATCCTTGGGCGTCCGAAACGCGAGTTGGACCGCGCCATGCACTCCCGCACGCGTCCGCAAGGGCAGCGCGAGCCACCCCCGCTCCTCGGCGTCGGGCCCTGCGACGAACTCGGATGCAGTCTCGGCGCCAAGCGCCCAGACCGGCTCCCCGTCCGCGATCGCTCGAGAGAACGGCAGGCTTGCGTCGAGGGAGAGTCCACCCCACCACGCCTCGAGTTCCGCGCTCTCGTAACCGTTGCTTGCGGCGAGGTCGGCGGCACTGCTACCCGTGAGGACAACGAACCCCGCGTCGGCGCCTACGGCGGCGAGTGCGTGTTCGAGGCACGTGTTGCTCACATCCGTCGGGGTCGCGGACAGCGAAAGCGCGGCGGTGACCGCTTGCAGACGGCGGCTCTCCTCGCCGCGACGAAAGGCGTCGTCCTGGGCGCGGCGGCGCTCGGCCTGCTCGATGGCGAGCCCCGCCTGATCGGCCAGGCGCCTCATGATCACGACGGTCGACGGATCCGGATCGGAGATAACCGTCTGCCACGAGACGATGAGGACGAGCCTGGCCTCGCCACCAACTGCAATCGGAGCACGCAGCGATGAGCGGATGCCGAGGGTGCGCACCCGACTCAGACCTGCGCCCGCAGCCTCGTCCTGGATATCTGAGACGAACGATGGTCGAATCGCCCCGACGGCGTCCTCGAGCTCGGGGAAGTCGTCGAGGGGGATAGCAAGACCAAGAGGCAAAGCAGCGTGGGCAGGGTCGCTGCGGACAAGCTCGAGGCGGGTGCCGTTCACGCGCCAGAGCACACCGAAGTCCGCACCGAAGGTCAGGCGCGCCTCACGGCAGATGGCCTCGGCGACATCCTCCGGACTGTCTGCATGAAAGCGTGGAGCGACACGCAGGATCCGGTCGAGGGCTGCGTGCGCGTCACGCTCGCGCTCGTAGAGGCGCGTACGCTCGAGTGCTTGCCCGGCGAGCTCGGCGACGATGACCGTCAGTGCCTCGACTTCGTCGTTCACCGCGTTCTCGCCGTCGAAGACAAACCCGATCGATCCGATCAGCTGGCCACCCGCGCGTAGCGGGGCAGCAATCGCCCCCTGTGTCGCGGGCGTGAGTAGCGCCGCACTGTCGGCATAGGAGGTCTCGAGCTCCGCACGGTTGTCGGCCCGCTCGAGCGTCCCCTCGCGGGCGGCGCGCGTGATCAGCGTCGAGCGGTCCAGCGTCAGCCTGCCCCCGGGCAAATGGGTTCTGGCGGCGAGACCGATCGGATCTACGACGACGACCTCCTCGCCTTCGACGAGGCCGAGCGCCGCTCCCTGAGCTCCAAGCAAGGCGGACGCCTCGTGCGTGACGACGTGAGCGACTTCAGCGGATGTCGTTGCCCGGGACAGCCCGGCAGAGAGCTGCCCGAGCGCCCCGAGTTCGCCAATGGACGCCTCCGCTCGCTCGCGCCCCGATCGCAGGACAAAGCTGACCCAGACGACGCCGAGTGCGGTGGCCAGCGCTGCGAGCCACCGGGTCACCTCGGCGCCATGGAAGTCTCCGGGCAGGACGACTATCACGAATTTGGACGCCCAACCGACCGCAATCGCAACGAGCCCCGGCCCGAGGCCGCCATACCAGACCGTGACTGCGACGACGGCGACGAGCAGGGCGTAGAGCGGCTCTGCGTCCTGTGTCAGGGCAGCTGAGACCAGGACTGCGGTGAGCGAAGCGGCGACCGCGAAGCCGTAGCGAACGAGGGTCGACCTGCCCCCCGCTTCAGGCAGAGAAAACTCGTCGCGCCTGTCCCAGCCGGTCATGGAGGCAGAGGTATCAGAGCCGATGCGCTAAATCCAGCGGCGCGCGCGCGCGATTGCCAGAGTCGTGGTTGCGACCACGGCCATGAGCCCGAGAACGACCCAGAAGAAGACGTTGTTCTCGAATACGGCCAAATTGAAGTTCATGCCGAAGACCCCGGCGATGAGCGCCCCCGGCAAGAGCAGGACCGACGCGAGCGTGAGGACCTTCATGATCTCGTTCGTCCGCTGCTCGTTACGTGCGATGAGCACGTCGAAGGAGCCGAACACCGACTCCCGACTGTCGCGTGAGGCCTGGACGACGTCTTCGAGCCGCAAGCGAAGCGCTGCGAAACGCTCCGCGGATCGCGAGCTCGAGATCGCGTCGAGCTCGGGACGGGTCAGCTCCAGGAAGGTCCTGCGGTGGGATACGAGTGCGCGCCGGAGACGCCCGATCTCCTGACGGAGCTCGACCAGGCGGCCCAGCTGATCCTCGGATCCGTTGACGCCACTCCTCATTGCTTTCGAGTCGAAGTCCTCGAGTGCCAGCTCGATGTCCTCGAAGGCATCGAGGTACGCGCCGAGGACCCACTCGAGCAGGTCGGCGAGGAACTCGAGGCCGTCGAGCTGGCCGGTATCCCCCGAGCCCGCCGCACGCTCGCGGAAGTCATCGAGCACCGGGACGGCATTCTCGTGAATGGTCACGACCCAGCGTTCCGAGACCAGGCACTCGACGCGCTCGAGCCTCCGCGGTTCGACGCCCTCAGCCGGCGCGAACGCGGTCATGTGGATGTGCGAGCCGAAGTCGCCGAAGAACGGGTCGTCGCCACCGTTCGCAATGCGCTCGGCGCTGACGCTCTCCAACTCGAGCTCGTCCACCAGCTCGAGCACGTCGTCGTCAGACGGAGAGGAAAGGTCGATCCAGAGAATCGACGATCGGCGGAGTCGGCCGACACGGCCGGTCCAGTCGTCGATTTCGTCGACCTCGTCTCGTTCGAAGAGGAGTGCAGTCGTCACCGCCGTCGGTCTACCCGGCCTCGCGCCTGCCAAAACGCACGTACGTGCCTAGGCCAAGGTGTAGGAGAGGGTCACGATCGCGAGAACGACGGCGAAGAGCGCCCCCAGCACGACGATTACGCTCATGATCATCGCAATCGGCGTCGTGGGCGACCGTCCGCTCGCTATCTCGTGCTCCGCGCTACGACTCGTCGAGCCCTCGTCAGCCCTGTTCGACATGGAGCGCTGATACCCCGTCGCGTCAACACTGAACCATCGGCTCGACCCACGGGTTTTTGCTCGCGGGATTACGGGTAGGGCTCGAACCGACCACTATTCGAAAGGGAGGTCGCCATGCACGACGACATGTGGTCCTATCCCGACGCATCGCAGCCGGGCGCGAACGTCCTGGTCACCAGCGCGGACGTCACCGGATACGCAGTCGAGGCGCTCGACGGCGGAATCGGCAAGGTCGACGAAGCAACCCTCGGTACGGGCAAGAGCTACATCGTGGTGGACACGGGCCCGTGGATCTTCGGCAAGAAGGTCATGCTGCCGGCCGGAGTTGTCAGGGCTGTTGACGAGACTGACGAGGTCGTCTTCGTCAGCCGCACGAAGGAAGAGATCAAGAACGCCCCGGACTTCGATGAAGCGTCGCTCGAATCCGACTCGTATCACGCGGCGGTGGGCTCGTACTACGGAGCCGGCGGTGCCGGCTATCGCGACCGAGACGACGACGCCTAACCCCATGACGCTCGAGGTGTCCGGCGGTTGGAACGCCGCCGGATACCTCGAGCCACGCACGCTGACGCCTATTCCGGAGGGGCGTCCCTGACAAGGTCGACGCCGGGCGGAGTCTCGATCGCGGAATGGCGGCGATAGAGAAGAGCTTCGCGACCGATCGCGAAGAGCGATCCGGCAACGGGTATCGCGATAAGCGCTCCGATCACGCCGGCGAGCTCGGCTCCGATCAGGACTGCGCACAACACCGCGAGGGGGGACAGCTGCACCGTTCTCCCGTAGACGAGCGGCTGGAGGGCATGGTTCTCGAGCTGTTGGTACGCGAGAAAGAACCCGACGACGACGACCGCGCGGACCCAGTCCGTCTCGATGAGGATGACCGTCGACACGATGATCGCGGCGAGGGTTGCCCCCGCGAGCGGGATGAGATCGAGAATCGCAACCAGAAGCCCGAGGGCGATGGCAAACTCGCTGCCGACGGCGAAGAGCACGAGCGTGGATGCCGTACCGGCCACGAAGCTGATGAGCAGGTTTCCCGTGACGTAGCCGGAGATCGTGCGATAGATCTCCCGCCCCACTCGCTCGTAGCGCACCCGTGTGGTCTCGGTGAGGAGATCGAGGAAGCGGTCGATCGTGCGCGGCCCTTCGAGAAGCATGAAGAACGTCAGGAAGACGATCGTGATGACTCCGATAACGACCGTCACGACGCTCCGCACGACGTCGACGAGCGGGTCTGAGAGGCCGAGCACGCCGCCAGGGCCCTGACGGTCGATGCCTTCGCGGATGCGGTCGACGATCTGGAAGTCGTCCTGGAGGAAGCCGAGCGGACCGCGTCCCCGTGTGATGTCGTCGATGAAGTCGGGAACCGCCTCGATGAAGTCGTTCACCTGGGCGACGAGCGGCGGAATGATCAGAGCCCCTATCCCCGTCAGCACGAGCAGCAAGGAAGCGAACACGATGCTCGCAGCTCCCGTCCGCCCCATGCCGCGCCGCTCAAGCGCCTCGACGGCAGGGTTGAGCGCGGCGGCAAGGAGGATCGCGATGAGGATCCACGTGAGGACATGCCAGGCGAGATACCCGAGCATCAGGACGAGACCGACGAGCACGACTATTCCGAGGACGTAGAGGACCGTCCGCAGCCGGACGGTGATAACGCGCATTTCGGCAGGCTCGAGCTGGTCACCGGTCAGCGGTGCGTCTCCCCTCCCCGGCAGAGCGCTCAAAGCTCGACGACCGCTGCGAGGTAGGTGGGGCTCTCGACGATCCCGAGGCCCTCGACGAGCGTGAAGAATGCGCGCGCGAACGGCGACGAGCTCGAGTTCGCTCGCACGAAGGACCAGTCGATCTGCTCGCGCAGAGCGCGGGCCAGCTCCAGGACCGCGCCGAAGCTCGGCTCCTGCTCCGATATGGCCAGCAGCTTCGTGACGAGCACGTCGTCGATCGACGCCACGAGCAGCGTCAGCGCGCCGACATCGAGTATCTCTCCGCGCGCGAAGTGCTCATCCGTGATCGGCCCTCCGGCAGGGTGGAAGACGAGGTCGACGAGCACATCGTCGTCGTACGCCTTGTACAGCCAGTTCTCGGGCGGGAGCTCCGTCCGCATGCCGCACGACGCGAGCGCGTCGAGAGCGCGCTTCGCGTCACGCTCGCGGACGAAGAAGTCGACGTCGTGATCCGTCGGTGGACCGCCACGTGCCCAGAGCGCGAGGCCGCCCCCCAGCATGAACTCGATCTCGGCGTCTTTCAGCGCCGCTGCGGCGCGCTTCATCGAGGCAACGAGGCCGTGGATGTTCTCTCGCGCAGCAGACGTCATGACCGGACAGGCGTACCCGCTTTCGGTGTTCGCAGAACCTCGTCAGCGGGTAACACCTCCTGATGCGTACGTCGATCCGTGTGGCGGCGGCGGGTGACATCCACGCCGCAGAACCGCTCAGAGAGCGACTCGAGCGCGTCTTCTCGAGCGTCGCGGAAGACTGCGAGCTCGTGATCCTCGCGGGCGACCTGACCACTCACGGTCTGCCCGAGCAAGCCGCCGTGCTCGCAGACGCGTGCGGGCCGCTCGAAATTCCGGTGATCGCGGTCCTGGGCAACCACGATCACCATTCGGCGCAGTGCGACAGCGTGGTGGCTGCGCTCGAAGCAGGTGGCATCCGCGTCCTCGACCGCGATCACGAGATCCTCGAGATCGGCGACGTCGAGGTGGGCATCGTCGGGACGAAGGGATTCGTCGGCGGCTTTCCCGGAGCCGAGATCGCCGACTTCGGAGAGCCGTTATTGCGACAGGTCTACCACGAGACCACCCTAGAGGTCGAGGCGCTCGAACGAGGCCTGGAGGCCGTCGCCGGATGCCACAAGCGGATCGTCCTACTCCACTACGCCCCGGTGTCCACAACACTCGTCGGAGAGCCGGAGTCGATCTGGGCGTTTCTCGGATCAGGCCGGCTCGCAACGCCGATCGGCATGCATCGCCCCGACCTCGTGGTCCACGGGCATGCCCACCACGGGCAACCCAGCGGGGTCATCGGCGAGGTGCCCGTGTACAACGTCGCCGTTCACGTCACAGGTCAGGATTTCGCCGTCTTCGACATCTGAGTCGTGGACTCTCTTTCCCGCAGCGCCCGAAGGGAGACAGTTACGTGGGCTCCGAGGACACAGTCAGAGAGCAGGTCGAGAAGGAGCAGGCCGCCGAGGACGTCAAGGAGCGGCTCGAGCGCGAGCACAGCGAGCTGCTCGAAGAGCTTCGCGTCCTCATTCCGGGAGCCGAGGTGCTCTTCGGCTTCCTCCTCGCTATCCGCTTCACGAGAGAGTTCGACGATCTGAACTCAGTGCAGGAGTACGTCTACTACGTCACGCTCCTGAGCACTGCCGTTGCGCTCGTCCTGTTGCTGGCTCCAGCCGTGCACCACCGCATCCGCTTCCGCGAGGGCGACAAGGAATACCTGTTGCGCAAGGCGAACCGCGAGGCGATCGCCGGCTCGGCAGCGATCGCATTCGCCTTCAGCGGCGTTCTCTTCGTGGTGACGGATCTCGTCTTCGGGACCGTCGCTGCTGCCGCCGTGACCGTCACGTTCGTCGCGTTCACCGCGTGGCGTTGGTGGGCGCTCGCCCTCTATCGCTCGCTCACAGACCGATAGTGCGTACGAAGGAGCGACCCGGCGCAGCGCGCGCCGATAGCGAGCCCATTAGCTTCGACGGAACTTCGGCGGAAGCTCTGCCTCCACCTCGGACGGATCGAGCCCGCTCTTCCCGAGCAATGCATCGAGCTTCGCCTCGATCCGCTCGCCGCTGTCCTTCGACTCGTTCGAGCCCTTGTACACCAGGTACGCGCCTCCGATCGTGAAGGCTGCAAGCTGGAGGAACTCCGACTGCCAGTTCTCGAGCGTGGACTGCCCGAATGCCGCCCAGAAGGCATCCGACCAGAAGTCGGCGGTCACACCATGGTCGGCCTGCTCGTTGACGAAGTCGATCCATTCGAAGACGAGCTGCCCGATCCACGACACGAAGAAGATCGAGAAGAAGACGATGCCGAGACTTCGATCGCGAACCCATTCCCGCATGGCGCTGCTCCCTTTCCTGTCGGCGCAGTGAGCGAAGGCAAGGGGATTCCGCGCGTAGAGTCCCCTTGCCTTCGCTACGCGCTACGAGGCGCGCCTCTTCGAGGCGCCGTTCCCCGCGTCCTTGAGCATGCGCTTGGAGATCGACACCACGGTCTCGAGCGCCTCCTTCTCCTGGCGCAAGTTCTCCTGTAGCAACTCGACCGAATCGCGCTCGCCCAGGGCCCGGGCCTTGTCGATGAGACCCGTGTAAGCCGCGATCTCGTAGTGCTCGGCCCGCGCAGCCGCACCCGTGAGGAAGACGTCGAGCATCTCTTCGCTGGGGTCGTTCTCCTCGAGGAAGTGATCGTGCTCCTCCCTGATGCCCTCGATTCCGGGGCACTGTTTGGCTGTCGCGGCCTTCCCGATGTTCTTGAACACCTGCTCGAGGTTCTCGACCTGGCCACGTGTCTCGTCCAGGTGGTGCGTGAATGCCTTCGAGAGCTCACGATCCGTGGCCTCGCGTGCAAGCTTGGGAAGCACCTTGGTCAGTGTCTTCTCGGCGTAGTACATGTCCTGGAGCTCGTGCACGAAGAGCTCCTTCGGCGACGTCAGCTGAGACATCGATCCTCCTTGTGTCGAGGGGCGGTTCTCCAGGGCAGTACCCCTGTGCAGAAACGGTGAAACGCCTAAGCTCCGGCCGATGCCGTCCGAGCGAGCCACCATCGACGCTATTCCCGAAAGCGAGCGGCTCGCCCGACGGTTCTTCGCAGCCCACGAGCAGGGCGGCCCGAAAGCGGGACTCGAGCTGTTTCATCCTGAGATCGAAATGGTGCTCAAGACAAGGTATCCGGGCGACGTCCTGCGGGGAAAAGACGCGGTGGCCGGCTTCATCGACGAAATCGAAGGATCCCTCTACGAGCTCGTGGCCGAGGTCTATCGGCCGCTCGACGACAACCGCATCGTCGTCGAAGGGCGCATTCGGTGGGCGGACGACGAGCGGGTCCTTCGGGACGACCCCGTGATCTGGGCACTCGAGTTCCGTGACGGCCTCGTATGGCGATCGGCGCCTGCATCGTCGACGATCCAGGCGGAGACGATCCTCGAAGCATCGCGCAACGCCGACAGCTGAGCGGTCGCTACGATGTCCCGCGCTCGCGACGCCGGCCTCGAGCGACGGAAGCACCGCGGCTCCGACGATGGTCTCGACGGTCACGACGTTTCGAAGCCGTGAGGGCGGGAACCCTTTCTCCCGCCGACAGACATTCAAGAGAGGGAGGTTCCATGCGCCGAACGACCACGTTGCTCATAGGAGCTGGGAGTGCGTACTTCTTCGATCGACGGCTCGGGAGAAGCCGACGTTCGCGCGTCCGTGATCAAGGCCGCCATCTCCTCCGCGTCTTCGGTCGGAGCGGAGGCCGAAAGCTCAAGCGAATCGAGGGTCGCCGCCGAGGCCTCCTCGCGGGCATGCGCCGAATGGCTTTCCATCGCACCGTCGACATGAGCGACGGAACGGTGACCCAGAGGATCCGAAGCGAGGCTCTGCGAAGCGCTGGTGTGTCGACGCGCGATATCGATGTCGCCGTCGAGGACGGGGTCGCAACGCTTCGAGGCACTGTAGGAAACCGGAAGCTCGCCGACGAGCTCGTCGCCTGCGTGGCGAAGGTGCCCGGCGTCCGTGATGTCGCGGCGATCCTCCGCGTCTCCGCGAGCGCCTCCTGATCGCGCGCTGAGCCCGAGCGTCAGGGACTTTGCGCTACCCGAAGGCTCGGCCGGACGACACAGGGGCTCGAACGGTGGTCTGCTTGTCCTTGGCGAGATCCTGGGCGGCCGGAACGCCTGCCCTCACCGCCTCGAGCTGCGCGGCGACGGCGACGCCGTAGAGAATCGCGAGCGCGGAGAAGAACGTCCAGAGCTGGAGCGCGACGATCCCCGCGAGCGGCCCATACGTTCGTCCAAAGGTTGTCGACAGTCCGAACGCGAAGGCGAGCACAACCGTGCAGAGCGTCCACATCGCGACGGCGACGCCGGCTCCGAACGCCAACCACGTCCAGCCGGGTTGCCTGCGGCGAGGCGCCCACCTGAACAGAGCTGCCAGCCCTATTCCGACGAGCGCGACACCGACCGGCCAGCGCACGACCAGCCAGAAGCTACGGAGGTCGCCGGTCTCGTTGACCAGTCCGCGGCCGAACGCCAATAGCGCGAACGCGGACGCAATCACGATGCCCGCACTGACTGCGAGCCCGAGCGCTCTTGGGTACTTCTCGGCCAGAGGGCGGTCTTTCTCGATCCCGTAGATCCGATTCATCGCGCGCTCGAGCTGTCCCATCGCGATCGTCGCCGTGATCAGAGTTCCGACCAAGCCGACGATCAAGGGAAGGAAGCGGTTGTTGCGTCCCACCCGATTCGCCTGTTCGACGGCGCTCGTGAGAAGATCGCCCGCGTGACCGGGGGCGGAGGCGCGAACCGTGTCGACGATTACGTTGCTCACCCCGTACGAGCCGAATGCGACGGCAAAGCCCACGACGACCACCAGCCCCTGGACGAGAACGAGCGAGATCGCGAACGCGAGCGAGCGCGCATGACTCGTCCCGTCTGCCGCTCTGAGCCGAACGAAAGCATCTTTCAGAAGCGCGGCCCGGCCCGTCGACTCGAGAGTCCTCCGAGCGTCGTCGCCGGTGAGATCCCATGTCTCCTTCACGAGGGACGCCGTGCTCACTTCGTCTCCAGTGGCACGCGCAGGACAATCGCTTCCGGTTCGACTTTCACCTTCAGGCGCTTCACCTCGTCGCGTTCGCCCCCGTCGAGCTCGTACAGCACCTTGCGGTCGAACTCGACGTCGATTCGCTTCGCTTTCGTCACCTGGACGAACGGCGACTGACTTGCGGACCCGACCGCCGTTCGCGCAACCGTGCGCGCCCATTGCCCGAGGCTTTCCGCATGCGTGACGCCGAGCTCGAGCTCTCCGTCATCCGGCCGTGCGCTCTCGAACGCTTCGACCCCGCCGAACAACGCGCCCACGTTGCCGATGAGGAGGCAGCTTGCATCGCCCTTGTACCAGAGGTCTCCGTTCACCTCGACACGAGCCTTGAACGGCTCGATACGGAGATTCTTCGAAGCCGCCCAGATGTACGCAAAGCGCCCGAGTCGGTCCTTCGGACCTCCGTCTGCATCCTGGATCATGCGCGCGTCGAGCCCCGCGCCGGCCATGACCGCGAAGCGCTCGCCGTTCATCTTTCCCACGTCGAGCGTGCGCTCCCTCCCATGCAGCCCTACCTGGACTGCTTCCGCGATGTCGTCGGGAATGCCAAGGTTGGAAGCGAACAGGTTCGCCGTCCCGGCGGGGATGATCGCGAGTCGAGCGCCGCTCCCCGCCATGGTGTCGACGCATCGCTGCACCATGCCGTCGCCGCCCCAGACGAACACCGTCTCCGCCCCTTTCTCGAGGGCCTTCTTGACGCGCTTCGGGGCATAGCGACTCTTGGGCACCTCGGACCAGA
>JBOHAY010000089.1:0-11271 GCA_050697935.1 Gaiellaceae bacterium | reverse complement strand
ACAGATCGAGTCGGGCCCGTGCTCGGCTTGCGCTGCGAGCTCCAGCTCAACGATGCTCCGATCGGCACCCTCGCCGGCGAGCACGACGACCTCGGACGGCCCGGCCGGGAGGTCGATCGCGACGTCGCGGGACACGAGAAGCTTGGCCTCGTTGACGTACGCGCCACCCGGGCCGCAGATCTTGTCCACGCGGTGGATCGACTCGGTGCCATAGGCAAGTGCGGCTATCGCCTGCGGCCCGCCGAGCGCCCAGACCTCGTCGAGGCCGAGGAGCTTCGCGGCGGCGGCGATCGGCCCTGCGCCGTCGGGCGGAGTGACGACGACGATTCGCTCGACTCCGGCGACCTGCGCTGGCACCGCACACATGACGAGCGTCGAAACCAGGCCTCGTGGTACGTAGATGCCGACGGACTCCAGCGGAACCCACCGCCGCTCGAGCTCGACGCCGGGCAGGACCTCGAGCGAGATGTCCGCCGGGCGCTGAAGCGCGTGCCAGCGTCGAACTGCTGCTGCGAGGGCGAGCACGGCATCGGCAGGGAGGTCGACACTCGGCTCTGCCCGTGTCGGCTCGGCGTTGTCCAGCCGGAGCGACCACTCGCAGACTGCGACGTCGCCCCGAGCTCGGATGTCGGCGACGATGGCGGCGACGTCGCAGTCCGCGAATGGTCGCTCCGGCTGGACAACGCCGAGCCGACACGGGCAGAGCCGAGTGCCGACCTCCCCGCCGATGCCGTGCTCGCCCTCGCAGCAGCAGTTCGACGCTGGCACGCACTTCAGCGCCCAGCGGACATCTCGCTCGAGGTCCGACCGGGCGTCGAGCTCGAGCGCCGGTGGGTTCCGCTGGAGTCCGTCGGCATCTACGTACCACGAGGCCTGGTCTCGACGCTCGTCATGTGTGCGGTGCCGGCGCAGGTCGCCGGAGTCGAGCGAATCGTCGTCGTCACTCCGCCCGGCGGCGCAGGGCCGATCGCCACCGCCGCGAAGCTCCTCGGCCTCGACGAGGTCTGGGCGCTCGGCGGGCCGCAGGCGATCGCCGCACTCGCCTACGGGACCGAGTCGATCCACCGCGTGGACAAGATCTGCGGCCCGGGTGGTGCGTATGTCAACGAAGCCAAGCTTCTCGTTTCCCGCGACGTCGCAATCGATCTCCCGGCGGGACCGTCCGAGGTCGTCGTGCTCGCGGGCGAGGGTGCCAATCGGGGCATCGTTGAGCTGGAGCTCGCAGCGCAAGCCGAGCACGGGCCCGACTCGATCTGTCGCCTGATCGAAGCGAACGGCAACGCGAGCGCCGCGCTGGCCGAGGTCGAGGCGCTTGCCCCCGAGCACCTCGTCCTTCTCGGAGCTGATGTGGAAGGCCTGGCGCCGAACGTGCGAAACGCCGGCGCCGTCTTCGTCGGACCGTGGTCCGCCGTTGCCGCGGGCGACTACGCGACCGGTGGGAACCACGTGCTTCCCACGGGAGGCTGGGCGCGTGCCGTCGGCGGGCTCGGTCTGGAGGCGTTCCTCAAGCCGGTGACGATCCAGCGTCTGAACGCCGACGGCCTGAGGGCGCTTCGACCGACCGTCGAGGCGCTCGCCGCGATCGAGGGCATGCCCGCGCATGCACAGGCGGTGCGCCGGTGAGAGCCCTCCCGCTCGAGTTCTCCGAGTACACGTGGGCGCCTTCGACCGAGGAGCTTGCGAAGCAGTTCGAGCTCGACGTCTCGCAGATCGTCCGATTCGACGGCAACGTCCCCTCGCAGCCGTCCTCGGCTGCTCGGCCCGGAGCCGTCGCGGGCGCGCTGGCCGAGGTGAACGGTTACGCGCACGGGGGTTTCCCCGCTCTCGTCGCAGCGATCGCCGACTACGCAGGGGTCGAACCGGAGAACATCGTCCTCGGTGCCGGCGCCGACGACCTCATCCTTCTCTCGGCGCGTGCGTTCGCCGGGCCAGGAGACACAGTTGCGATAGCGGAGAGCCCGACGTACCCGCTCTACCGCATCGCAGCCCAACTGGCTGGCGCCGATGTAGGCGGCGTCGCGCCGGCGGTGACGTTCTCGTGCCGCCCCAACAACCCGACCGGTGAACTGGGAAAGCTCCCCTCCATACGTCCGCTCGTCGTCGACGAGGCGTACTTCGAGTACGCGGGCGATACGGCGGCGGGCCTGATCGAGGACGGTGTCGTCGTTCTCCGAACGTTCTCGAAGGCGTTCGGGCTCGCGGGCGCGCGGGTCGGCTACGCGTTGGCAGATGCCGAGACGGCCGCCGAGCTCAACCGCAGGCAAGCGCCACAGCCGATCTCGAACGTCTCGGCAGCTCTCGCGCTCGCCGCCCTTCGCGATCGCCCCGATGTGAGCGATCAGGTGGCAGAGCGAGAGCGCTGTGAGCGTGCCCTCGTCGCCCTCGGCCTCGAGCCCCTCAGCTCGGCGACCAACTTCCTCTTCGTCCCGGTCGACGAGCCCGAGGCGGTCGGCGCGGCGCTCCTTCGCTCCGGAATCGTCGTCCGTGTCTTCGCGGATGGGTTTCGCTTCAGCGTCCGCGACCGAGAGGACGACGACCTGCTCCTCGAGGCGCTCGCGCGAGTCGTCGACCGCCCGTCGCCCGTCGCCGCGGCACCCGCACGTCGCGTCCGCCACCTGCGTGCGACCGCCGAGACGCGGATTCGTGTACGTCTCGGACTCGACGGTGCCGGACGCGTTCGAGTCTCCACCGGCGCGGGCATCTACGACCATTTCCTTGAGCAGCTCGCCTTCCACGCAGGGTTCGACCTCGTCCTCGAGGGAGTCGGCGACCTCGAGACGGGACCGCACCACACTGCCGAGGATGCCTCTCTCGCGCTCGGAGAAGCGCTCGACGCTGTCCTCGGAGATCGCCGTGGGATCGCGCGCTACGGCGACGCGGTCGTCCCCATGGACGACGCGCTCGCACGAGCTGCGGTGGATCTCGGAGGCCGCGCCGCAGCCGAGCTCCAGCTCGAGCGTGACCCCGGTTTGGCCACCCACATGCTTACAAGCTTTGCCCAGGCAGGACGGCTCGCTCTTCACGTCGAAGCGTCCGGGCGCGACGAGCACCATGTCGCGGAAGCGGCGTTCAAAGCTGTGGGCCGCGCACTGCGAGCGGCAGTTCGAGCCGAGAGCACCGGACTCCCGTCGACGAAGGGCCGGCTGTGAACGTCGCAGTGTGCGAGTACGGAGCGGGAAACGTGCGCTCCGTTGTCACGGCGTTCGAGCGTCTCGGCGTGAGCGTGCGGGCGACGACGAGCCCCGCCGACCTCGCAACTGCCGATCTCGCCGTCCTGCCGGGAGTCGGCTCGGCCGGAAGCGCCATGGATGCCCTCCGCGCGCGCGGCCTCGACACGGCGCTGCGGGAGCGCGTCGCCGCCGGCGGCGCAACGCTGGGGATCTGCCTCGGGCTCCAGCTTGCCCTCGACGAGTCCGAGGAGGATGGTGGCGTGCCAGGACTCGGAATCGTCCCCGGCCGGGCTGTTCGCCTTCGCACCGAGCGCGTCCCGAGAATCGGCTGGGCCGAGGTCGAGCCCGGCGGCGACACCTACTACTTCGCACACTCCTACGCTGCCGAGACCCCCGCAGCGGTCTTGCGATCCGAGGGTATCGTGGCTGCCGCCCGATCCGGCAGCTTCCTCGGCGTCCAGTTCCATCCAGAGAAGAGCGGCGCGTCCGGCGCTCGCTTCCTCGCACGATGCCTCTCCCGCGTTTGATCCCCTGCCTGGACGTCGCCGGCGGGCGCGTCGTGAAGGGCGTTCGCTTCGAGGGACTCACCGAGGTCGGCGACCCCGTCGAGCTCGCCGCTTCCTACTCGGACGCGGGTGCGGACGAGCTCGTCTTCCTCGACATCGAGGCGACTCTCGACGGACGTGGCCTACTCGAGCATCTTGTCGCTCGCGTCGCCGAGCGGCTCGCGATCCCGTTCACGGTCGGCGGCGGCGTACGCGACGTGCGCGATGCGCAGGCGTTGCTCGAGGCGGGAGCGGACAAGGTCTCGGTGAACAGTGCCGCGCTTGCACGACCCGAGCTCGTGAGCGAGCTCGCGGCGCGGCTCGGCTCGCAGGCAGTCGTCGTCGCGATCGATGCGACGGGCGGGGAAGTCTACTCGCGAGCCGGCACTCAGCGGACGGGGCGTGATGCCGTCGCCTGGGCTCGAGAGGCTGAGCAGCGCGGTGCAGGCGAGGTCCTCCTTACGTCGATCGACACCGACGGCACGCGTGAGGGCTACGACCTCGATGTGACCCGCGCCGTCGCCGATGCGGTCTCGATACCCGTCATCGCCTCGGGAGGAGCCGGCTCCGCGCGGCACGTGGCCGACGCGCTCGAGATCGCGCAGGCAGCGTTGCTGGCATCCATCGTCCACGAGAACCCGGCCCGTCTGACCACGCTACGCGATGAGTTGCGGGAGCTCGGAGTTCCGCTACGCGATGTTGCCTGACTTGCGCGCGGCAATCGTCCAGGACGCGGCGACGAACCGTGTGCTCATGCTCGCGTGGATGAACGACGAGGCGCTCCAGCGGACCCGCCAAACCGGCGAGGCGCACTTCTTCAGCCGCTCGCGTGGGAGGCTGTGGAGAAAGGGCGAGACGTCGGGCAACACGCTCGCAGTCGAGGAGCTTCGTGACGATTGCGACGGCGACGCGATCCTTCTCCGCGTGCGACCGAACGGGCCGGTGTGTCACACGGGCGCGGTGTCGTGCTTCGCACCATGGCTCTGGAGGCGGGTCGTCGAACGTGCTTCGACCAAGCCAACCGGCTCCTACATCGCGGGGCTCATCGACGAGGGGCCTGCGACAGCGGCGCGCAAGGTGGGCGAGGAGGGACTCGAAGTCGCACTCGCGGGTGCAGGTGAGAGCGATGAGCGGCTCGTCTCGGAGATCGCCGACCTCTGGTTTCACAGCTATGTGTTGCTCGCCGCGCGCGGGCTCGACGCGGCGGCCGTCGAGGACGAGCTCGAGCGCCGCGCAAGCGAACGCTAAGGGCACACCCGACTCGAGTCGTGGGCCGGGCCCGCTCCTCCTTTGTCTGCGTATCGTGCACACCGTGACCGCAGCAGATCCCGTCACGTTCGTCCTGGCCGTCGTTCTCGCAGCGGCGATCTCGGCTGGGGTTTTCGCCCACGCAAGCAAGCACGGGAGCCGTCATGCTACGGCCTGGGGCGTTGCCGCATTCCTCGCTGCTGGCATTGCCGTGCCTCTGTACTTCATCAGGTATTGGACGCGACGCGGTGTTCGCAAGTGAGGAGCAACCGCAGGACAGGAGGCAGCTATGTCTGACGTGTACACGACCGGCTCGTGGAAGCCGTTCCCGGGCGAGGAAGACGCGTTCGTCGAGGCCTGGACCGCGTTCGCCGAGTGGGCAAGCGCACAACCCGGTGCCGGAGTGGCGCGACTCGCTCGCGATCTCCGCGACCCCGAGCGATTCGTGAGCTTCATGGACTGGGGGAGCATCGAAGCCGTACGCGGCTGGAAGGGCTCCTCGGAGTTCAAGGAACGAATGAGCCGGGTGCAGAAGCACATCGACACGTTCACGCCGACCGAGCTCGAGCTCGTTGCGAGCCGCGGCGCCGACACGCCCGTGCCCCAGTGACGCGCACCTTGATCCTCGGCGGCGGGTTCGGCGGTCTTACCGTTGCAACCGAGCTGAAGCGGATCCTCGGAACCGACCACGACGTGGTTCTCGTGGACCGGGAGGAGCACTTCTCGATGGGCCTTAGAAAGCTCTGGGAGCTCGTCGGGCACGCGACGATCGCAGACGGCAGCCGCTCGCGCGACACCCTCGGCGACCGCGGCGTCCGGGTCATCAGCGGTGAGGTCGAGGCGATCGATGCGACCGCCCGCACAGCCATCGTCGACGGCGAAACGATCGAGTCCGACTTCCTCGTCATCGCCCTGGGCGCGATCTCGCGGCCCGAGCTCGTCTCCGGCCTCGCCGAGCACGGCCACGACGTGTGGAGTGTCGCCGGCGTTCCCGCGGCGACCGAGGCACTGGCGCAGTTCGACGGCGGCCGCATCGTCGTCCTCATCGCCGGAGCGCCCTACCCGTGCCCGCCCGCACCGTACGAGTGCGCCATGCACATCCACGAGCACCTTCGCGAGCGAGGGCTCCGTGACCGCAGCGAAATTGCCGTCTCGACAGTGCAACCCATGTTGATGCCGAACGCCGGCCGTGACGGCTCGACCTGGATGAGTGAGCAGCTCACGCTGCGCGGGATCGCTCATCAGGTTGGAAGCAAGATCGAGCGGGTCGAACCCGGACGCGTCGTCCTCGCCGAGGGGGAGCTCGAGTTCGACCTCCTGTTCACCGTGCCGCCGCACCGAGCACCAGCGGTTGTCAAGGCGAGCGGGCTGACAGGCGACGGCGAGTGGATCGCAGTCGATCCGGGGACACTCGCGACGTCACACGCGAACGTATTCGCGATCGGCGATGTGACCCAGATACCACTGGCGAACGGACTGCCCCTCCCCAAGGCCGGCGTCATCGCCGAGCTCGAGGGGCTGAGAGTGGCTGCCGCGATCGCCGCAGGTCTCCGAGGCAGCGAAGCGCCGCCGCCGTTCGACGGAACGGGCGCCTGCTTCATCGAGATGGGCGCGGCTTCGGCGACGCTGGTTCAGGGTAACTGGTACGCGACTCCCGAGCCGCTCGTCTCCATCGCCGAGCCGGATGCCGCGCATGCAGCCGAGAAGCGCGCGTTCGAGAGTGAACGACTCGAGCGCTGGTTCGGCGCCTAACGAGCGATCGAGAGATCAGAGCGGCTTGCGGTAGGTCGTCCAGGTGCCGACGACCTCGTAGCCGAGACCGGAATACAGATCGAACGCTCCGTTCGGGTTCTCCGTGTGTACGCCGAGCGCGACGTCTGTCATCCCACGTGCGGCGAGCTCGCGGATGCTCTCGACGATCAGCGCCTTTGCGACGCCCCGGCGCCGCCAGCGACGCGAGGTCGAGATGGCCTCGGTCCAGCCGCGTCGGAGTCCGTGCTCCTCGTTCTGCGCAGTGTCGATGAACGACTTGACCTGGCCGGCGACGCCTTCGTGGTCCCACGCGATCTTCCACAGCGTCGGATCGTGGTACGGGAACGCGAGGAACCGCTCGTACGAGGCCTCGGTCGGCTCGACATAGCCCCAGTGGTCGCGGAAAGCCTCGTGGTCAGCCTCCCAGATCGCTCGCAGATCCTCCTCGCGCACGGGTCGAATCTCGACGCCGTCCGGCAACGCGTGCTCGGGAAGATCCTCGACGGAAGGTCGCACCATCTCGGCCGCATGGGTGATCGGCTCGAAGCCCGCCTCGCGGATCAAAGCTGTCGCGGCCACGTTGCGGTCGTTGGCCCAGGCCTCGAGCAACTTCTCGCGTGCGTCGTGCTCTGCTGCGATCTCGCGGAGACGCGCGTCGTTCCACTCGATGAACGCCGAGCCGATTCCGCGGCCACCGAACGCGGGGTCGACGAAGCCGACCATTCGGTAGATACGTGGGCCGTCGGGCTCCTGATCCCACCACACGCGGACGTAGCCGACCGGCTCACCGCCGACTTCGGCGACGACCAGGTCACGCGCAGGGTCGCACCGATCCAGGTGGTCGTATCCCGACGCAATGCCCTCGACGGTCTCGACGCGATCGTCGCCCTCACCCGTTGCTGAAGCCGTGATTATCCGAGCGAAGTGGGGATAGTCCGACGCGCCCCGGAACGACCGGAAGGCGACGCCAGGAACATTCGGAAGCTGTGGCATTTTGACCTGCATCTCCTCGAGTCGTTGCTCCTACTAGCGGCCCCACGCCTGGGATCGACCACGGCGACGTTCGGGATCCCAGGCGCAAGGCCATCCTGTGCTTCCCCACCGAGCGACTCAGCGCTGCGTCGCATGGCGCCGCGCGGTGCGCAGCTGCTCGAGCCCGCCTGCCAGCGCCAGCCTGCGCGCACGCCGGTGGCGTCGACCGCGAGCCTGCAGCGCCAGGCGCTCAGCCTGGGCCTCGCGCTCGCGCGCGCGCCGATGCTCATGGGTCAGCTGTCGAAGTGCCTCGTAGTGCAGCATGGCCTTTCCTCCTCTCTGGTCTCGAGCGCTTGACGACTCGGCGTGTCCAGTCACGTGCGAGCGACGGGTCAATCACGAGCCCTCCCTTCCTGGGTTGTGGGACATGTGGACGATTCGCGAACGATGAGACGCCTGTGCGTCCTCGTGCGCGTCGATGAGTCCTAGCCGGACGGCTAGGCGGAGCCGGGTGAATCTGCGGGCGGCTCTACGCGGAGACGAGAGGCCAGCCGGCGTCGATCGAGAATGCGATCTGCATATGTGGCCTCCCTTCGATCCGAGCCGGACGGTCGCCCGGCGAGAACGAGCACGATGCCAGCTGGTAGCCGGAGTGTCAAGAAATGCGCTCGAGGCTGGGCCGAGTCGACGAGCGCCTGGGAGAGAATCTGCGAGCGAGCTAGAGGACGATCCGCAGCGCGAGATGGGTTGGGCACCCGGCGCCGACGAGCGTCCGGACCACGTGCAGGTCGGCACCCGCTCCTTCGAGCAGCCACGCATCCTCGTCGCCAAAGCCGAGCGACCGGAACTGGTCGTAGCGCCAGTCGATCACGCGCCGATCCTCAAAGGTCAGCTCGTCGTGAGGCGGGTGCTGTTCGGCGGTGGACACTGCGCACTCCCTTTCCAGGAGGGTCTGCTGTCGGTACCTGCTCTAACGAACGGGGCGCCCGCAAGTTGTTGACGGTCCGTAAGGCTTGGTTGAATCGGTGTTATGTGGTTGCCGTCCTTGCAGCGCGCGCGAGACGTGGCGGGATGTGACCCGTCCCGTCGCGGGTGCTAGCTTTGGCGAGGTGGAGCGCTGGCACCTACCGTCGATCGAAGCAAACGGGAAGCGCGAGCCCAAGGTCCTCTTCTCCGGGCCGGAGTGCCGCGCTGTCCTCGTCGACCTGAACGCCGGCGACGAGCTACGCGATCACCGGCTGCACGAGCGCGCCATCGTCGAGATCGTCTCGGGAAAGCTAGGCATGGTCGTCGGGGACATCCGCATGGAATGTGACGCGGGCACGCTCCTCACGTTCGCGGCCGGGGAGACGCGAAGTGCGTACGCACTCGAGCCGTCGCGGATCCTGCTTCTCCTCACGCCGTGGCCCGGCGACGGCCACTTCCGCGAGGGAGAGGACGCCGACCCGGAGCGTATGCCGGCCAACGCCGCTGCTCCGCCGCTCGAGTGACCGTCGGCAAGAGAGCAGCAAGCGCCTGCGCCTCGTCCCAGAACGATCTGTGAACGACAACACGATGTTCCGACCGCGTTAGAGTCGGTCGTCAGACGGAACTGGAGGTGTGATGGCCGACTACACGATCAAGCGCCTGGAGGATGTCCAGGACGTCCTCGGCGACTACCCGGGCGAGATGCGAATGATGACATCTGATCTCGGGGCCGAGCAGGTCGCGTTCACGTTTCGGCGCATGCCACAGCACACGGGCGGAAAGGGCTCGTACGGGCATCGGCACAAAGAGCAGGAGGAGGTCTACTACGTTGCGTCCGGCACGCTGCAGTTCAAGCTCGGCGACGACATCGTCGACGTCGCGGCTGGGACTGCCGTCCGCGTTGCTCCGGAAACCTGGCGCTCGGTCTGGAACGAAGAGCCCGAGGACGCCGAGCTGATCATCGTCTCGAAGGTCGTCCCCGGAGGCTCGCGCGACGACGCTGAGTATCTCGAGGACTTCTGGCCCGAGTAGAGCGACTCACCCGCGCGGCCAGCTCGACTCCTCCTTCACCGGCGAGCGCCACTGATCTTGGAGCGGCGGGCTGAGGGGGCTGCCGCGGTACGCGCGCGGATCATTGTTGGGGAAGTGCAGATAGCCGTCCTCGCCCCACAGGCCGGCGAAGCGCATCCAGGACGGACGCGTCGAGGTGACCTGGACGAGCTTTGGACGGAGCCTCCGCCCCGCTTCAGTACGATCGACGAGCTCCAAGGCGCGCACGACGTCGCGCAGTTCCGGGGGCCAGCACGTCGGACTGTGGCGATAGGTCCCCGCGCCGAAATAGTTGGCGTGTGAGCCGAGCGCGACGTAGACGATCGGTCGCGCTCCCTGACGCGAGACGTTGGCCCAATCACGCCGCGTCCCGGCGCAGTGCTTCGACAGCCCGACAAACAGCGGCCGGGCGTTCCGGTCGAGGATGACCGAAACCGACTCCCAGTCGCCCTCGTGAACCTGCCAGACCTCGCCGGGCGGAAGCGTCGAGCTGTAGTCGTTGTACGGGTACCAGAGCCAGTACTGAAGAAGGATCCGATCTTTCACTCGGAAGGTCGCGCCATAGACGACCGGCGCTTTACCATGAGCCGCTTCGGACTGCGCGTAACACGGGGCGGCCGCCATTCCTTCGATCGCCCGGCAGAGCCTCTGGTCGAGTCGGAGATCTGCACCACCTGCCGGGAGCGGCCCGGAGACCTTCTCCCAGCCGGTCGGTGTCTTCCTCTGAAGATCTGCGTCGGCGAGGAAGCCGGCCACCGGCACCGGCTGAAAGCGCTCAGCCGGATGGAGGACGAGAATCGGAACGTGTCGCGCGAGGAGCGTCGCCAGGGACGGTGACGCGACCTGAGCCCCGTCCGAGGCGGGCACCAGCGCGAGCGCACCGAGCGAGATCGCAACGAGACGCTTGACAGGCGCCACGGCACGAAGTATCGACGTTATCCCGATTCGGGCGACGAGCTCGGACGCGGAGGAATCGGGCACGCGACGAAACGTCGTCCCGTGATCACGTAACCCAGCTTGTACGCCTCGCAGCCGGCGCAGAGGCCGGTCGTCCCCGCCAGGAGCGCGAGCAGGGCGACGAGCCCGCCGAGCACGGCGCCGAGCGTCCCGAAGCCGGCAAGGTAGGCGGTCGCCGCGGCCGTGAGGAACGCGACGCCGACCAGGTTCGCAAAGCGAGGCGGCCGCGCGTCCTCGAGTGGCCCTTCGCCGAACACGGGTTGGACGAGCTCGAAGTAGGCGAGGCAGGGAAGGCAGTAGCGACGCCCGAGCACGAGCCCGACGACGAGTTGAAGTGCGAGCAGTGCAAGAAGCCACCACCAGCCCGCGAGGACCGCGACCGCCGACAGCACGCCGACGACAACCTGGTTGAACCGCGGCGCCCTGGAATCGATGACGTCGAGGTCGCGGTAGGGATCCGCGATTCGGGGCTCTCGTCGCTTCACTTTGTGAAGTATTACACGGTTCACGAGCGCGTTAGTGGTCTCTCCGGGAAGTCCGGTGCTGATTGGCCGCGCGAAAACCGAGCAGCGCTAGGACGCAGGGAGCCCCGATATCAGTAGATATCGGGG
>JBOHAY010000088.1:0-2562 GCA_050697935.1 Gaiellaceae bacterium | reverse complement strand
TCGAGACGGCCGCGATGCGCCGTGTGCAGGCCGCCAGCCGTGCGTGCGCCTAACCCACATCAGGCCTCTAGCCGTCCCAGCGCAGTACCTGCATTCCCTCCCACCAGTGCGGAAAGCCACGATCCTTGCCGTCGATCGAGAGGATCCGACGGGCGCGAGGCTGCTCCGCCAGATAGTCGTCCATCGCACGCTCCACCTGCTCCCAATCGGTGTCGTCGACGATGACGAGCGCACCCGGCGCCAGTAAGCCCTCTGCCACTCGAAGGCCATCGAGTTGGGCTTCGTACGTGTGCGACGCGTCGTAGTACCAGACGCCTGCGCGCACGTCTCGCAGCGCGCCTGACGGGACGAGGTCGAACACGTCGCCGACGAGGAGCTCCGCTCGCGGGAGTCCGAACGCGGCAAGGTTCCGCTCGACGCCGTCGAGGGTGGCGTCTCGAAACTCGAAGCCGTCGATGCCGACGAATCGCCGGTGCTCGTTGCCCAGCATCGCAGCGACGAGGCTGGCGCCGTGGAAGACACCCACCTCGACGTAGGCGTCCCCGTCCCCGAGGCACGACGCGGCCAAGTTGAGAAGAGCGAGGTTGTTCTCTTTCGCGAGGTTTTCGATCTCGTCGACGATACGAGCGAATCGTCGGTCTCGCGGGTGCTCCGATCGTGGAAAGTCATCGAAGAGACCAGGGAGCTCGCGCAGGAAGCGTTCGGAGTCCATCGCGGGAGAATTGCAGACTGACTCTGGAGGGTGAGGGCCGGAGATCGGGTAGCGTCCGGCGTGATGCCCGCGGGCGCGCCGGGACACGCTCCTCGGATTCGGAAAGCGTTGGCCGTGTGAACCGCGAGGCTGCCTTCGCGAAGTTGAGCTCGTCGACGATGCAGCCCTTCTGGACGATGACCGCTATTCGTGCCGGCTATTGGCTCGCGGCGATCGTCGCAATCCTGTGGGCGCCGTTCCAGCGCAACATCCCGCACTTTCCGGCGGACGGGTCACACTTGAGCCTCGTCTTCAACGTGTTCGCGCAATGGGATTCTGGCTGGTTCATCCGCATCGCCGACCACGGGTACGACGTAGAGCAGAGCGCCTCGTTCTTTCCGCTCTACCCACTGCTAGTGAAGGGACTTGCCGAGGTACTCCGCTCGACTGTTATCGCAGGAGTCCTCATCTCGGTAGTTGCCGCCGGTCTCGCAGCCATCGCCGTCTTCAAGATCGCACAGCGCCTCGTCGGCACGACCGTCGCCTCGGACAGTGTGCTCTTTCTCGCGCTCTTCCCCTTCACGTTCGTCTTCACCGCCGTCTACTCGGACGCGCTGTTTCTCGCGCTTGCGAGCTGGTGCCTGCTCGCCGCACGTCGTCAGCAAGCAATCGCGGCCTCGCTCCTCGGATCACTCGCGGTGGCCACGCGACCGATGGGACTGGCGCTGTTGCCGGCGCTCCTGGTGCTCTTGTGGCCCAAGGAGCGATCGCTTCGGTCGATCGTGCGACCGCTAGCCCTGGTGCTCCTTCCAACCGCTCTCGGAGCCTATGCGCTGTACCTCCACTTCCACTTCGGCGACGCAGGAGCCTTCTACCACTCCCAGAACGTCTTCTGGCTCCGGGATACACCTCCGCTCGGGCCGCTCCAGGGAGCCTGGGACGCACTTCGCACCGCCAAAGAGGGGGCGGCCGAGCTTGTGCTGCATTTGCCGTCCGACAACGGGTACCCGGCAGGCTTCGAGGCCTCTCAGCAGCGCGGCGCGTGGAACCTCCTGCAGGGGCTGCTTCTCGTCTCTGCCGGAGGTCTCACCTGGGTGGTCTGGAAGCGCCTGGGAGCAGCACTCGGCCTTTACTCGGCAGCGGTCGTCGCCGTCGCCCTGAGCACACCCGCGGCGGTAACGCCACTCGTGAGCTTCCCCCGTTTCCTGATCGCCGACTTTCCGTTGTTCATCGCGCTGGCCGCCCTCGCGGCGTCGCGTCCGAGGCTACGACTCGGCGTCATCATCGGATTCGCTGCGATCGGTGGAATGGCGGCCGTCGGGTTCTCTCGTGGCATCTGGATCGCCTGATGGAACAGCTCAGTCATAGCGAGCTCGTCAGGGAATCGAGTAAGCGATGTAGGTTCCGCGGCTTCACCCGCCCGCTTCGAGCGGCGGCCTCAGCAGCCGCATTTGCCTTGATCACCGGAATCGTCCCGTCCGGCGCCGCGAGCACTGCTCTCGGGCCGTTTGCCGGGGTCACCTTCGCCGACGAGACAAAGCACCTCGTGATCACCTCACGCGCGTATCGGCTCACGCTCAGTAAGCGCAACGGGCAGATCCTCGACCTCGTCGACCGTAGCGCCGGGGCTCGTCTCGTGCAGGGAACGAAGGGCTGCATGTGGCGCGTGGAGGCGCGGGCCCGGCCGTCGCTCAACGACGCCTGCTCGTTCAAGCCACGCGGCGCCCGACGCTTCTCCTACAAGTGGAATCCTGAGTCAGCGATCCTCACGCTGAACTACCGAGACCCCGTCCTCGGCTCCGCCGCGGTCACGCTCCGCGCCCGCGCAGCGTTCTTCGATCTGCAGATGACCGTCACGAACCGCGGCTCGG
>JBOHAY010000087.1:0-6086 GCA_050697935.1 Gaiellaceae bacterium | reverse complement strand
ACCGACAACGTCGGTGTCGCGGGGTACCGCGTGTATCGCAACGGTATCCAGGTCGGTACGACGACCATGCTCGCGTACTCCGACACGGGCCTCCAGCCGCAGACGCCGTACACCTACGAAGTACGGGCATACGACGCGGCCGGGAGCGTCGGACCCGCGGCTACGGCGAGCGCTACGACTCCGGGGGTCGACACTGCGTCACCGTCGGTTCCAACCGGACTGACGGCGAAAGTGCAGAAGGGCCGGAAGGTCGTCCTCTCCTGGAACGCGTCGAACGACAACGTCGGCGCGGTTGGCTATGACGTCTTTCGAAGCAGTGTGCAGGTGGCGGGACCTGCCGGGACGTCGTACACCGACAGGCCGGGTCGCGGCACGTTCTCGTATCAGGTGCGAGCACGCGACGCCGCCGGCAACGTCAGCGGCATGTCGACTGCCGTCACCGTCACGACCTAACCGGCTCGGTCAGCTCGAGTCCTCACGGGTCGCGATCTCCTGGTCGGGGGCTGCCCCGTCGGGCTCGGGCCGCCGAACGTGAGGACGTAGCCCACGGCGCAAGCCAGGACGATCGGCGGGATCGCCGCCAAAGCTTCATCTGATGCACATTCGCATCCAGCGGTCGCAGTAGGGTCCGCCCATGCGCGACTCGGAGGCAACGGCTTACGTCCGGACGCTTGTGCTCGCGGCGCTGCTCGGCGTGCCCGTCGCGTTCGCGGCTGTGCTCTTCCAGACCGCGATCCACAACCTGATCCATCTCGTCTGGGAGGTGATCCCCGACGAACTCGGCTGGACCGAGCCTTCCTGGTGGTACGTCGTCCTCGTCCCCGGGCTCGCGGGGCTGCTCGTTGCCGCCGCCGTTCGGCTCCCCGGCCACGGCGGACACTCTCCTCTGGAGGGCCTCGGAGCAGACCCGATCCCCCCGATCGATCTCACGAGCATCCTCCCCGCCGCGCTCGCGACTCTGGGTCTCGGACTCGTGCTCGGCCCCGAAGCCCCTCTGATCGCGCTCGGGCTCGGTCTCGGTGCCATCGCGGTCAAACTGATTCGATTGGAGGGAACAGGAGCGCAGCTCCTCGTCCTCGCGGGTGCATTCTCGGCGGTAGCCGCGCTCTTCGGCGGGCCGCTAGTCGCGGCATTTCTCCTGTTCGAGGTGACGGCTGCAAGCGGGAAGGTCCCCGCGCAGCAGCTCGGGCGCGCGCTCCTCCCGGGGTTCGTGGCCGCCGGAACGGGGGCGCTCGTCTTCACCGGGGTTGCGGGCTGGAGCGGGCTGCACCAGACGAACCTCTCGATCCCGACGCTCCCGCCGTATGAAAGCCTGCGTGTCACCGACCTGGCCTGGTGCCTGCTCATGGCCGTCGTCGTCGCTACGGTCGTCGTGGCCATTCGCCACTTGGCGCATGGCATTGCGGCGCAGTCGGTCCTCGGCCCTGCCGGGCTGCTGATCGTCGCCGGGCTCGTCGTCGGCGTGCTGGCGGTCGGCTTTCGTGCGACCGCCGACCGACCTGTCGACCTCGTCCTCTTCTCGGGTCAGACGGAGTTGCCGGATGTGATCGCCGAGGGATCAGCGGCGGTGCTGATCCTCCTCGTCGTGACCAAGGGTCTCGCCTACGCGCTGTCGCTCGGCGCCGGATTCCGAGGTGGACCAGTCTTCCCGGCGATTGCGATCGGCGTCGCCGCTGCCATAGCCGCCGCCGACGTGCTTCCCGGGCTGCACACGACGCCGGCGGTCGCGGCCGGGATCGCCGCCGGGACGACGGCCGTGCTCCGGGTTCCCTTCACCGCCGTTCTGCTCGTGTCGCTCCTGATGGGTCCGTCGGCATTCGATGTTGCTCCGATCGCAGTTCTCGCCGCTGCGACGGCCTGGCTCGTCGCCACCGCGCTCCCGAATCCCGAGGATCGGGTGCAGGAGAAGCTCGTCCAAGCCGTGCCTGCTGCACCCGGGTGATTGTTCGCTCGGTCGGGCCGCAGTCCGGGAGCGTCGTCAGGGACGCTGCGCAGCCTCTGAGGGCTACTTCGGCTCTGCTTCGAGCTTGTAGCCCACTCCGTAGCGCGTATGGATGAAGGAGTGGCGCTGGGCGCGACGATCGATCTTCTCTCGCAGCTTGCGCACGAACACATCGACAGTGCGGTCGCGGTGCGCCGCGCGCCGACCCCATACGCGCTGCAGCAGCTCGTCGCGTGTCAGGACTCTCCCCTGCTCACGCGCGAGCGTGTAGAGGAGCCTGAACTCGGTCGGTGTGAGCTCGGCGCTCACGCCGTCGACATATGCCTGCACGTTGTCCGGGTCGAGACGAAGCTCCTCGATGACGATCTCGTCTCCGCGTCGTGGCTCTGCCTCGCTCACACCTCGGCGGGCAGCCGCGCGCACTCGCGCAGCGAGTTCCTTCATCGAGAACGGCTTGACGAGGTAGTCGTCGGCGCCGATCTCCAGCGCGTGAACACGATCGTGCTCGGTTCCTCGAGCCGACACGACGACGATCGGCGTCCCGATGCCTTCACCGCGAGCCTGCTCGATCACCCGCCAGCCGTCGATCCCGGGCAGCATGAGATCGAGAACGCAGACGTCGGGCCGCTCGTAGCGCAGCCGCGCCAGGCCTGTCTCCCCGTTGGCGACGCCGACCGCGTCGAAGCCTGCCGTCTCGAGGTGGCGGGCCATTCCTCGAGCGATGACGTCGTCGTCCTCGATGATCAGGACCTTGGCCATGCGGTAACACGATAGTCGCGGCCCCGGGAGCCGACGGGGGGCCGCATGTGGTTACCGCTTGGTGAGTAAGTGGTGAATGGGGTCGCGTCGGCTCCCCGTTGTCAGCGGCCCGGTCGTTGCCGTCACGTTGGGTGACGTGCGCACGAGGAAAGCGATGCGCAAGTCTTCTGTTAGAACCGTGTGAGATGGACGACGCGATCCGCGGGCGCACGCTCGTCGAAGAGAGCCGAGAGGCCGTCGTCGTGATCGACGATCGGGACACGGTCCTGGTCGCGAGCCGCCGCGCGCGGCAGGCGATCGAGGGCATCCGGGAAGGAGAGTCTCTGCCTCCAGATCTCCTGACCGGCGAGCGTGGCGTGATCCCGTTCGTCGTCCCGTATGACGTCGGCGGACGACGCGAGCGACTCGTCTACCTCTCACGAGAAGGCGACCTCGCCGCGTATGAGGAGCTTCGCTCCGGGTTCACTGCAGCGGTATCGCACGAGCTGCGAACGCCGCTTGCGCGACTGCTCACGCTGCTCGAAACCGCGACGCTCCCCGGGGAGGACGTTCTCGTCCTCGTAGAGCGCGCGCAGCAGGAGGTCGAGCAGATCACGGAGCTGATCGACGAAGTGCTCTTTCTCAGCGAGCTCGAATCGGGGGGACGAGTGGTCGCGCTAGGCACGACGGCAGTGCGACCCGTTCTCGAGGAGGCGCTGAACGAGCTCGAGGAGCGCGCGGCGCGAGCAGGGGTCGCGCTTCGTCTGACGTGCGATCCGGCCGCTGCGCTCGGCATCCGTCCTCGGATGCTTCGCGTCATTGCCAGAAACCTGGCGGAGAACGCAATTCGCTACGCGGGCCCCGGCGCGACGTTCACATTGGTAGTCGAGGACGACCGCGACGGCGTGGTCACGCTCGTCGGGCGCGACGACGGAATCGGCGTCGAGGAGGCAGAGCTTCCGAGGCTCTTCGAGCGCTTCTATCGGGCGGACCAGGCTCGTGCGTCGCGCGGGACCGGGCTTGGGCTCGCGATCGTGAAGCACATCGTGAACCAGGCCGGCGGGTCCGTCGAGGCTCGCGGATCGCGTGGGCGAGGGCTCGAGGTGCGCTGCGAGTTCCCGGCGCCTTCGTAGCCCGGGGGTCGCTGCGCCACGCACTGCGGGCTGGTTCACCGGATCTCCACCACATCTTCACCACCGGGCATCCCGGCGCACGGGGCCTGCAGAGGACACTGGGTTCATGTGTGCGCGCCCGCCTGTAGCGCTTCTGCTTGCCCTTGTGACCGCCGTGCTCGTCGCCGCCGGTTGTGGCGGTAGCGGCTCGGGCGGCACCGTCATCACAGCTGACGGCTCCAGCACGGTCGGGCCCTTTACGACGAAGGCAGCCGAAGACTGGAAAGCGGCAGGCGGTTCCGACGTCACGGTCGGGATCTCGGGCACTGGCGGCGGCTTCGAGCGCTTCTGTGCCGGCGAGACGGACATCTCGAACGCCTCGCGCGCGATCAAGGACGAGGAAGCCGCGATCTGCGCGGAGAACGGCGTCGAGTACGTCGAGCTCCAGGTTGCAACCGACGCGCTCACGAATGTGGTCAACGCCGAGAACGACTGGGTGAACTGCCTCACGGTCGATCGGCTCAACGCGATCTGGAAGCCGGGCTCCACGGTGTCGAACTGGAATCAGGTCGACCCCTCCTATCCCGACGTGCCCCTGAAGCTGTACGGCGCGGGAACGGACTCGGGCACTTTCGACTACTTCACGGACGCGATCAACGGCGAAGAGGGCGCGAGCCGCTCCGACTTCTCCGCGACCGAAGACGACAACGTGACCGTGCAGGGGGTGTCGGGGGACAAGGGCGCGCTCGGTTACTTCGGGTATTCGTACTTCGAGGAGAACGCAGACACGCTCAAGGCGCTCGAGGTGGACGGCGACGCCGGATGTGTCGCTCCGAGCGTCCAGACAGCGCAGGACGGCTCGTACACACCGCTTTCACGTCCGCTCTTCATGTACGTGAAGACGAGCTCGCTCGCGGAAGTCGAGGGGCTGGCCGACTTCGTCCGCTACACGCTCGAGAACGAGCAGACGATCGCGGAGCAGGCACGGTTCGTGCCGCTGAACCAAGGGCAGATCGACGCGCAGTTGCAGAAGTTCGAGGACGCGACCGCATAGATGACGTCGGCTGACGTCACCGTCGCCCGGCCCTCGGCCGCGATGCTTCCGCGGAAGAAAATCCGCTGGGGCGAGATGCTCGTGCACGCGGTCCTCTTCGTGGCAGCCGCGATCTCGGTGCTGACGACGCTCGGCATCGTCCTCTCCTTGTTGCTGCCGGCGCTCGAGTTCTTCCGCGAGGTGAGCCCGATCGACTTCTTCACCGGAACGACCTGGGCGCCGCTGTTCCTCGATGCGCACTTCGGGGTTCTTCCGCTCGTCGTCGGCACGCTGATGATCTCGTTCTGGTCGTCGCTCGTTGCCTTTCCGCTCGGAGTGGGGGTGGCGATCTACCTGAGCGAGTACGCGCCGCCTCGGGCTACGGCGTTCCTGAAGCCGATCCTCGAGATCCTCGCGGCGATCCCGACGGTTGTTCTCGGTTATTTCGCGCTCACGTTCGTGACCCCGTTCCTGCGCGATCACGTCGGGCTCCAGGTCGAGATCTTCAATGCGCTGTCCGCGAGCCTCGTGCTCGGGGTGATGCTCATCCCCACGATTGCCACGCTCTCCGAGGACGCGATGGCCGCCGTTCCCCGGGATCTCCGTGACGGCGGCTATGCACTCGGCGCGGACAAACTCCAGGTCTCGACGCGAATCGTCGTGCCCGCAGCGATCTCCGGGATCATCGCCGCATTCGTCCTCGGATTCTCCCGCGCGGTCGGCGAGACGATGATCGTCCTGATTGCCGCCGGGCAGCTCGCGCAAATCACCTTCGATCCGCGTCAGACGATCGAGACGATCACCGCCTTCATCGGCGCGACCGGAAACGGTGATGTCCCCACAGGCTCGATCGAGTACAAGACGATCTTCGCGGTCGGGCTCACGCTGTTCGTGATGACGCTCGCCATGAACCTCATTTCGATCCGACTCGTTCGCAAGTACCGCGAGGTGTACGAGTGACCACGGTGCCGGCTTCGCTCGAAGGTGGTCCTCAGCGCCGTGTGTGGAGGAACCGCCTCTTCCAGGTCACGATGCTGTCGTGCATGTTCGTCGCGTTCGGCACGCTCGCCGTGCTGCTCGTCGACACGCTGATCACTGGTTGGCCGGAGCTCAGTAGCCGGCTCTTGACGGGTCTGCCGTCGACGGAGCCCGACGAGGCGGGGGCGCGCCCGGCCATCCTGGCGACGCTCTACCTCGGGCTGCTCGTACTCCTTTTCTCGGTTCCGATCGGCGTGCTCACTGCGATCTACCTCGAGGAGTA
>JBOHAY010000086.1:0-7161 GCA_050697935.1 Gaiellaceae bacterium | reverse complement strand
CGCCCTCCATGCCCTCGGGCATCGGCTCGCCGCTGTACGCCCGCGCCGCGATCTCCTCGATCATCGCGCCCTTCTCGGGGTCGCCCTTGACGTACCAACGGCCCTTCTCCCACGCGAGATCCTCGGGGCTCGCCTCGAGCATCGTCGCCGCGATCAGACGCGCCCGGTCGCGCACCTTGCGGGAGACGACTGCGACCGCCGCACCGGAGACCGGCGTCGAGCGGCTGCCGTAGGTGCCAAGACCGTAGGGCGAACGGTCCGTGTCGCCGTGGCGGACCTCGACGTCCTCGGGCGGGATGCCGAGCTCCTCGGCGACGATCTGCGCGAACGTCGTCTCGTGGCCCTGCCCCTGCGGCTGGCAGCTGATGCTGACCACCGCCTTGCCCGACGGATGCACCCGCAGGTCGGCGCCGTCGTTCATGGCCAGCCCGAGGATGTCCATGTGCTTCCGGGGCCCCGCGCCGACGCCTTCGGTGAAGAAGGACACGCCGATGCCCATGAGCTCGCCGCTGGCGCGCTTCTCCGCCTGCTCGCGGCGCAGATCGTCGTAGCCGGCGATGTCCATCGCTACGCGCATCGTCTCGGCGTAGTTCCCCGAGTCGTACGTCCAGCCGGTCGTGGTCTCGTACGGGAACTGCTCAGGGCCGATGAAGCTGCGCATCCGCAGCTCGATCGGGTCGGCCTTCATCTCGAGCGCGAGCGCGTCGACCATTCGCTCGACGAGATAGACGGCCTCGGTGATGCGGAACGAACAGCGGTACGCCACGCCACCGGGCGCCTTGTTCGTGTAGACCGCCTTGACCTGGACGTGCGAGGCTTCGAGATCGTACGACCCACAGACGATGTGGAAGAACCCGGCCGGAAACTTCGTCGGCTGGGCTGTGCTGTCGAAGGCGCCGTGGTCGGCGATGACGTCGACCCGGAGGCCCGTGATCTTGCCGTCCTTCGAGCACATCTCCGCGTGCATGATGTAGTCGCGGGCGAAGCCGGTGGAGGTCAGGTTCTCCGAGCGGTTCTCCACCCACTTGACCGGCACCCCGGCCACGATCGAGCCGGCGATGGCGCACACGTAGCCCGGATAGACGGGGACCTTGTTGCCGAAGCCGCCGCCGATGTCCGAGCACTTGATCCGGATCATGTGCTCCGCGAGTCCCGCGACGTGCGCGTAGACCGTGCGGTGGGCGTGCGGCGCCTGGTTGCCGTTGTAGATGTCGAGCTGGCCGGTTTCCGGGTTGAAGTCGGCGATCATGCCGCACGTCTCGAGCGGCGCCGGATGGCAACGGGGATAGATGATGTCGCGCTTGACGACGGTGTCCGCCTCGGCGAAAACGCGGTCCGTCGCCGCCTGGTCGCCGGCCTCCCAGGTCGGGCTCGCGAGGTTGTCGCGCTGCCCGATCTTGTCATCGCGGATCAGCGGCGCGTCGGGGTCGAGGGCCTTTCGAGCGTTGACGATCGCCGGCAATGGCTCGTACTCGACGTCGATCAGCTGGAGCGCGTCGTTCGCCGAGTACTCGTCGGTCGCGATGACGAAGGCGACCTCCTGGCCCTGGAATCGGACCTTGTCGCCCGCGAGCACGGCCTGTGTGTCGTACGAGATCGTCGGCATCCACGCCAGCCCGAGCGTCTCGAGATCCTTGGCGGTGACGACAGCGGCGACGTTGGGGTGCGCGAGCGCCCTCGAAGTGTCGATCGAGAGGATGCGCGCGTGTGCATACGGGCTGCGCAGCATTGCGCCGTAGACCATGCCCGGCAGCCGGATGTCGTCGAGGTACGTGCCCTTGCCGCGGATGAAGCGCGCGTCTTCCTTTCGCTTCAGGCGACCGAAGCCGATCGGGCGCTCGGTCGTGGCGCTCGGAAGGTTCTCGACCGTGGCCATGCTCAGACCCCCTGTTTCGTCGCGGCTTCGTACTCAGCGGCCCAACGCACGGCGCTGACGATGTTCTTGTACCCCGTACAGCGGCAGATCGCGCCCGAGATCGCCGTACGGATCTCCTGGTCGGTCGGATCCGGGTTCTCGTCCAGCAGAGCGCGGGCAGTCATCAACATCCCCGGCGTGCAGAACCCGCACTGGAGTGCATGTTGCTCGTGGAAGCCCATCTGGACCGGGTCCAACCGGCCGTTGACCTCGAGGGACTCGACCGTGCGGATCTCGTGCCCCTCGCACATCGCCGCCAGGATCGTGCACGACTTGACCGGCTGGCCGTCCATCTGCACGACGCACGCGCCGCAGTTGGAGGTATCGCAGCCCCAGTGCGTGCCGGTCAGATCGGGTGTCTCGCGGATGAAGTGGATGAGCAGCTGACGCGGTTCGATCTCGCGGGAAACCTGCTCGCCGTTCACCGATATCGAGACGTGCATATCAGGCCTCCTCATGCAGGGCGCGTGCCGTCGCGCGTCGCAGGGCGCGTGCGGTGAGGACACCGGCGAGATGGCGCTTGTAGTCGATCGGCCCCCGACCGTCCGCTCGCGGAGAGCAGTCCGCCGAAGCGATCTCGCCGGCCTGCACGAACAATTCTTCCGACGGAGCCTTACCTCGCAGAAGCTCCTCGGCTCGTGTGAGGTGGATCGTGGTGAGCCCGACCGCGCTGAGCGCGATGCCGACGTCGGCGATCTTGCCGCCTTCGATCCAGATCGCCGCCGACGCCGCGGCGATGGCCCAGTCGCCGGCGCGGCGCTCGACCTTCTCGTGCGCGCTGCCGCCCCCCGGACGCAACGGAATGCGAACCTCGGTGAGCATCTGGCCCTCCCCGACCGCGGTCATGTAGGGCCCGATGTGAAAGTCCTCCATCCCGACCACGCGCTCGCCGTCCGCGCCGCGAATCACGGCCTGCGCCTTGACGGCCGAGCAGACGGCCGAGAGGTCTTCGGCCGCGTCCGCCTGGCACAGCGAGCCGCCGATCGTGCCGCGATTGCGCACGACCGGGTCGGCGATCACGTTCTCGGCATCCCGAAACAGCGGAAAGTGCCGGGCGAGCAGCTCGGACTTCAAGAGATCCACGTGGCGGGTCAGCGCCCCGATCGAGATTCCGCCCTCCTGCTCGCGGATGTAGGAGAGCTCCGTGAGGTCGTTGATGTCGATCAGGTGCTCCGGGTTCGCAAGTCGAAGCTTCATCATCGGAAGCAGGCTGTGCCCGCCCGCGATGAGGCGCGCCTCCGAGCCGAGCCTGGAGAGTGACGCGATCGCCCCTTCGACGCTGGTCGCGCGCTCGTACTCGAATGACGCCGGGGTCTGCAACGAGTGCTCCTTTCGTGTCAGGGAACGTCTGACTCGGCCCGGTCAGTCTCGATCGCTCATCGCGCGGCCGGAAGTCGTTTGCGCGGTGCTCCGATGTCCTCTCGCTGCTCGTACTGCTCGGGAGCATCGGTACCGATGACGGGAGACCTGGCGAGGGATGTCGGCCTCGACTGACGGATTTCCGGATAGAGCAGCCGCGCCGCGAGGCTTCCACGCTCGACGTCCCGGAGCGCTGGACCCGCCGGGCTGGCTGCGGCGATCGGCGCCTCCCGGCCGAGCCGTGCGAGTGTGAGCGTTCCTCTCGTGTAAACCTCGCCTATGCGCGGCGCCTTGATCGTGGCGCTCTCCGGATAGTTCCTGAACCCGGCTGCGGCGGCTCCGGCGTACATGCCGTCGACGAGGCCGACGGCATCTGTCATGCCTGCCTTCTTCACGAGGAGACCCTCGAGGAGATCGACGCCTGCGTCGAGCTGCTCGTTGATCGTCGTCACGACGTCGTTCACCGGTGCGCTCTTCTGCACGATCTCGCCCACGCTGGCGATGGTCTCGGCCAGGCCGGCCGTGATCTTCCGAAGTTGCACGATCACGGAGACGAGGTAGTAGACGAGGGCGACGACGATCAGCGAGACGGCGAGGATCGTGACTGCGCCTGCCGCCGCAAATGCCAACACCGGTGTCATGGCCCTCCCATCAGGCGTCGTCGAGGATCACGTCGAGGGAGCCACCGTAGTTTGCGACTCCCGCAACCGTCTTGGTCACCTGGTCCTGCGTCGTCAGTAGCAGCGCGGCGGCATCGAGATCCTTCGACCCCGCGGCGGCCGCCTTCGCGATCTCGTTCACGCTGGGGACGATGCTCCTCGCGGAGTCCAGCACTCCACGGAGCAGGTACACGACGACCGGAAGCACGACCGCGAGCAGGACGAGGTCTCCGATCCACCAGAGGATCATCGCGGTCGCCTCTCGGCGACGATCGCCGCCTTGCTGGCGATCCCCGGCAGCGCGCCGAGGATCGTGTCGAACTGGGCGTTGATCGCCTTGACCGCGCCCTCGAGGGGCCGCAAGTGCTCGGACTCGACGCCATGCAGCGCAGACGCCAGTGTCCCGAGCCCTTCCGAGATCTTCGCCAGCCCCCTGCGTACCTCGATCAACGCGACGGCGAGCACGAGTACGACGCCCGCCGCGAGCACGACGGTCAGGAGAATCAATGCGTCGGTGCTGCTCATCGTCCACCGAACCCGTCGGTGAGCGCGTTCATGTAGCCGTCCTGAACTACGGCTTCGTCCACGATCAGTGCCAGGACGGGCGCTGTCGCCTCGAGTTGCGGAATGTTCGCCGTGTTCGCGCCGACCTTGCCTGCGATCTCCAGCAAGCCGTCGACCGACCTCTCGATGCTCCCGACGGCCTCCACGAGCACCGTCAGCAGGATGGCGACGATCACGGCTGCGCCGAACGCGATGCTCAACGCAATCGCCCAATACTCGTTGAAGGACAGTTCGGCAAGCGGGACTGTCACTTTCCGACCGCGACCTTTCGAAGCGACCGGGCAGCGTGCAGGATCCTCACTCCCGAGTCATTGATTCGTGCGATGCCGCCGAGCTCGGCTGTCTGCTGGCGCACGACCTCGACGGCCTTCTCAGCTGTGTTGGCCTGCTGGGCGATCCTGATCGCCAGGTAGACGATCACGATGACGATCACCGCAGCCACCGCGATTACGGCGGCGCCGAGCACGACCCCGAACTGCCACCAGCCAGCCGACGCGATCAGCGTGAGCACGCGACACCGCGCCGTTGGAGAGCCGGGGTAGCCTCAGCCCGTCTGGTCATCTCGCGTCCTTCCCGCACCTGCTCGCTGAAGGGCCACCCTAGTCCGGGGTCGAAAACGCGTCAAGGCATCCACCACCTGCATCTACAGCTGGGGAGACGTTGCCGGCGTCGGTGAGGGTCTAACCGCCGGGCTCGTGTCGCGCTCCAGACGCCAGGCCAGGAGCACCATCAGCAGTCCGTAGATGACCACGATGATCCCGACGATCAGCACGAGGGGCCCGATAAAGTCGATGTTCGAGGTCGATACGAGGTTTTCGTAGTTCTCCCGCTGGGTCTCGAGCACGGGGATCACGTCTGAGGCGAAGTACGTACGGACGTCGGGGACGGTTTTGATGGGCGTGCCGTCGAAGCGCGTAGCCGCGCCGATGCCCTGGACGTTGTTCCAGCCCTCGGTGACCGCGGGCAGGGTGGTGATCGACTGAGCGAGCCCTGGGAAATTCGCGCCCAGCGCCTCGAGCAACTCGGCCTCTGACACCTTCAACGTCGTCTGGAGGAACGCGAGCAGCTTGGGTATCTCCTCCGTTACTGATGACAGCGGGATAGCCAGCAGGAGCGCCGTCGTGTGCGGGAAGTTCTCCTGTAGCGCGGCGACGACTTCCGCCTGTGAGAGTCCGGTCTGCTGCGAGACGAACGCGATCAGCTTCGGCACCTCGGCGGCGGCCCCGCCCTCCGCGGTCATGATCGGGTCCTCCGTGTCCACGATCGCGGAGACCATGGTGATCCCGTCGCGGTCGCCCTGAACGCGTTCGGCGACATTGGCTGGGGCCAAGGCATCGAGCAGCTCCTGTCCGTCGCTGACCCGTGGCGTCAGCGACAGGACGAGCACGAGTGCCACAACTCCGACGCCGACCACAAGGACGACCGACGCGCTCGCGATTGCAAGCCCGCGCGATACCGGTCCTCGGAGGTTCAGCGCGATCATCACCGCCGCGAACCCGATCACGACCAACCCGACGATGAGCAGGAGGGGCGCGACCCAGTTGACGGACGAGGTTCCGTCGAGGCTGGCGAAGTTGCTCTGCTGGGTCTCCAGAATGGGGATCAGATCCGAGCTGAAGTAGGTCCTCAGATCCGGCACCGTCGTGATCGGTGTGCCGTCGAAGCGCGTCGCCCCCTCGATGTTCTGGATGTTGTCCCAGCCGTTGGTGACGGTCGGCAGATTGACGATCGACTGCGTGAGTCTCGGGAAGTTCGTCTCGAGCGCGGCGAGCAGCTCAGCCTCCGACACCTTCAGCGTCGTTTCGAGGAACGCGAGCAACTCGGGCAGTTCCGCCGTCACGGCCGACAGCGGGATCGCCTGGAGAAGGGCCGTCGTGTGCGGGAAGTTCTCCTGCAGCGCGGTGAGGACTTCCGCCTCGGTAAGCCCGGTCTGCTCGGAGACGAACGCGATCAGCTTCGGCACCTCGGCCGCACCCGTGCCCGATGTGGTTCCGATCGGGTCGGCCATGTCGACGTTCTTGGAGATGATGTCGATGCCGGCTCTTGCGCCGGTCACACGTTCGGGGGCGAACGCCGGCCTGGCCGCGTCCAGCACTTTCTGCCCGTCGTTGAGGCGCGGAATGAGACTCAGGCCGAGGACGACGGTCGTGACCAAGACGCCGACCACGAGCACGACGACCCATTGCAGAACTCCTGACCGGCTCCCGCTCGTGCCTTGCATGAAGAACCTCCCGTCGGGCAGCACTCCCTGCGACCGAAGCCAGGGTGCGAACAAGCATACGAAATGGCCAGCCTTGCGGATTGGCGAGCAGCGAGAAGCTCCATCTGCCGCCTGCACGGTGACGAACTACAGAAGTGACAGACTCGAATCTGCACCGCTGCGGCCGCCAGGCGGCCGCCTTCAGGGATCTTTGCGCGATCGGAATCTGCCCACAGATTCCGATCTTGCGCAAGGCAGGAGCGACGGGACGTGAACCTGCACCGCCGCGGCCGCCAGGCGGCCGCCTTCAGGGATCTTCGCGCGATCGGAATCTGCTCGCAGATTCCGATCTGGCGCAAGGCAGGGGCGACAGGACTCGAACCTGCGACCTACGGTTTTGGAGACCGCCGCTCTACCAACTGAGCTACACCCCTGCTCGGCTCCCAAGATTATCACATCAGCCG
>JBOHAY010000085.1:0-4601 GCA_050697935.1 Gaiellaceae bacterium | reverse complement strand
CGGCTGCAGATCGCCGTCCTCGGGTATCTCGGAGCGATGCTCGCCTACGGCGGAGTCAACTTCTTGCAGGACCTCTGGCACGAGCAGATCGTGAAGCGCGGGTGGACCGACACGGGGATTCCGTCAGCCCTCCTGCCCGGCGCGCGCCCCATCTGGCTCGTGGTCATCGCGCTCGCAGTGCTGGCGACGCTGGCGCTGCTCCGCGAGGCCAGGTCGACGTCATACTCCGCGACATGACGAGCTCCAAGATGGTCTTCCTCGGCTTCGGGAAGTACGCGCGAGCGGACAAGATCTACGCGCTCGAGCCCCTCGTCGGGGACGAGCGGGGAGGCGGACGCCGAACCCGCGTCTGGGTCGACGGCGTTTCGGCGCCGCTCGTCGCATCGCGAACCGAGCGCACCATCCTCCATGACATGGGCCACGAGGGCGGCGACTCCGCGCTCCTCGACGGTGCGATCGACCTGGCCGAGCGGCTCGCGTCTGCAGCCGAGGAGGGTCGTGTCGACCTCGGTGACCTTGGACGCCGCGCACGGCGCCTGCTCGAGGCGACCGCCCGGCCCGCCGAGGCCGAGCCGCTGTTCTGACCACGAGTCGAGAGCTCTTCGCGCGCGACGCGAACGATGTCGCGCCCGCTCTCATCGGCTGGACGCTTCTCGTGGACGGCGTCGGCGGCGTGATCGTCGAGACCGAAGCGTACGGCCCCGACGATCCGGCAAGTCACGCCTACGGAGGCAGGACGCGACGCAATGCGACGATGTTCGGCCCTCCCGGACGGCTCTACGTCTACCGCTCCTATGGCATCCACTGGTGCGCGAACGCCGTCTGCGGAGAGGAGGGCGTCGGCACGGGCGTGCTCCTCCGTGCGCTCGAACCGACTCACGGGATCGATCGGATGCGTGCCCGTCGCGGGCTCGACGATCTCGCGCTTCTCTGCGCGGGGCCAGGGCGTCTCACCCAGGCTCTCGGCCTCACCAGGGAACACGACGGCCTCCGGCTCGACCGCCCGCCGCTCGAGCTCGTCCCGGGCGGCCACGTCGACGTCGTCTCCGGGACGCGTGTCGGGATCACGCGCGCAGTGGATCGGCCCTGGCGCTACGCGCTCAAGGGCTCTTCGTACGTGAGCCGTCCCCGACCACGAGCTTGACGCGTAGCCCCGGAGCGGCTGCGACGCCAGGTCTCGGAGTCTGGTGGAGCACCCTTCCCGCGTGTCCCGGCGCGGAGACGACGCGAGCTCGAAGCTTCAGGCGCTCCACCTCGCGCTGGACGTCTTCCAGCCCGGAGCCGACGAAGTTCGGGAGCAGGCCGAACCGGGCTTTCGAGACCCATATCGTCACCGTGTCGTGAGCAGAGAGCCCACCGGCTCGCGGGTCCTGGCTCACGACGATCCCCGGCAGCCTGCCGGGCTTCGCAGGCGCATACGCGATGTTCGCGACGAGCGGCTGATCTGCGAGTCGCGCAGTCGCTCCCTCCGCCGTCATTCCGACCACGAGCGGAACCGAGACCTCGTTGGGTTTGCAGTCGGCCTCTTTCTCCGGAGCCCGACCCGAGAAGTACACGAGCAGACGTGAGCCACGACAGTAGCCGTTGTCGAGCTGCCAGTTGCCGCCGCGCTTGACGACCCAGGTCGAGTCTCCACCGAGATACGGCGGCGCATCGAAGGTCAGGTCCCCGTCCGGCTGGACCTTCTGGACGAACGCTCTCCAGATCTGCGCCGGGAGCGTCCCGCCCGTCACGGGCTGGCCGCCGAACTCCGTGGTCATCGGCCGCAGGCGATCCGGATACCCGACCCAGACTGCCACGGCGAGCTCCGGCGTGTAGCCGACGAACCAGGCGTCGCCGTAGTTGTCGGTCGTGCCCGTCTTCCCGGCCACTCTTCGGCCCGGGATCGCTGCGCGCGTCCCGGTTCCCGACTGAACGACATCCTCGAGGATGTCCGTCAGGAGCTCCGCCTCGCCCTCCTTGAGAACCTGGGTCGGGATCGGCGCGTTCGCCTCGACGCGACCCGTCTTGATTCGCTCGACTTCCTCGACCACTCGCGGCCGATCTCCGAACAGCGAGCCGTCCACGCGCCGGCCACCATTGGCAAGCGTGGCATACGCACGCGCCATCTCGAGCGGGTTCACCGCGACCGAACCCAGACCGATCGAGAAGTACGCATCGAGCGGGCTTCGGATTCCGAGGTCATGCGCGGTCCGCACGATCGCCTTCGGGCCGACGAGGTCGGTCAGCTGCGCATACACGGAGTTGTCGGAGGCGACCAGCGCGCGGGAGAGGCTGACGCGGCCGAGGTAGGTGTGGTCGTAGTTCGTCACCGTCCAGATGCGATCGCCTGCGTCGATCGAGACCTTCTTGGACTCGATCTCCGTGAGCGGTGAGATTCCCTCCTGCATCGCCGTAGCGAGGACGATGGGCTTGAAGGCCGAGCCGGGCTGCCGTTCGGCCTGTGCTGCGAGGTTGAACTGACTCTCGCGAAAGTTCCTGCCGCCGAACATCGCCTTCACGGCGCCCGTCCGCGGGTCGATCGCAACGAGCGCTGCCGCCGGGCCGTCCGGGTTACTCAGAACCTTCTCGATCGCGGCGCGCGCTTGCAGCTGGAGGTCGAGGTCGATCGTGCTCCTGACTTTCAGCCCCCCGCCGAACACGCGGCCTGCTCCGTACTTCGCCACGAGCTCGTCCTTGACGTAGTTGAGGAAGTAGGGAGCCGGGCCCTGTGTTCCAGGCAGGCGAATCTCCTCCGCCGTCGGCAGGGGGGCGGCGTTGGCGCTCGCGAAGTCCGAGCGGGTGATCTTCCCTTGCTCCAGCATCATCCTGAGCACGTGTCTTCGCCGAGCCTTGGCGTTGTGCGGGTTCGTGGTGGGGTCGTACAGCGACGGGTCCGCCGGGATGCCGGCGAGTAGCGCGGCTTCGCGGAGATCGAGCTCTCTTGCGCTCTTCTTGAAGTAGGCGCGGGCAGCCTGCTGGATGCCGTAGGCGCCGTTCCCGAAGTAGATCGTGTTGAGGTATGCGGTGAGGATCCTGTCCTTCGTCCATTTCTGCTCGAGCTGCCAGGAGAGCGCGGCCTCGCGCACCTTCCGCGCGAGCGTCCGCTCGTTTCGGATGTAGGCGTTCTTCACGAACTGCTGTGTGATCGTCGAGCCGCCTTCGACGATTCCTTGCTGTTGGACGTCCTGCCACAGCGCCCGGCCGACGCCTTTGAGATCGATCCCGTTGTGCTCGAAGAACCGCTGGTCCTCGACGGACACGATCGCCTGACGCATGATCGGCGCGATCTCCTCGGTGCCCACGAGCACGCGACTCTCGTCACCTCGGAGCACCGCCAGCACCGAGCGGCCGTTCGACGCGTAGACGACCGTGTCGACGTCGGCGTGCTGCGCGGCCGGGTCGAGCGAGGGAATCTCGCTCGCGACGGCACGCACGAGACCGAACGTGAACGCCAACGTCGCAAGCACCAGGAGAACGCACAGCAACGCCGCAAGGCGTCGCTTGCGAACCCGGCGCCGCGGTCGCGGCGTTCGCTTCTCTCTCCGAACCCGCAAGGCAGCCAAGTCTAGCCTTGCGCGAGCCCCGAATCCGCTAGCGCGGAGTTCCAGTCGCGCGAGATCCCTGAAGTGCAGCCGCTTCGCGGCCGCGATGCTCGCGTTGCCTTCATTCGCGATTCAAACGGGGTCGGAGGCGACGATCGGGCTCGTCGTCGGAGCATCCACTCCGCCTGCCGGCTCGACGGTCACCGCGACCACGTCACCAGCCCGAACGACGCCGTCCACGCGTTCGATCTCCGCGCCGTCACGACCGGGGAAGAGGCCCGCACGGCTCGCTTGCCCGATATCACCGCCGGGGGCGATCCACATCTCGTACGTCTTGCCCGCCGGAGCCGGATCGAGACCGTCGAGCACGAGAACTGCCTGCCCCGCGGGATCGACGACGAGCCGGCCCCGACCGGCTTGCAGCGACACGGCGCGCGCCTCGGAGTGCGCCAGGATCGCTGCCGCGGCGCGCTCACGCTCGAGTGTCGCGCGCGCATCGTCGAGCTCGCTCGACAGACTCGACGCCCAGAGCCCGATCCCGATCGCCACGACTGCGGCGATCGCTGCGGCCGTCGCGAGCACCGGGACAGCGCGTCGTCTCCGAGGCTCGAAGGGCACGACGACCTGCGGCGGCTCCGCCCGGACGTCCGCCAGGATGCGATTCCGGAGGCCGGCGCTCGGCTCGGGTCCCGACGCCGCGACGGCGAGCGCCTCGGTCGTCTCCCAGAACGACGTCAGCTCCGCCTGGCAATGCTGGCAGCCGGCGAGGTGTGCCTCGTAGGCCCGGCGCTCGTCGGGATCGAGCGCGTCGAGCGCGTAGCCGGCGGTCAGCTCGTGAATTCCGGTTTCCATGACCCTTCCTGTGCGGAGTCGTCCAGAAGCTCGCGCAGGCGCGCGAGCCCGGAAAACATTCTGCTCTTGATCGTCCCGAGCGGTTGCCCGAGGCGCTCGGCGAGCTCCGACTGCGAGTAGCCGCCGTAGTAGGCGAGCTCGATCGCTTCCCGCTGGGCGTCCGGGAGGAGGCGGAGCGCCGCCTGCACGCGGTCGCGCTCGAAGCGCAGCCACGCCGCTTCCTCC
>JBOHAY010000084.1:0-4197 GCA_050697935.1 Gaiellaceae bacterium | reverse complement strand
GGATCATCCTCGCCGGACTGCTCGAGGCCTCCGAAGAGCTCTGACCTCGCGCCCCTGGACGCCAGCCGCTCCCGGCCCGCGGAGCGGGCCTCCGCGACCGGCTGACGACGCTCGCCGCGCGATCCGGCGGGCTCGCCACTTGTCCGTATGGAGACTGTGATGGGGTCAGACTTAAGTCTGACCCCATCTCGATATTTCACTCCTGCGCGGCGAGCCCTTGGCTCACTTGCGAGCGCCGCCCCAGGAACGCGAGGGAGCCTCATCAGGGCTGAGTGACGGTCACCGTCACGGTGCGCGCGGGCACCTCCTGCGGCAGCGGAGTGAGCGTGCGCACGCTCGTCACCGTCCGTCCGTCCTCGGGTCTCTCGTCGAGGGTGCGCGCGAACGCGATGCCGAGGAGAAACGCGAGAGCAAGCGCGACGACCACGAGCAGGGCTCGCAGGACGGGTGACCGGCGACGTTGCCTCGAGCGCTGCTCCCGGCTCGGTCGCTCGAGCATGCTCATGGCGCGTAATCCACGGCGCCACGGGAGTAGAGATGGAACGCCGCACCTTCGACGAGCGACAGCGTCCGCGGCCACCCTGGCACCTCGGCTTCTGCGAGGGCGTCGCGCGCCCAGACGTCCGCACGCACATACTCGTTCGCGAGCTCGCCGACGGTGAAGGTGCCACCCAGCCGCCGGCGGAGCTCGCTGGAGACGGCCTCCAGCTGTTTGCGCAAGTCGCCCTCTCTCGCGGGATCTCGCGCGGCCTCGACGAGAGCGCGATATGCATCCTCCCACTCGAGCTTGGCGCTCTCAACGTCAGGGGTCACGACGCCGCAGCCTAACTTGGTCCGCAAGACTGGAATCCGCTAGGGCGGATTCCAGTCGCGCCAAATCCCTGAAGGCAGCATGCTTCGCAGCTGCGGCGTTCACTTCTGGATCAAGCGCTCGTGCGGGTCCCGGAGCGCCTCCGAGCAGCACCTGTCGGAGGGCCACGGGGGCTGGACCTCGGCAAGGATCCGCTCGCCGAGAAGGTAGCCGGGCCGAGCGAGCGCGTAGGCGACGTGAGCGTGGAGGCACTTGAGATGCTCCGGTGTTCGGGCACCCCCGATTCCGAGGTCGAGCGACGTGCCGTCGTCGTGTCCTTCTCCATCGCCGGCGAGCTCGTGCCTGACTCGACGCTGATCGTCGGTCGCGCTCTCCAGCGACGCGGCGAGCGTCGCGTCGTCCACAGCTGCCCGGCTCCAACGCTCGACACCGCCGGCGGCTTCGAGTCGTGCAAGCGACGCGTTGAGGTACGAGCAGGTGAGGTAGTACGTCGTCGGGAACGGCTCGCCGTTCAGGTCGTAGGCAGCCTGCTCGGTGACCGCGGGCAGGCCGAACGGACAGCGAACGACGACGCGGAGAAACGCGCGCGGCTCGCGCCCGAGCTGTAGTGCGACCACGGCTCGGTCATTCACGCGACAAAGACTACGAATCTGTGCGGGCCCGCCGGCGGCCACATAGCGGCCGCGGCCGCCTACTCGACTCCACCGCCTACGAGCGGTCTCGAGCGGTGCTGCGTGCCTGTCTCCAGGCGGGGATGCCCTTGACGACGAAGAGCTGTTCGCCCGGCTTCACGTACCCCATCCGGCGAGCTTCGCGTTCGGTCGCGTCGACGCTCGTGGAGTTGACGAGGCGCAGCTCGAGCTGCGCGCGCGCGATCGTCAGCGACTCGACTTCGGCGCGCCTCGCGGCGAGGTCATTACGGGTCTCGAGATACGACGCTAGCGGTCGGTAATAGAGGTAGACGGCAATTCCGAGGATCGCGACTGACCAGAGCAGCCGAAGCCGTCGGCGCCGCACGCGCGGTCGCGCCTTCTTCCTCCTCGCAGGAGCCTTTTCCGTCGCCCTCCCAGCCACCACGCCAGGTTCAACGTCGAAAGCGCGCCCCCTCCCAGGGGCGGCCTCGCTGGCCGCTGCACGCCGACGGGCTGTAGCGGCGGCATGCGTGCCGTCTTGAATCAGAGGGCGAGGCAAGCCTCGCCCCTACAGCTGTCAGGCGACGTCGACCTTGATGACGTTCGTGGAGCCCGGGATGGTCACGGCGGGCCCAGCCGTGAGGACGACGCGGTCTCCCGCCTCGACGATGCCGGCCGCTCGCGCGGCCTCGATCGAGCTCCGCCAGAGGTCGTCGACATCGGACGACTCGGGGATCTCCAGTGGAGTCACGCCCCACTCGATCGCCATGTGCTGGAGCGACGCAGCGACATGCGTGAGCGCGACGACGGGGCGTCGTGGGCGAAGTCGCGCCACCGCCGACGCCGTGCGGCCGGTGAACGTCGGAACGAGGATCGCCTTCGCGCCGAGCGCCTCCGCGAGATCGCACGCCGCGTTCGACATCGCCCGACCGACGGTCGGCTCCTCGAGTGCGGACGGCAGCTGATGGCGGTACCCGAGGCTCGGCTCGACCGCGCGGGCGATCTGCGCCATCGTTGCTACCGCCTCGACTGGATACTCGCCGACGGCAGTCTCGGCCGACAGCATGAGCGCCGACGTCCCGTCGAGGATGGCATTCGCGACATCGGATGCCTCCGCACGCGTCGGCTCGGGGCGGTGGATCATCGTCTCGAGCATCTGTGTCGCCGTGATCGCAGGCTTCCCGCGCTCGAGCGCCTCGACGATGATCTTCTTCTGCAGGAGCGGCACCTCGGCGGCACCGATCTCCACGCCGAGATCGCCGCGCGCGATCATCACCGCATCCGCGACGTCGAGGATCGCGTCGAGCTGCACGACCGCTTCCTTGAGCTCGATCTTCGCGATCACCCACGCAGGCGAGCCCGCGGCCTCGATCCGCGACTTGAGGGCGGCGACATCCATGTGCGTGCGCACGAACGACTGTGCGACGTAGTCGACGCCGAGGCCGAGTGCGAAGTCGAGGTCGGCGAGATCCTTGTCGGTCAGCGACGGGACGGGCAGAGGAACTCCGGGGACGTTCACACCTTTGTGCGGCTCGACCACGCCACCGGTGACGACTTCGCAAAACGCTCGGGCGCCGTCGATGCGCTCGACGCGGAGACGCACGTGACCGTCGTCGATGAGAATCTCGTCGCCCGCCTCGAGCACCGCGCCGAGCACGTCCGGCGCGACGGGAAGGTCGTCCGCGCCGCATTCGGCCTGTCCCGCAACCACGATCGAATCGCCGGTTTCGAGCGAGGCGGGAGCAGCGAGGTCGCCGATCCGGATCTTCGGGCCCTGCAGATCAGCTATCAGCGCCAGCGGGCGGCCTGCCTCCATCTGAACGGCACGCACGCGGCGCGCGCTCAGCTCGTGCTCGTCGTGCGTCCCGTGGGAGAAGTTGAGGCGCACGCCATCCATTCCGGCATCGACGAGCGAGGCGAGTGTCTCCTCGTCGTTCGACGCGGGACCGATGGTCGCGACGATCTTCGTTCGGCGATCGGGCTGCTGCATCGAACCAGGCTAGCGACCGCGGAACACGGCCCAGCCCGGATACACCGCCTCGTCACCAAGCTCCTCTTCGATCCTCAGGAGCTGGTTGTACTTCGCGACGCGATCTGTGCGTGACGGGGCTCCGGTCTTGATCTGCCCGGCGTTCACGGCCACGGCCAGGTCCGCGATCGTCGTGTCCTCGGTCTCGCCCGAGCGATGCGAGATCACGGTCGCATAGCCGGCGTCGCGAGCCATCGCGATGACATCGAGCGATTCCGTCAGCGTTCCGATCTGGTTCACCTTCACGAGGATTGCGTTGGCGACGCGCTCGTCGATGCCACGCCGCAGGAACTCCACGTTCGTCACGAACAGGTCGTCGCCGACGAGCTGGACGTCGTCGCCGATCTCCTTCGTGAGTCGCTGCCAATCGTCCCACGCGTTCTCGTCGAGCCCGTCTTCGACCGACACGAGCGGGAAGCGGTCGGCGAGCGAGCGATAGAACCCGACCATCTCGGCCGGGTCGAGCGTACGGCCCTCGCCGGGGAGGTGATACGCGCCGTCGCGGAACACCTCACTCGCCGCGGGGTCGAGGGCGATCGCGACATGCTCCCGGTGCCCGGCGCGTTCGGCCGCTTCGAGGATCGTCTCGATGGCACGCTCGGTCGACTCGAGATCAGGCGCGAAGCCTCCTTCGTCGCCGACACCGGTCGCCAGCCCCAGCTCGTGGAGGACCGCCTTGAGGCTGTGGAACACCTCGGCGCCGATTCGAACGGCCTCGGAGAAGC
>JBOHAY010000083.1:0-6993 GCA_050697935.1 Gaiellaceae bacterium | reverse complement strand
GCTCGCCGCGACAGAAGGGGCCTGACATGACCGAGCAGAACCCGGCGGAAGCCGTTCTCACCCCGCAACAGGCGAAGGAGCAGCTCGAGCAGGCGCTGTTCGAGATCCGGCGGATCACGTCGGCACGCGCGTCTACAACCAGAAGACGAGCGAGTTCACCACTTCGCTCGGTCCGGTGTTCACCAACCTCCTCCTCGCCGACGAGATCAACCGCGCTCCGGCGAAGGTGCAGTCTGCGCTCCTCGAGGTCATGCAGGAGCACCAGGTGACGATCGGCCACGAGACTCACCCGGTGCCTGACCCGTTCCTCGTGATGGCGACCCAGAACCCGATCGAGTCCGAGGGGACGTATCCGCTGCCAGAGGCCCAGATCGACCGTTTCATGCTCAAAGTCCTCATCGACTACCCGCAGCACGACGAGGAGCTCACCGTCGTGCAGCGTCAGCTCGTGCAGGCCCCCGAGCTTCGCCAGGCACTCTCGCTCGACGATCTGAAGACGCTCCAGCGAGCAGTCGTCGACATCTATGTCGACCCGTCCCTCGTGAGCTACGCAGTCGACATCGCGACCGCGACCCGCGAGCCCGCGGCGCACGGTCTCCCCGATCTCGCTGCATACATCGCCTACGGCGCCAGCCCGCGCGGCCCGATCAGCCTCGTGCAGGGAGCACGGGCGCTCGCGCTCGTACGGGGGCGGGAGTACGCGTTGGTCGAGGATCTCCAGGCGCTCGCGCGAGACGCACTCAGGCATCGCCTCGTCCTGTCGTACCAGGCGCTCGCCGAGGAGGTGAGCGCCGACGCCATCCTCGACCAGGTGCTCGCCGTCGTGGCTGTCCCGCAGCTCGACCTGGCGCGTGTGAACGCGGCGTGAGAAGCGCGAGCGCGCTCCTCAGACCTCCAACCCCGGCACGCCCGGGACCCGGGCCTATGGCCGAAGGTCTGCTCCGCGCGCTCGACGTCTCGATCGGGAGGAGGGTGGAGGGGCTGCTCGCCGGCGACTTCAGATCGAATCTGCTCGGCACGGGCTCCGAGCTCGCAATGGTGCGGCCGTACGTCCTGGGCGACGACGTTCGACGGATCGACTGGAACGTCACGGCGCGGACGGGTGAGCCGCACGTCCGCGTCGACCTGGCCGAGCGCGTGCTGGTCACCTGGCTCGCTCTCGACGTCTCTGCCTCGATGCAGTTCGGAACCGCGGATCGCCGCAAGGCGGACGTCGCGGAGGGGGTTGCCGTGGCGCTCGGACATCTCGCGACGCGGCGTGGCAATCGACTCGGTGTCGTGACGTTCGGAGGCGCAACCCCGCACGTCTTGCCGCCACGCCAGGGTCGAGCAGGGCTCGTCGGGCTCCTGTCGGCGCTGCGAGACGAATCCCGCGCCGAGGCTGCGAGCTCGGCTTCGCTTGGTGGAGCCCTCGCGAGCACGGGAGCGCTGGCTCGCCAGAAGTCACTCGTAGTCGTCGTCTCGGACTTCCGTGGCCCGCGCGATTGGCGCCGCCCGCTGTTGGAGCTTGCAGGCCACCACGACGTCGTCGCGGTCGAGATCCGCGACCCACGCGAGCAGGAGTTGACCAACGTCGGGCTGCTCTGGCTCGTCGACCCGGAGACGGGTCGCCAGCTCAGAGTCGACACGCGCAGCCGCAGACTGCGCGAGCGCTTCGCCGTCGCGGCGTCGGCCGAGCGCGCCGAGGTGGCCCGCACATTCGGATCCGCGGGCGTCCGGCACGTCGTCCTCACCACATCGGGCGACTGGCTCCGCGCATTGGTCGTCTTCCTGCGCAGGAGTCGGAGATGAGCTTTACGTGGCCGATCGCCCTTGCCGGCCTTCTGCTCGTCCCCCTGCTCTGGGGAGGCCACCGGTGGGCCGAACGGCGTCGCATTGAAGTGCAGTCACGCTTTGGTAATCCCGATCTCCTGCCGAACGTCGTCGATCGGGCACCGGGCACGTTGCGCTCGCTGCCGATCCTTCTTCTGCTGCTGGCTCTCAGCGCCATGATCGTGGGCGTCGCGCGGCCTCATGCAACCGTGAGTGTCCCGCGCGAGGAGGCGACGATCGTCCTCGCGATGGACGTCTCGCGGTCGATGAAGGCGGCGGACGTCGAGCCGACGCGGCTCGACGCGGCGCGCACCGCCGCCAAAGCCTTCGTCGCCCAGGTGCCGGAGAAGTTCCGCGTAGGTGTGGTTTCCTTTGCGACGCGGGCGGCCGTGGGTGTCGCCCCGACGGAGGATCGGGCACTTGTGGAGGCAGCTCTCGACTCCCTGATTCCCGGCGAAGGCACGGCGCTCGGCGATGCCGTCGCACTGTCCCTCCAGGTCGGACAGCCTCAGGTCGAGACCGCCGAGCCGCCACCTCCGCGGGCGATCGTGCTCATCTCCGACGGTGCCAGGGACGGGGGCCGTATCGAGCCGGCGGAAGCGGCACGGAAGGCGAAAGAGCTCGGTGTCCCGGTGTACTCCGTGCTGGTGGGGACGCAGGGTGGGGTGCTCGAAGAGACTTTGCCGGGCGGATTTCGTCGGATCATTCAGGTGCCACCGAATCCGCAGACGCTCGAGCAGATCTCGAACGCCACCGGCGGCGAGCTCTTCGCCGCGGGGGACACTGAGGAGTTGGGTCGCGTCTACGAGGACCTCGGCTCCCGATTGGGCGAACGCGACGAGTCGCGCGAGATCACCGACGTCTTCGCTGCCGCCGCTGTGGCGCTCCTGCTCGTCGCCGGCACGATCTCGGCTCTGCTCTTTCGGAGGGTCCCGTGAGGACCGTACGTGCGTCCGCTGTGCTCGTGGTTCTCTCGGCCGCGCTGGCGGTTGCGTCGCCCGCAGGAGGCGCCAACGAGTGCGATGGCCTCATGGTGTGCGTCCCCATTGCCGGCCCGTGGGTGGTCGTCCCGACCTCGCGCGGCGTGCCCCGCCCCGACGTCGCGTTTCAGCTGACGTGCCCGCGCGGGCACGTCGTCGGCGGGCTCGACGCGCGGCTCAGCGGCCGTGCGATCGACGTGAGTTTCCTCGGCACGCTCGGAAGCCCGGTCAATCCCGGGATCACGACCTCGCGGTCCGTCGTCTTCGTCGCGACGTACGTCGGTGCGTCGGCTCGAGCCCCGAGCTTCAAGCCGTTCATCGGCTGCATGCCCGCCACGGGAGCAGGAAGCAGAGTGCCGACCTCGGCGAGTGCGTTTCGACCCGGGAGGCCGACGACCCGCCGAGTGAGAACCGTGCGAGTGCGGCCGGGTGAGACGACGGTGACACAGCGCTGCAAGACATTCGAGCGACTTGTCGATGCGTCGCACGCGTTCGGCTTCGCGACTCGGACACCGCCGAGCGCGAGTCTCGTCGACGGCGTCTCGGCGAGCCAGTCGGTCCGCGGGCGCGAAGTCGTGGTGCGAGTGCGCGCCGACGCCGAGCTCGCCGACGTGCGCGTCGTCCTCCAGGTACATGCCGTGTGCGCGAGGGCGCGATGAGCTTCCAGAGCCCTTGGCTCCTGCTCGGCTTGCTACTGCTCGCGCTCGCGGTCGGCATCTGGGTGCTGGCCGAGCGCCGACGCATGCGCTACGCGGTGCGATACACGAATCTGGATGTTCTCGCGTCGGTCGTGTCCGGTCGGTCGTGGCCAAGACTCGTGCCGCCTGCGATCTTCCTCTTGGGGCTCGCGGCGCTGCTCATAGCGCTGGCGCGACCAGAGGTCGAGCGCATGCTCCTCAAGGAGCGTGCGACCGTGATTCTCGTCGTCGACACCTCGCGCTCGATGCAGGCCGAGGACGTCGAGCCGACGAGGCTCGGAGCAGCGCAGGAAGCGCTCCGCACATTCCTCGACGACGCGCCGGACGGATTGCGTGTCGGCCTCGTCGTCTTTGCCGGCGAGGCGCAGGTGGCAACGCCGCCCACACGCGACCACGAGCTGGTCACGACGGCGGTCGACGAGATCGACAGCTTCCTCGTCTTCGGAGGCACCGCGATCGGTGACGCCCTCAAGACCGCAGTGGAGCTCGGCCAGCGGGCGACCGGCGCGCCGCCAGCGGAGGGCGAGATCGCTGCGGGCAATCTCCGGCTTGCTCGTACGCTGGCTCAAGCGACGGGGTGTCAGGAGAAGAGCCCGGTGTCGATTCTCTTTCTCTCGGACGGTGCACAGACGCGCGGTGTCCTGCAGCCGATGGACGGCGCAGCGCTCGCCAAGGCGGCGTGTTTCCCCGTGAACACGATCGCGCTCGGCACGCCCGCTGGCGTGATCGACCGCGGTCAGTTCGGATTCGGACCTGGCTCAGGACAGGATGGAAACCAGCTCATCCCTGTGGCGCCGGATCCGGACACCTTGCGCGCGATAGCCGAGACGACCGGCGGTCAGTTCTCGGAGGCCCGCACGGCCGAGGCACTGCAGAAGGCATACGAGAATCTCGGCTCGCGCGTTGCCCTCGAGCCCGGCTCCAGCGAGATCACGTTCCTGCTCGTCGCGATCGCCGCCGGTCTCCTGCTCGTTGCCGGAGTCCTCTCCGCGGTTGTGGCGCCGCGGCTTCCCTAGACGACTTACACGACGACGATCGTGAACGGCAGGTCGACCCTGTCGTCGCGGCCGGCCGGATGGATCGTGACCTTGAACGCTCCTCCTGGTGCGGATTCGACAGTCGCCAGCGCATCGCCGGAGGCGCTACCGACCGCACTTGCGCCGGCGATCCCGACGAGCCGAACCTCGAAGACACCCGTCTCCACACGCCGCACCTGGACTGCCCTGCCCGTGCAGTTGAACTTGCGGCTGAAGAGAGCGCCGGCGCTTGTGAATTGGTCGGAGATGTTCGCCATGCCGGCACTCGTGCCCTTGACCGCCGCGACGCCGCGCACGGCTCCGTTCGCACAGCGCTGCTGCGCGGCGGACGGGCTCTGAATTCGCTCGCCGACGGCGAAGGCGGAGCCGCCGAGCGCGAAGAACACGGCGACGAGACTGAGTGCGGTACCGGGGGTGAGAGAGAAGCGGCGGGTGGAATTCATCGGGCGACTCCTTCCGTGTGCGGGATCGGTCGCACGATAGGTTCCTGCGGATGTCGGACGGCATGGGCTCGCGGTGGCGCTTGACCAGGACGCACAAGCGACTCCTCGGCGGTGCGGGGACGCTTGCGGTGGTCGTCGCGGTCTTCGTGTTCTTCCTGCCGCAGATCGCCGACTACCGCGAGGTCGTCGACGTGCTCGCCGAGCTTCGCTGGCAGGACTGGCTGCTTCTCGTCGGAGCCACGGTTCTGAACCTCGCGACGTTCCCGCCGCCGTGGATGGCGGCGCTGCCCGGGCTCGGGTATCGACAGGCTCTGGCGATGACCCAGGCGTCGACCGCCCTCGCCATCGTGTCGCCGGCCGGCGCAGCCGTGGGGATGGCGGGCTCGTACTCGATGCTCCGCTCGTGGGGGTTCGGATCGGGGCCGGTCGGCTTGGCGGTGGCTGTCACCGGGATCTGGAACCAGCTCGCGAACCTCGCGTTCCCCGTCGTCGCGCTCGCTCTGCTCACGGCGGCCGACGAGGATCATCCCGCTCTTCGAACAGCCGCCCTCGTCGCCGTGGTCGTGCTCGCCGTGATCCTCGTTTCGTTCGGCCTCACACTCTCCCGACCGCGCCGAGCTCGGCGGATCGGCGGCCTGGCCGCTCGCATCGTGAATCGCCTGAAGCGGATCGTCAGGCGCAAGCCCGTCTCGTGGGGGCCCGAGAGCTTCGTTCGGTTCCGCGCACAAGCGCTCGGGCTTCTTCGCCGAAGGTGGCACGTCATCACCGTCGGAACGCTCGTCGGCCATCTCACTGTGTTTGTGCTGCTGGTCGTCTGTCTGCGGGTGGTCGGTGTGACGACCTCCGAGGTCTCGGGCGTCGAAGCTTTCGCAGCGTGGGCGCTGGTGCGAATTCTCGGAGCGGTTCCTCTGACCCCAGCCGGCGTCGGGATCGTCGAGATCGGGCTCACCGGGGCACTCGTTGCGTTCGGTGCTCCCAATGCCGAGGCGGTGACGGCAACGCTCCTCTATCGCGCCTTCACTGTTCTTCCCACGCTTGCACTCGGATTGCTCGCGGCTGCAACCTGGCGCTCCCACCACCCGGAGGAGTCGATGGAGTCGCCCAGCGAATCCTGACAAGGGCTGGAGCCGAGGATCACTGAAGCGGGGGACGGCTCCTCCCCCGATCAGGGCAGGGACGCCGATCGGCTCTGGTGCACGGTACGAACCGTGCTCTCTGCTACTGCGGCAGCTTCGGTCCGCCTGGCCGTGATGGCGACGGTCGTGGCCTCGCTCGCGGCGTTCCTCGTCGCGGGACGCGCCGACGGCGCCGGTCGTGCATGGAACGCATACCTGGCTCCGAGTGGAGCTTGCAGGGCGGCAGACGACGCAGCCGCTGCTCCCTCCGTCCAAGCTCGTGCGCTCAACTGCCTCGTCAACTGGGCTCGCGCGCAGGACCGGCGCGGCAGGCTCACGCAACGATCCGCGCTGCAGCGCGCTGCCGCGCTGAAGGGCAAGGAGGTCGCGTCGTGCGGTCAGTTCTCGCACACGCCGTGCGGTACCGACGTGACCGCTGCCGTTCGCGCTGCCGGTTATCGCTACTCGAGCTTCGGCGAGAACCTGTTCGCCGGAACGTGGGGACAAGTGTCGGCACGTGACGTCCTGGCGGCGTGGCTGCAGTCGCCGCTGCACAAGGCGAACGTGCTCCATCCCAGCTTCCGCGACTTCGGTGCTGCCCCGGCGCGTGCGCCCGGGCTTCTCGGCGACGGCGACGCGGTCGTCTGGACCGCGACGTTCGCCTCGCCTCGCTGAAGCACGGGCGGCCGGTGACGGAGAGGCGCCGCGGCCGCGCCGGACGCCTTTAGGTCGTTCACGGACCTGGCCGCGCGAGCGGATTCCGATCCTGCGGAAACGTCGCGGCCGCGCAAGCGGACGCCTTCAGGGGTCTTCGCGGCCTGGGATCCGCGCGAGCGGATTCCGATCCTGCGGAAACGTCGCGGCCGCGCAAGCGGACGCCTTCAGGGGTCTTCGCGGCCCGGGATCCG
>JBOHAY010000082.1:0-12687 GCA_050697935.1 Gaiellaceae bacterium | reverse complement strand
GGCTCGTCGGGTCCGTCGCAGCCGTGATCTTGCTCTTCGTCGGTCGGGAGATCGCGGTCCCGCAGATCCTCGGGCACATCCAGGACGATCCCGACGTGCGCTCGCTCGCGTTCACCTGGACCGCGGCCATCCTGATCATGATCGGGCTCGGCATCGGCGCTCTGGGTTCGGGCCTCACGCTCCGCCGCTTCCTCCGCGTCTGACCCGCAGTACATGTCGCGGGTGTCCTGGTGGAGCTCTCCAGCGTCACGCTGACGCTGCTCTTCTCGGACATCGAGGAATCTACCGAGCTGCTGAGAACGCTCGGTACGGCTGAGTACGACGAGTTGCCCTTCTCGCACCGCGCGCTGATGCTCGACGCCGTAGAGTCGTATGGCGGCTCGGAGGGCCCGACACGCAGGGCGACTCGTTCTACTGCGTCGTCCGAACGGCGCGCGAAGCCGTGACGGCGGCGGCAGCGATCCAGCGATCGCATGGTCGGGCATTCCTTCCCGTCGGGAGCAACCGTGCGCGCGCGGATCGGCTTGCGCACGGGCGAGCCGGTGCTCGTCGGGGAGCGGTACGTGGGGCTCGCGGTGCATCGCGGAGCTCGGATCATGAGTGCCGCGCACGGGGTGCCAAGACGCCTTGAGTCGCCGTTAGGGTTCGACCGTGACAGCCGGCGACCTCCAACGGGGGCGAGAGGCCTACGTCCATCGGGCATGGAGGGAGGCCTACGAGCATCTTGCGACCGCGGACGAGGTGGAGCCGCTAGGGGCCGACGATCTCGAGTTGCTCGCGACGGCGGCATTCATGCTCGGCCGAGACGATGAGTACCTCAGCCTTCTGGAGCGCGCACATCACTCGCACCTGCAGGCCGGTGAGACGCTACCCGCAGTCCGCAACGCCGTCTGGATGGGCCTGATCCTCGTCACGCGAGGCGAGATGGGTCCCGGAGGCGGTTGGATCGGCCGGGCCCAGCGACTCATCGAAAGCGAGCCTGGCGAGAGCGTCGAGCGCGGTTATCTCCTCATGCCACTCGCGTTCCAGCACGAGGCGTCGGGCGACTTCATGTCGGCGGCAGCGATCGCTGCCGACGCGGCGTCCATGGCCGTCCGCTTTGGCCACGCCGACGGATTCGCGCTCGCGACCCATCTTCAGGGCGACATGCTGATCAAGGCAGGTCGCGTGCGGGAGGGGCTTGCTCTCCTCGACGAAGCGATGGTGGCGGTGACCTCGGGGGAGCTCTCGCCGATAGTCACAGGCATCGTCTACTGTGGCGTGATCCTGGCATGCCAGGGCGTGTACGAAGTGCGGCGTGCGCGAGAGTGGACCGCAGCTCTTACGCGGTGGTGCGAAGGGCAACCAGACGTGCTGGCGTTCACGGGCCGATGTCTCGTCCACCGGGCCGAGATCATGCAGCTGAACGGCGATTGGCCGGACGCGCTCGAGGAGGCGCAGAGGGCGAGGCAGCGCTTCATCGACACGAGGAACGAGGGTCGCGTCGGCCTGGCGTTGTACCGGGAAGCCGAGCTGCAGCGGCTCGTGGGGAAGTTCGAGGATGCGGAGGATGCTTATCGTGAGGCGAGCCGCTACGGGTGGGAGCCTCAGCCAGGCCTTGCCCAGCTGCGGCTCGCCCAGGGCAGAGTCGATGTCGCCCTGTCGACGATCCGTCGCGTGCTTGACGAGACCACGGTGCCGCTCAAGCGCGTGGGACTGCTCCCGGCGTACGTCGAGATCACGCTTGCGGCAGGCGACCTCGCGGCCGCCAGTCGCGCTTCTCTCGAACTCGAGCACCTGGCCGAGCGATACGAGAGCGCGATGCTCATCGGCATGGTCGCGTTCGCTCGCGGCGCCGTACTGCTCGCTGAAGACGACGCCGGTGCAGCGCTGGCCGCGCTTCGTCGCGCCGCTGACGTGTGGCAGCAGCTCGAGGCGCCGTACGAGGTGGCACGAACGCGCGAGCTCGTCGGGCTCGCGTGTCGAGCTCTCGGCGACGACGACGCTGCAACGCTCGAGCTGGATGCCGCACGAGCGGCCTTCGAACAGTTGAGCGCTCAGCCTGATGTCGAGCGGATCGATGCGCACCTCGCGGGCGAGCGGCCCTCGTCGCATGGTCTGACCCCTCGCGAGCTCGACGTGCTCCGTCTCGTCGCTTCGGGGAGATCCAACAAGCAGATCGCAGCAGAGCTCGTCATCAGCGAGCACACGGTCGCCCGGCACGTGCAGAACATCTTCGCCAAGCTCGACGTGTCCTCGCGCACGGCGGCGGCATCGTTCGCGTTCGAGCACCAGCTCTTCTGACCGCGATCGCAGTGGTCAAAAGTGACCACTGCGGGTGACTGCGCAGTTGGTTGCTTCCGGCGATGAAACGACAGCTGCGTCGGCCTACCGTCGTCATGTCGAGCGCGAAAGGAGCAGAAGATGACGACGGACGAACATGTCGAGACGGTGATCATCGGTGGCGGTCAAGCGGGTCTCGCTGTCGGATACCACCTCAAGTCACAGAAGAGAGCATTCCTCATACTCGACGGAAACGAGCGGGTCGGTGACTCGTGGCGCAAGCGCTGGCCCTCGCTTCGGCTGTACTCGCCGGCAAGCTTCGACGGGCTCCCGGGCATGGCGTTTCCGGCCCCGGCCCACTCGTATCCGACCGGTCTCGAGATGGCCGACTACCTCGAGTCCTACGCCCGGCGGTTCGAGCTACCCGTCCGATCCGGGACCACCGTAGACGCGCTCGAGAGGAATGGAAACGGATACGTCGTGACCGCCGGCGAGCGTCGGCTCGGCGCGGAGAACGTGGTCGTCGCGACGGGTGTGTTCCAGCACGAGCGCCCGATCATTCCCGAGTTCGCGGCCGAGCTCGATCCCGCCATTCGGCAGCTCCACTCGGCTGACTACCGCGGACCGGAGCAACTGCAGCCGGGGCCGGTGCTCGTCGTCGGCGCGGCGCACTCGGGAGGCGACATCGCGTTCGAGGTTGCGCGCGCGGGGTACCCGACCGTTCTCTCTGGAAGGGACACCGGCCAGATTCCCGTCCCCCTCGCGAGCCGGCGGATGCGCGTGGCATGGCCCGTACTGCGCTTCCTGTGGACACGGGTCCTGACCGTTGACACGCCGCCCGGCCGCAAGGTGAAGCATGAGGTTCGGTGGGGCGGGGGACCGCTGATCCGGGTGAAGCGCGCCGATCTCGAAGCCGTCGGCGTGGAGCTTGTCCTCGATCGTACGGTCGGGGTCGAGAACGGGATGCCGGTGTTGGCCGACGGTCGCGTGGTCGAAGTCGCCAACGTCATCTGGTGCACGGGCTTCCGCAACGACTGGGGCTGGATCCAGTTTCCTGTTCCGCGAGAGGACGACGGATATCCCGAGCAGAACCGAGGGGCTGTTCCGTCGGTGCCAGGCCTGTACTTCGTGGGATTGCCCTTCCTGCACTCGTTCAGCTCCATGCTCGTCCTCGGCGCGGGCCGCGACGGCAAGCGCGTCGCGAAGCACATTGCGTCCCGGACTTCGACGCAGCCCGCGACTCGTGGGGTCCAGATGGCCGAGGCGGCAGGATGAGGCGGACTGCTGGTCAGCCCACAGCGGCACCGCTCGAGGATCGGACGGAGCCACCGCGTGAATCGGACCTTCGGCAGACCCTCCTCGTCTGGAACGCGCGAGTGACGAGCATTCGTGCTCGCGCCCGGGGCCGAACGCGGGATCCGGCTCCGAGCCCTCGCGACGCAAAATCGCGCTGACGGTGGAAGGCGTGGTCGGGGTACCGTGCGCCGATGCGCGCACGGCGCCCACCACGCGGCAGGCAGAAGCGGCCGAGCCGCGCCGATCGCGCGCGGCGGCGGAGCCCGGCGCAGGCGGTGCGACAGGCTGAGCGCAAGGTCACGGTCTCGCTGCCCTCGCGTCGAGTTGAGCCCGAGCGCGTCGTCGCGCACCTCGGGCCGACGAACTCGGGGAAGACGTATGCAGCGCTGAAGGAACTCGCGGAGAAGCGCGCCGGGGTCTACGCAGGCCCGCTGCGCATGCTCGCGCAGGAAGCGCATCGACGGCTCGGCGAGTGGATCGGGCCCGAACACGTCGGACTCGTCACGGGTGAGGAGCGCGTCAACGAGCACGCGCCGATCATCTGCTCGACGGTGGAGATGGCGCCGCACGCGGGCGAGCTCCTCGTCCTCGACGAGGTGCAGTGGGCCGACGACACAGAGCGCGGCTCGGCGTGGACGAGGCTGTTGCTGGCGGGCGAGTATCGCGAGATCCTGCTGCTCGGCGCGCTCGATGCACTCCCACTCGTCGAGCGCGCGTTTCCCGACGCCGAGCTCAAGGTGTTCGAGCGCAAGCTCCCGCTCGAGTTCGTCGGCGAGAGGACGCTGCGGTCGCTCGGGACCGGCACTGTCGTCGTGGCGTTCAGCCGCAAGGCCGTGCTCGCGCTCGCGGGAGAAGTAAACCGGCTCCATCCGGGCCGAGTCGCGGTTCTCTACGGCGCGATGCCGCTCGCCTCGCGACGGGAAGAGATCGAGCGCTTCCTCTCGGGGGCGGCCCACGTGTGCGTCGCCACGGATGTTCTCGGTCATGGCGTGAACCTCCCGTGCGAGACGCTCCTCTTTGCGGAGACGACGAAGTTCGACGGCGAGGAGCGGCGCGCGCTCTTTCCCTGGGAGCTCGCGCAGATTGCGGGTCGAGCCGGCCGCTTCGGCCTCGTCGAGCGCGGCCACGTCGGCGTGCTCGCCGGGCTCGGCTGGGGAGTAGCGGATCCCCAGCTCGTCGAGTCGGCCCTCGAGCCGCACGTTCCACTTCCGGGCGGCCATCTCGGGTACCGGATCGTCGACGAAGCGCGAATTCGGCCTCGGCTGACGGAACTCGGCGTGAGCGACGCGTCCCAGCTCGACGCAGCTCTCGTCGCCTGGCACCGCGTCGCGCTCCGCGAGTGGGCCTTCGAGAGCTGGCTGGCCGTCGAGTCCCTCCAACCGCTGCGTCTAAGGCTCGAGGCCGTCCAGCGCCGCCTGGCGGAGCGCGGTCGCCGAATTTCGCTCGAGGACACATGGAAGCTCGTGAATGCGCCGGTCGACGAGGACGGGCTCGAGCTGCTTGCCACATTCGCGCTGGCACTGGCGGGAGACCGTATCGCGCGCCCGCATCTCACGTTCCTCCTCGATACGGCTCGTCTCCGCGGCGCGTCGCTCGAGGATGCCGAGCAGGCCGGCCGAGAGGCCAGCATCCTCCGCTGGTTCGCGCTTCAGTACGCCGATGTCGGAGGTGTCACGATCGAGCGTGCCGCAGCGCTCGAGGAGGCGGCCGCCGAACGCGTCGTCGCTCGGCTCCGTGTCGAGGTCGAGTCACCGACGATCGGCCGCTGTCGTTCGTGCGGGCGCTCGTGCGCTCCGTGGTTCCCGCTCTGTGACCGCTGCGCAGGGATCGCGGCGCGGTCCTGATATGAAGTCGCCGTGACCCCAGCCGAGCTCCGAGCGATTCCGCTGTTCGAGGGCGCCAGCGATGCGGCGCTCGAACGTCTGACTTCTTCCGCGGGGACGATGACGGCCGAGCCAGGACAGATCTTGGCGCTGCGCGGCGATCCCGGATCGGGGATGTTCGTCATTCTCGAGGGACAGGTGTCCGTGGAGTGGCGAGGCGGCTCCGTCGTGCTCGGCCCAGGCGACTTCTTCGGAGAGCTGACGCTCCTGGCGCCGGGCGGCGCGCGGATTGCACGGGTGCGGGCCTCGAGCCACGTCTCCTGTCTGGCGATTCCACGAGACGAAGCGCTCGCCGTCCTCGAGTCCGAGCCGAGCGTCGCTCTCGCGATGCTGAGAGAGGTGGCTCGCCGGTTCGCGAGCGCTCTGCCCGACTCGTAGCGCGTCCATACACTCACCCATGTGGCCAAGCCCACTGGAACCAGGCTCATTGCCGACAACCGCCGTGCGCGGCGCGACTACGAGCTCATCGAGCGTGTCGAGGCCGGCGTCATGCTCACCGGCTCGGAGGTGAAGTCGGCGCGCGACGGCAAAGTCCAGCTCGGTCAGGCGTACGCGGACATCCGCGGGAACGAGGCGTGGCTCGTCGGCGCCTCGATTGCGGAGTACGTGCAAAGCGGAGGGACCGGTCACATTGCCGATCGCGAACGCAAGCTCTTGCTCCATCGGAGCGAGATCGACTCGCTCTACGGAAAGGTGCGGGAGAAGGGTCTCACTCTTGTCCCGACCCGCATGTACTTCAAGGATGGCCGCGTGAAGGTCGAGATCGCGCTGGCGCGTGGGCGCGAACGCCATGACAAGCGGCGCGTCATCGCCGACCGCGACGCGCAGCGGCAGATCGAGCGCGCACTCAAGCGCCGACGTTAAGAAATTAACAATCGGTGTCAGACACCGAGCCTCTGAAGTCGCTTTCTTCCGTGGCGAACTCTCGAGGTGTCTGACACCGGTGGTGGCGTGCCGGGGCGCCGCGTATTACGCTCGCGGTGCTGCCGACTCGAAAGGGAGGGCCGATGCGACGAGTGACACTGACCGCCAACGGCGTCCGTCACGAGATCGAGGTCGAACCGCGTGAGCTTCTCGTGTACGTGCTCCGCGAACGACTGGGGCTCACCGGCACGAACGTAGGGTGCGACACGTCGTCCTGCGGAGCCTGCACGGTGCTCGTGAACGGCGAAGCCGTCAAGTCGTGCACGATGCTCGGTGTCCAGGCTGAGGGAATGGACATCACGACCATCGAAGGCCTTGCGACGAACGGCCAGCTACACCCGATGCAGCAGGCGTTCCACGACCATCACGCACTCCAGTGCGGCTACTGCACGCCGGGCATGGTTCTCGCGGCCGTGAGTTTGTTCGAGAGCGGCGAAGCCACCGACGAGGCTTCGATCCGCGAAGGGCTCGAAGGCAACCTCTGCCGCTGTACCGGGTACCACAACATCGTCGCGGCCGTTGCCGACGTGGCGGGGGTGGCGTGATGGCCGTCACCGAGACAACCGGAACATTCGTGGGGACCTCCGTCAGACGCAAAGAGGACGCAGGGCTCCTCCGCGGGCGTACCACGTTCGTCGACAACCTCACGCTGCCTGCGACCGTGTTCATGGCGATCGTCCGCAGTCCTTACCCGCACGCCCGAATCTCCAGGGTGAACCTCGCCGCCGCGCGCGCCGCCGAGGGCGTCGTAGCGGCGTACAGCGGCGCCGATCTCGCAGAGGACTGGACCGGTGGGCTTCCGTGCGCGTGGCCGGTGACGGAAGACATCAAGATGCCGACGCACTACCCGCTCGCAGTCGACGAGGCGCGCTTCCAGGGTGACGGCGTGGCAGTCGTGATCGCGGAGAGCCGCGCGCTGGCGAAGGACGCTGCCGAGCTCGTCGAGGTTGAATACGAGCCGCTCGGCTCCACGGCCGACGTCGATAAGGCGCTCGACGACGGTGCCCCGCTCGTTCACGACGATCTCGGCACGAACGAGTGTTACGTCTGGAAGCTCGACTCAGGGGACGTCCAGGCGGCGATCGACGCCGCGGACGCCGTCGTGACGCGCCGCTACTTCCAGCCGAGGTTGATCCCGAATGCAATCGAGCCCCGCGGAGTGCTTGCGCAAGTGGGACCGACCGACGAGGTCACGCTCTGGTCGGCCACACAGGTGCCGCACATTCTGCGCTTCGCCCTGCAGCTCGTCGTCGGGATTCCCGAGTCGAAGATCCGAGTGATCGCTCCCGATGTCGGCGGAGGCTTCGGCTCCAAGCTGAACGTCTACGCCGAGGAAGCTCTGGCGGTCGTGCTCGCGCGCCGGCTCGGGCGGCCCGTGAAGTGGACGGAAGAGCGGGCCGAGAACTACCAGGCCACGATCCACGGTCGGGACGTCGTGCACGAGCTGACCTTCGCGGCAACGAGCGACGGGAAGATCACGGCCGTCAAATCCGATGCCAAGTGCGCCATGGGCGCGTATCTGCAGCTCGTCACGCCGGGGATTCCGTTGCTCGGAGCCTGGATCTACTCGGGCCCGTACGAGATCCCGAACTACAACGTCACCTTCACGGGCGTTTTCACCCACACGACGCCGACCGACGCATACCGCGGCGCCGGACGGCCGGAGGCGACGTACGTCCTCGAGCGCACGATGGACGCGCTCGCACGGGAGCTGGGCATGGATCCTGTCGAGCTCCGGCGCAGGAACTTCGTCAAGGAGTTCCCGCACACGATGGCCTCGGGACTGACGATCGACGCGGGCGACTACGACGCCTGTCTCGACCGGCTGCTCGAGCTACTCGACCTCGATGCGATCAAGGCCGATCAGGCTTCCCGTCGTGCAGGCGGCGACGCGAAGCAGATCGGGGTCGGGTTCTCAACGTACAACGAGATGTGCGGGCTCGCGCCCTCGCGCATCCTCGGGGCGATCCGCTACGCCGTCGGTGGCTGGGACGCCGCCACGATCCGCTTCCAGCCGCTCGGGTCCGTGCAGGTCGTGACGGGGACGTCACCGCATGGCCAGAGCCACGAGACGACGTGGGCCCAGATCGTGGCCGACCAGCTGGGAGTGAGCGTCGACGACGTCGAGGTGCTCCATGGCGACACGGCTGTTTCCCAGCAGGGCATGGACACGTACGGCAGCCGTTCGCTGGCGGTCGGCGGGATCGCCCTCTATCACGCGAGCCAGAAGGTGGTCAGCAAGGCGCGGGCGATCGTCGCCCACCAGCTCGAGGTCTCCGAGGACGATCTCGCGTTCGAGAACGGAACCTTCAGTGTGAAGGGGTCCGCCGATCGTTCCATGGACATCAAGGCGGCCGCATTCCAGGCCCATGCGGCCCACAACCTTCCCGACGGGATGGAACCGGGCCTCGAAGAGACGGCGGTGTTCGATCCGCCGAACTTCTCGTGGCCGGCAGGGGCACACGCGGCGGTGGTGGAGGTCGACACGGAGACCGGAGACACGCGGCTCGTCCGCTACGTGGCGGTCGACGACGTCGGGAATCCGGTCAACCCGCAGGTCATCGACGGGCAAGTGCACGGTGGCATCACGCAGGGCATCGCCGCGGCTCTCTACGAGGAAGGCGCATATGACGAGGAGGGCAACCTCCTGACGACGACGATGACCACGTATCTGGTGCCGTCTGCGGCGGAGCTGCCGTCGTACGAGACGGACCGGACGGAGACGGCCGCCGACAACCCGCTCGGCGTAAAGGGCGTGGGGGAGACCGGGACGATTGCGGCCGCCCCTGCGGTCATCAACGCGGTAATCGACGCGCTCTCGCACCTCGGCGTCACCGACGTCCAGATGCCGGCCACGCCGGAGCGAGTCTGGCGTGCGATTCAGGAGGTGGGCTCGTGATCCCTGCGCCGTTCGACTACGAGGTCGCCGAGAGCGTCGATCATGCGATCACGCTGCTCGGTGAGCGAGAGGATGCGAAGCTGCTCGCCGGCGGGCACTCGCTCCTGCCGGCGATGAAGCTCCGGCTCGCGCGGCCGGCGGTGCTCGTCGACGTGGGCCGGCTCACCGACCTCTCATACGTTCGTGACGACGATGGCCACATCGCGATCGGCGCCATGACGCGGCACAAGGACGTGGCCTCCGCCGCGCTCCTGCGCGAGCATTGTCCGATCGTGTCGCACACGGCGGGGAAGGTCGGCGATCCCCAGGTGCGTCACCGCGGGACGATCGGGGGCTCGCTCGCGCACGGCGATCCCGCGTCCGACCTGCCGACCGTGATCCTCGCGCTCGACGCCGAGCTCGTCGTCCGCGGAACAGGCGGTGAGCGGACGGTTCCCGCGTCCGCGTTCTTTACCGGCGTCTTCCAGACCGCTGTCGCGCTTGAGGAGATGCTCGTGGAAGTGCGAGTGCCGAAGCTGGGTGAGACGACGGGATGGTCGTACACGAAGATGCGCCGCCGCGCCCAGGACTGGGCGACGGTGGCAGTCGCTGCCGTCGTCGATCGCTCGAACGGCTCGATCGGGAAGGCGTCGATCGCGCTCACGAACATGGGGGCGACGCCGCTTCGGGCAGCGGCTGCAGAGGCGGCGATCGCCGCCGGAGGCTCGATCGGCGATGCGTCGGCGCTCGCGTCCGAGGGCACCGAGCCGTCATCCGATCTCGCGGCGAGCGCGGAATTCCGCGGTCACCTCGCCCGTGTGCTGACGAAACGGGCGCTCGAAGAGGCGGCCGCGAGAACGTAAGAGGCGAAGTTCTTCCGCCCTCGACTCGTGTAGGGGCCGGGCATGCCCGGCCCCTACGTCGGAGGCCAAGCGCTAGCGGTACGCGATCTCGGGCAGCGCCACTCGGTCGAACGCCATCTTGAGCACTTCGTCCTCGTTCACGCCGTCCGCAACGATGAGCCGGTGGCGGAGCACGTAGGGGGCGATCTCGCGAACGTCCTCTGCGGTGACCTCGTCGCGGCCGCTCAACCGTGCGCTCGCCTTCGCCGCGCTCGCGAGGTGCATGACCCCGCGCGAGCTGACACCGAGCTCCACCCCAGGGAGGTCGCGCGTCTGGCGCGCGAGGGCCACCATGTAGCGCCCGACCTCCTCCGGCAGCACGGTCGAGTCGAGCTCGTCGCGAGCACGGTCGAGGCCGACGACGCCGAGGAGCGGTCGAACTTCTCCGAGCATGTCCGGGGCGACACCTCTGTGCGGGAGGTCGAGCATCTGGTACTCGCTGTCCGCATCCGCATAGTCGAGCACGATCTTGAACAGGAACCGGTCGAGCTGCGACTCGGGCAGCTCGAAGACGTCGCGGTGCTCATAAGGGTTCTGCGTGGCGATGACGAGGAACGGATCCGGGAGCTTGTGCGCCTTGCTGTCGACCGTGACCTGCCGCTCTTGCATCGCCTCGAGCAACGCAGCCTGGGTGCGGGGCGGCGTTCGGTTGATCTCGTCGGCGAGGAGAACGTTCGTGAAGACCGCACCCGGAAGGAACGTCGGCTCGCCCATGCGGAGCACCATGGAGCCCGTGAGCTCGGCCGGCGACGTGTCGGGCGTGAACTGGATGCGCTTGAATTTGGCGCCGAGCATGTGCGCAGTCGCACGCGCGAGGAGCGTCTTCGCGCTTCCGGGCGGTCCTTCGAGCAGCACGTGCCCGCGCGCCAGTGCCGCAACGAGCAGGAGCTCGACGGCTCGTTCCTGTCCGATGACGACTTTCGCGATCTCGATCTTCGCCTGCTCGCGCAGGTCTCCGAGGCTCTCGTAAGGCGCCTCCACAATCAATGCCACGATCGTTCTCCCTCCCAATTTCGCTCGGTCGTGCCGCGAAGAGTACCGCGGCCATCGTGAGACGACTATGGGCTCCCCAGCCCCGTCTTCCGTAACTCACTATCGACGCGCGCCGGAGAGCCGTCAACCCTGTTCTGTGCACAAGACCGGAATTCGCTCGCGCGAATTCTGGTCGTGCGAGATCCCTGAAGGCGACCGCTTCACGGTCGCGGCGCATGTTTCTGCTCGATCGGAATCCGCTCGCGCGAATTCCAGTCGTGCGGAGATCCCTCGGCTTTGCGCAGGCCAGAATCCGCGCGAGCGGATCCGGCCGCGCGAAGATCCCTAAAGCGGCCGCTTCGCGGCCGTAGCGCTGTGTCTTGACGTTACTGGGACTAGGTAACGGGAGACACGGGCGGCGGCACAGCCGTCGGCACCGACGCCATCGCGTCGAGCAGGACGTTGTCGACCTTCGTGTCGCCGCTGACGACGATCCGATGACGCAGCACGTACGGCGCCATCTCTCGAACGTCATCGATCGTTGCAGTCGAGCGCCCTTGCAGGCGAGCGTTTGCCTTAGTGGCGTTGACCAGATGGATCATGGCGCGCGAGCTCACTCCGAGCTCGACGCCGGGAAGCTCGCGCGTTCGACGGCCGACCGCGACGATGTAGCGTCCGACAGATTCGGGGACCTCGGTATGCTCGAGCTCCTGGCGGGCCTTGTCGAGGCCGACGACGCCGAGCAGCGGGCGCACCTCGCCGAGCATGTCGGGGGCGAGTCCGTTGTGCGGGAGGTTCAGCATCTTGAGCTCGCTGTCCGCGTCCGCGTACTCGAGCACGATCTTGAACAGGAAGCGGTCGAGCTGGCCCTCGGGGAGGGGATAGACCCCTTCGTGCTCGTGCGGGTTCTGTGTGGCGATGACGAGGAACGGATCGGGAAGCTTGTGCGCCTTCCCGTCGATCGTCACCTGGCGCTCCTGCATCGGCTCGAAGAGAGCTGCCTGCGTGCGCGGCGGCGTGCGGTTGATCTCGTCCGCAAGCAGCACGTTCGTGAACACGGCACCGGGAAGGAAGACGTGCTCGCCTGCGCGGGTGGTGTTCTCGCCGTTGAGCTCGGCCGGGGTCGTGTCCGGCGTGAACTGGATGCGCTTGAAGGACGCCCCGAGCATGTGCGCAACCGCGCGCGCAAGCAGCGTCTTCGCGCTGCCCGGAGGTCCTTCGATGAGTACGTGGCCGTGTGACACGGCGGCGATGAGGAGCAGCTCGACCGTCCGATCCTGGCCGATGACGACCTTCGAGACCTCAGCCTTCGCCCGCTCGCGCAGGTCGGCGAGATCGTCGTACTTCTCCTCCATCATCAACGCCACAGCTCGTGTCCTTTCGCCTCGGTTGAACGCGTCTGCATAGCCTGGGTTCTTGGCGCCGCAGCCAAGCCGGTTCGCATATCGGCAGCTATCCTGAAAACCTGAACACACATACGGGGGCGATCAGGTTTCGACGTGGTCGGTTCTCCGGCAGAGCTGCGAGCCGAGGTCGCCGGTTGGCCTCGTAAATCAACCGGCACCAAAGC
>JBOHAY010000081.1:0-4653 GCA_050697935.1 Gaiellaceae bacterium | reverse complement strand
AGGCTCGGGCGTTCGAAGAGCACTTGGCCGAATCCCACGCACCGGTCTGCGCAGTCGAGTCGTCGCAGCCTTGGTAGCCGACCGTGAATTTCCCGGCCTTGAAGTCCGCCTGCTCGAGCACGAACTGAACCGCCTGCTGCATCGCGAGCAGCTGTGCGCGGCCTGCGCCCTGTAGCGGCAGGTCGGTGGCGATCAGGTACTGCGGGCTGCCCGAGCCCTTGTAGAACACCGGCCCGCACGACGACGACGGAAGCGTCGACGCACCGCTCGGTGAGAGCGGCCCGGCGGCGGCCGCCGCGCCCAGCGCGAGCCCGATGACGGCGGCGATCGCACCGCCGATCATGATCCTTGTTTTCACTCAGTCCCTCCTTGGTTGCCAGTCGATGACCCGCCAAGGGCGCGTCTCCGCACCCGACGTTGCCGGGAGTATCGCTCCTGCGACCGGAAGGATCAACCCTGATAACACGGACGCTCAGACCGGGAGCTCGGAGAGCGGGAACGAGCGGTGCGCCCGAGGAGGCACGAGGAAGTTCTGACGATGCGTCGTGGCGAGGATCGAGTTGAAGCCGCGGCCGGTGCTTCCGGTCTCGAACGCGAGCTTGGTTCCGTCCGGCAGGACCCCGTCCATCGCGAGGCGCGTGCGCCGGAAGTCGTCGCTCGTGGGATTGAAGACTACGAAGTGGAGCCCGGCCGCAGCCTCCTCGGAGTACGTGTCACGGCCTTCGAAGGCGGTCCAGAAGAAGGGGTTGTCCAGGGTATTGAAGTCGGCGCGCTGGGGTACGGCAGTCCCCTTCGGATACGTCGTGCCGTCGGCGCCGACGACATCGCGGTCGAGCCGAGAGGCAGGCTGAATCGATCCCGAGTGCCCGATCTGCCGGTGGCGGACGTAATCGCGACGGACCTGGGTCTCGTCCTGCACGTCGTCGGGACCCTGCGCGACAGTCTGCGTCTCCGGGGGAACATCGAGCCCGGGTCGAAACGTGGTGTCCAGGCGATGTTGATGGTCGAAGGTCAAATACCAGGCGCCAACGTCCTCGAACAGATGGGAGAGATGCATGTGCGTCCCGTATGCGAAGTAGCTGTCGGGGCCGAGGTCGGCGTAGCCGAGCGTCTCGAGGTTCGCGATCCTGGACGGTCCGAGGCCGGCCTTCTGGGTGGACGTGAAGCCGAGGAAGAGCTCCGCCCCGTCGGGGATGAGACCGGCTCCCTGGATGCGCGCGGCAAGCGCCATCTGCTTCGGCAGGCCCACTCCGCCGTCGAACCCTCCGCCGACGAATCCCTTCCGAATGCTCGTCACGCTGAACATGCCGTCGAGGTCGTCGAACAGCGACCGTGCACCCGCTGCGATGTGGTCGAGTACGTCGCTCCTGAGCACGACTGCGATGTCATTCGCCTCGAGACGCGTCGTCTCGGAGTCGCTCGGAAAGCGGATGGCGTCCTCGAGCACCCGCACCGGCGTCTTGCGTGACGCCGAGGCGCGGCGGTCGAGCGGGAGATGAAGCTCCGCCTGTCCGGGAACGAAGCGCTCGAAGTACGGGAGTCCCCAGGCAACCGTCACGCCGAGGCCGGCGGGCGTCGGCTCGAACCGCTCGTCGAGCCGCCGGAGCGCGTTCTCGAGCTCCTGTCGCGCCTGTCCGAGCTCGGCAGGCCTCTCTCCCACGCGCAGCGTGGCCGTGACCACCTGATGATGCAGTGGAGGCACGAGCACCTCGACGCCGTTGTCGCGCACCACGCGGATCCCGTCGAGGAGGTGCTGCTCGGGGAAGCGCGACCCGGCGGCGACCCGTGCAGGTGGCGCGGTCAGCTGGTCGATCAGCCGGTAGATCCCCGCCGCGCCGAGCGCCGTCGCGGCCGCCGCCCCACCGACGAGCTCCTTCCGGGTGAGGCGCACTTCAGGTCTGCGGCTGCAGCCGCACGAGCGTACGCGTCATTCGATCCATGTGCCCGACGACCTGCTCGTACGTATAGGGCGGCGCGACATGCTGAGAGATCGTGTACAGCGACCCGCCTCGGCGCCACGCGTAGAGGACGTGCCACATATCCGCACCCTGATTGGCCGTATAGACGGTGACGGTCTCCCCACCCAGTCGCTTGCGGCCCTTGCGATCACTGAAGCACGGGACGTTCTTGTCCACCGTCTTCCCGCTCACCGTCACCGTGTCCTCGCACGTCGGAATCCGCGTCGTACCCGGGTAGCCGCGGAGATTTACGTGCACTTCCTGCACGATCCCTCCTCCCGACTCGAACCATGCCCAGCTGACGAGATACGAGCGGTCCGGATCCACGGATCGACCGTTGAAGAACCTCCCGGAGAACCTCCCCACGAGCGGCTGGGGGAACCACGACGGGCAGTAGACGGGCGCGCGGATCTCGTCGGCGAGCTTCTGCCAGCTCGCAAGCGAGGACTTCGGGCAGGCAGGTGGCGCTGACTGGACGGCCGGCTCAGCGGACGGCGTCGACCCGTCACCTCCGGCGCAGCCGGTAGCGACAACCGCGAGCGTGGCGACGAGCACCCCGGAAACGAGGAGTCCCACGCCCTTGCTCATACCAATGCTCACTCCCTAGTAATCCGGTGCATCGACGCGCCGCAAGGTAGCAGCCGTGAGTACCGCGAACCGTTGCAGGAAGGTTGCCACGAAAGACACCTCCATACATGTTCGATGCCGGAGGTGGGGGTCGAACCCACACGTCCCTGAGGACACGGGATTTTGAGTCCCGCGCGTCTGCCAGTTCCGCCACTCCGGCGCCTAGACCGATCGTAGCGCTGACCGAAGAGATCACCTCGGGGCCGGGGCCGGCTTTGCCGGCCGGGAGGCGAGGCGCGCAACCGCTACGGCACATGAAGAAGGAGTGGGCTCGTGGCGGAACCATGCGGTTCCCCCACGCTGGAACCCACACGTCCCTAGGACACGGGACTTTGAGTCCCGCGCGTCTGCCAGCTCCGCCACTCCGGCCACTTGGCTCGAAACCCGCGACGTCGAATCCCACCTGTCCGCCCGACTAGGCTCTCAACGTGCGTTTCGGGGTCCTAACAGGCGGCGGTGATTGCCCCGGCCTCAATGCTGCGATTCGCGCGATAGCGCGTGGCTCCGTCGCCCAAGGACACGAGGTGGTCGGCATCCTGCGCGGCTGGCACGGGCTCGCGGTCGGTGAGACGATACGGCTCGACCGCCGTGCGGTTGCCGGGATCCTCCCACGCGGAGGCACGATTCTCGGCACGTCGAGCTACGACTGCTTCCGCGAGGACGGTGGTGTGACCGCCGTCCTCGATACAACCCAAGCGCTCGAGCTCGACGGAGTCGTAGCGATCGGCGGAGAGGGCACGCTCGGCGTCGCACATCGGCTCCACACGGAGCACGGCTATCCCGTGGTGGGCGTGCCGAAGACGATCGACAACGACCTCGCGGGCACCGACGTCACGATTGGCTTCGACACTGCGGTACATGTCTGTACCGAGGCGATCGACCGGCTCCACTCCACGGCGGAATCGCACAACCGAGTCATGGTTGTCGAGGTCATGGGTCGTAACACCGGCTGGATCGCGGCCGCGAGCGGAGTCGCAGGCGGGGCCGACGTCATCCTCGTGCCCGAGGTCCCGACGCCGATCGAGGACGTGTGCGAGCACATCCGACACCGCCACGATGACGGCAAGGACTTCTCGATCGTGGTCGTCGCCGAGGGCTACCCGCTGACCCGAAGCTCGGGAACGCAAGAGCGACCCGTGATCCAAGAGACCGACGAGTACGGGTATCCCCGGCTCGGCGGTATCGGGCGCGTCGTTGCAGACGAGGTCGCGCGACTCACGGGCTTCGAGACTCGCGTGACCGTCCTCGGGCATACCCAGCGCGGAGGAACGCCTACTGCGCGCGACCGCTTCCTCGCAACGAGGCTAGGACTCAAATCCGTCGAGCTGGCTGCCAATCAGGCGTGGGGGCGCATGGCAGCGGTTCACGGCAACGAGATCGCGGACGTCTCGCTCGAAGAGGCCGTCAGCACCCGCCGAAGCGTGCCTTCCGGGTGGATCGACGCCGCCCGTGTCGTCGCTTAGTGTCACTCAGGCAGTGCTGGTGCGCTGCTCCGCGTAGGGCGGTACGCTCTCCACGTCGAAACAAGCTTTCCGTGCCGCGATCGGGTACGCCGGCGTTTTCGGTGCGGGTGACAAGGAGGACACGATGTCGAAGGCACTGTCTGCGGCGCTGGCCATTCTGGTGCTGGCGCTGATGCTCGCCGTCTCCGCCTGCGGCGGGAGCGACGAGAGCGCAAACGACCTGCTCGCGTCGATCGAAGACAAGGGTGTGCTCACCGTCTCGACCGACCCCGCGTACCCACCGCAGTCGGAGCTGAACGAGGACACGAACCAGTACGAGGGATTCGACATCGACGTCGCGACGGAGATCGCCAAGCGGCTCGGCGTCGACATCGCCTGGGAGGCTCCGGCCTGGGACACGATCATCGCTGGGGGCTGGAACGGACGTTGGGACATGTCCGTCGGCTCGATGACGATCACTCCCGAGCGCGCTGAGGTGGTGACCTTCACGCCGCCCTACTACTACACGCCCGCGTCGTACGCGGTGCACATGGACAACACGACGATCACCGACACGAGCGGCCTGAACGGCAAGAAGATCGGCGTGTGCGCCGGCTGCACGTACG
>JBOHAY010000080.1:0-4102 GCA_050697935.1 Gaiellaceae bacterium | reverse complement strand
ATGAACCAGCTGAAGGACACCTTCTGGATGTCGATGAGGTTGGGGAGGTCGAGGACATGCTTCAGGCGCGAAAAGCTCTTACGCGCGCGCGGCGCGACAGCAACGCTGCTCAAGTGTGAAAGCCTCCCTTAAATGCGTGCAGGGTTGGACGGGCGGAGCCTCGGCGGAACCTCGAAGGATAGCGCACGAGCGCACCCCACCGCAACCGCCTTCGGAGCGGGTGGAGTGCTTCCTGGGAGGATAGCTGACGAGGTCTGACACCGGGTTACTTCAGCTCGACGGACGCGCCCGCCTCTTCCAGTTGAGCCTTGATCGACTCGGCCTCGTCCTTGGCGGCGCCCTCCTTGACAGCGCCGGGAGCGCCGTCGACGAGGTCCTTCGCCTCCTTGAGCCCGAGGCCGGTCACCGCGCGAACGACCTTGATCACCTGGATCTTCTTGTCACCGGTGGCAGTCAGCACGACGTCGAAGGAGTCCTTCTCCTCCTCCGCAGCGGCGCCGTCACCTCCGGCGGCCGGCGCGGCCGCGACGGCGACGGGAGCGGCGGCGGTGACACCCCACTCCTCCTCGATCGCCTTCTTGAGCTCGACGAGCTCGAGCACGGTCATCTTGCCGAGCGTGTCGAGAACCTTCGCTACATCAGTGGCCATCTACTCCTCCTCTTTCTCTTCCTTCTCGGTTTCTGCCGACTCGTGAGAAACCGATTCCGCCGACGCGGGATCAGCCGAGCCTTCCTGGTCGTCAGATTCGGCTGAAGCCGAATCTGACGGTATGTCTGTTGCAGCCTCAGCAGTCGTCTCTTCGACTTCGAGCACTTCGGCTGCGTGATCCCGCTCAGCCGCCCGCTCGACGTCGGCTGTCGCGCCGGTGTCGGGCGTCGTGTCCTCGCTAGCGGGCTCCTCGACCTCGACGGCCGCGGCGGCCGCGGGCTCGACGAGCTGTCCTTGCTCCTCGAGCTGCTTGATTCTGGCGTCGATCAGCCCATGCAGATCGCGAAGAGGTGCAGAGACGAGGGCCAGAAGCTGCGTCAGCGGCCCAACGATCGCACCGACGAGCTGTGCACGCAGCACGTCGACGGGCGGAAGTGTCGCGAGCTGGTCCACCTCGTCGCCCGAGAGCGCCTTGCCTTCGAGGATCCCCCCACGAAGCGTCAACACGTTCGTCGCCTTGGCGGTCGTCGCGAGTGCCTTGGCGACGGCCGCCGGATCACCGGACGACTCGATGAACGCGATCGCCGTCGGCCCCTCGAGCATCACGAGCAACGCGTCCGCGCCGGCCTGCTCGGCGGCACGACGGGTCAGGGTGTTCTTCACGATGCGAAACCGAGCTCCGTGCCGGAGCAACTCGTCTCGCAGCGCCTCGAGCTGCTTGTTCGTCAGGCCGCGGTAGTCCGCGACGATCAGGGTCTCGGCAGCGTTGAGGTCTGCGGCCAGCTCCGTGACGATCCGTTCCTTGTCCGTTTTCAGCACGTTTTCCTCCTCGAACGACGAAACCCGCGCGAGGCGGGTTCGATCGAGCGCGCTGCGCTCGAGAAGAACCTGCCTCGGCCGGACCTACGGGACTTTGTGGCTCAGAGCCACAAAGCGCCTGCCGGCTGTCTCTGGCGGATTCGACGGGTTGCTAGGCCGAGACTGTAGCCGTCTCCAGCTCTTCGGCGATGTCTCGGGTGATTGTCGAGTCGACGTGGACGCCAGGGCCCATCGTCGTCGTCAACGTGATCTGCTTGATGTACCGCCCTTTTGCGGCCGAAGGCTTGGCCCGTACGATCTCCTCGACGAGAGCGGCGTAGTTCTCGAGCAGCGCACGCTCTTCGAAGCTGCGCTTCCCGATCGGCAGGTGTACGTTGCCTCCTCGATCGGTTCGATACTCGAGCTTGCCTGCCTTCGCGTCAGAGACGGCCTTGCTCACGTCCATCGTCACCGTGCCGGTCTTCGGGTTCGGCATGAGCCCGCGCGGGCCGAGCACGCGACCCAGCTTCCCGACGACGCTCATCTGATCGGGGGTTGCGATCGCGACGTCGAAGTCGAGGAAGCCTTCCTCGATTCTCGTCGCGAGATCGGCGGATCCGATGACGTCCGCGCCGGCGTCCTCTGCCTCCCGGGCCTTCTCGCCCTCGGCGAACACCGCAACGCGTACGTCCTTGCCGATTCCGTGTGGGAGCATGATCGTGCCCCGAAGCTGCTGATCCGCGTGGCGCACGTTGAGGCCGAGCCGGAAGTGCGCCTCCACGGTCTCGTCGAACTTGGCGCCCTCGAGGTCCTTGAGAAGCCGGACCGCCGCGAGTGGCGTGTACGCCTCCTCGCGGTCGATCGCCCCAAGCGCCGCGCGGTAGCGCTTGCCGTGGCCGCTCACGCGTCCGTCTCGACGCCCATGCTGCGGGCGGTTCCGGCGATCACCTTCATCGCCTCGTCGACGTCACGCGCATTCAGGTCGGGCATCTTCGCCTCGGCAATCGAGCGGAGCTGCGCTTGCGTGAGCCGGCCGACCTTGTTTCGGTTTGGTTCCCCGGAGCCCGATTCGAGCCCGAGCGCCTCCTTGATGAGGACAGCTGCAGGCGGCGTCTTCGTGATGAAGGTGAACGAGCGATCCTCGAAGACCGTTATCTCGACCGGGATGATGCGACCGTTCTCGTGCGCGGTCTGCGCGTTGTACGCCTTGCAGAACTCCATGATGTTGACCCCGTGCTGGCCGAGCGCAGGGCCGACGGGCGGCGCAGGGTTGGCCTGACCGCCGGGAATCTGGAGCTTGATGAGTGTGAGGATCTTCTTGGCCATGTCTGGTTGTTCTTCTGCTCTTTCTAGAGGAACGAGCGCAGCTCGTTCCTCAGTCGATCTTCTTCACCTGGTCGAAGCTGAGCTCCACGGGAACCTGACGCTCGAAGATGTCAACGAGCACCTTCAGCTTCTGCTGGTCGGGATTGACGTCGACGATCTCGCCGTCGAAGTCCGAAAGCGGGCCTGACGTTACCTTCACCGACTCACCCAGAGAGAACTCGACCTGTGCCTTCTGAGCCTGGGAGCCGGCGGGCACGCCGTGGTGGAGGATACGGTCGACCTCGGGCTGGGAGAGCGGGACGGGCTTCGCGCCGGCGCCTACGAACCCGGTCACGCCGGGTGTCCCTTTGACAACCGTCCACGCCTCGTCGGACATGCTCATGTTCACGAGCACGTAGCCGGGAAGCACGCGCTTCTCCGTCTGCACTTTCTGGCCGTCCTTGGTCTCGATCACCTGCTCGGTCGGGACGACCACGCGTCGAAACGCCGGCTGCTGGTTCATCGAGACGATGCGATGCTCGAGATTGGTCTTCACCTTGTTCTCGTGCCCGGAGTAGGTGTTGATCACGAACCACTGGAACACTGTTGCTCCTAGCGCGCAGAGTCCGAACCGGCTAGCGCCGATTCCGCTCGCGCGAAAATCTCTGAAGGCGTCCGCTTCGCGGTCGCGGTGTATGTGGCACTCGTCTGCATTCGTATCGAATCTAGAGGAGAACGCGATCGACGAGAGGACGGATGATCTGATCGAGGCCCCACAGGTAGAAGCCGACGATCGTGCACGCGATGATGACGACTACCACGCCCTGGAACGTCTGGCGTCGGCTCGGCCAGTCGACTTTCCGGAGCTCCGCGTATGACTCGCGAATGAACTGTCCGCGAGGATGCTCCGCCTTTCGCCCGGTCTGCTGCTTGACGGGTTGCTGAGATGGACGCGCTTGCGCCGCCCGGCCACGCCGCGAGGTCGAAGCTCCGTCACCGCCGGCGGCACGTGCCGCACGCCGTTGCCTTCGCGTCTCGCGTGCCAACTACCTGGTCTCCCGGTGCGGCGTGTGCTTACCACACCAGCGGCAGTACTTCTTGAACTCGACCCGATCCGGGGAGTTCCGCTTCGACTTCTGGGACTGGTAGTTGCGCCGCTTGCACTCCGTGCAGGCGAGCGTGATCGCGACTCGGACTCCGGTTGCCATTGTTCGTTTCTCTCGTAGTGGTGGGACGAAAAAGGGGTGTTCGAGTAGCGGCGGCAGGACTCGAACCTGCGACACGCGGATTATGATTCCGCTGCTCTAACCAACTGAGCTACGCCGCCGCGCGGGCAAGAGTGTAGCAAGG
>JBOHAY010000079.1:0-12022 GCA_050697935.1 Gaiellaceae bacterium | reverse complement strand
GCTCATGAGCCAGAGGCTGGCTCATGAGCGGGGAGGAGGGAGTCGGGCCCGCCCTGCGGGTGGAAGGGCTCTCGGTGGCACGTGCGGGAAACACCGTCGTGCACGAGGTCTCGCTCGAAATCCCGCCAGGCGAGGTGACGGCACTGCTCGGCGCGAACGGCGCCGGGAAGTCGACGCTCGTGCTGGCGATTGCTGGAGTCATCCGCCCGATTGCCGGGAAGGTGGTCCTCGGCGAGCAGGATCTGACCCGCGCGCGTCCCGAGCGGATCCGCGCGGCCGGTGTGGCGGTCGTCCCCGAGGGCAGGCGCATGCTCCACGATCTCACGGTCGAAGACAACCTGCGGGTTGCGACCTACGCGCTCTCCAGGGAGGACGCACGGGCCGGGGTCGCATACGCGCAGAATCTCTTCCCGCAACTCGAGGAGCGTGGCAACGCACTCGCGCGCTCCCTCTCGGGTGGGGAGCAGCAGATGCTCGTGCTCGCCCAGGCGCTCGTCTCCCGGCCAAAGATCCTTGTCGTCGACGAGCTCTCGCTGGGTCTGGCGCCCATCGTGGTCAAGGGGCTCGTTCCCACCCTTGAGGAGGTTGCGGCCTCGGGCGTTGGAGTGCTCCTCATCGAGCAGTTCGCGCACGTCGCGCTCGGCCTTGCCCGTAAGGCGTACGTTCTCGAGGGCGGCCGCGTTCGCTACGAGGGCACGGCCGGGGAGCTGCAGCACAACCCCGACATCCTCCACTCCGCCTACCTCACCCGGGAAGCCAGGACCTCCGGCGCGGCGGGCTCCGCTGGCGCTGCCGACGGCAACTGAGGCCATGCGCGCGGCCGTCACCCAAGGGAGAGGAACGATCCGGGTCCTCGACGTGCCCGGGCCAGGACAGCCGGGACCCGGGGAAGTGATCGTCAGGCCGGAGGCGGTCGGTCTTTGCGGGTCGGACTTCCACTACTTCCTGGGGGACATCGGCGCGGTGCCCGACTCGCAGCGCTACCCGCGCATCCAGGGACACGAGGCGGCCGGTGTCGTCGAGGTCGTCGGACCTGACTGCCCGCCGCATCTGCGAACCGGCGAACGCGTCGCGATCTGGCCCCTGATCTCGTGTGGCAACTGCTATCCGTGCAGCATCGGGCGCGGCAACGTGTGCGTGAACATCAGTCTCGTCGGGATCCACAGAGACGGTGCGCTCCAGCAGCGGCTCGTCCTGCCCGCGTCGCAAGTGTTCCCCGTGGGAGACCAGGATCCCGCCGTAGCCGCGCTGATCGAGCCGGTTTCGATCGCGGTTCGGGCGGTCGTCCGAAGCAGGATCGAGGCCGGCGAGAAGGCGGTCGTCTTCGGTGCGGGCCCGATCGGCCAATCTCTCGCCGCCGCTGCAATCGACCGAGGTGCCTCCGTCCTCCTCGTCGACCCGCTGCCGAGCCGCGTCGAGCGCGGACGGGTGCTCGGCGCCGAGTTCCTCGCGCCTGACCCAGGGGACGACCCGGTGGCCGCCGCGCTGGAGTGGGCGGGAGGCGACGGCCCGGAGGTCGTGTTCGAGGCGACGGGTGTCCCCGAGGTCACCCGCACCGCCGTTGAGCTCGTCGCACAGGCGGGACGCGTCGTCGTCATCGGCCTCTCGAGCCACGACGCGCCGCTACGAGTGGGCGATCTGGCGTTCAAGGAGATCGACGTGCTCGGCGTGAGCTGCTGCAACGCCGACGAGTTTGCCGAGGCGGTGTCGCTCGTGGCTCGCCGGGAAGACGCTCTCGCCGGGCTCGTCACGCACGAGTTCACGCTCGAAGAGACTCCGGAGGCGATCGCATACGCGATGCGGCATCCTGCCGAGGTGATGAAGGCAGTGATCCGGTTGGAGCAGGGGTAGGTAGTGGCGCTGGGGATACTCGACGCGCAGCGCGCCGAGGCCGTCGAGCGGCTCTGTGAGCTGATCGTGCCCGGGTCGAGCCGAGTCGGGCCGGTCGTCTACGTCGATGCGCTGCTGTCGGGGATGCCGGCCCCTGTGCGAGAGGGCGCGCTCGCGGCGATAGACACGCTCGCGCCCGCGGCCGCGCAGGGTGCAGACGCGCTCGCCGGGCACGAGCAGACGCCTGAGTTCGGCTTCGTCCGAGCGCTTGCGATCGAGGCGTACTACAGCGACTTCGTCGCCCCGGGTCAGGATGGGCCGGGCGCGTGGGCGGAGATCGACTTCAACTCGCCGCTCGCAACGCGCCTGAGGAAGGACTGGTCGTGGCTGGGGATCGCATGAAGGATGCGTACGACGTCGTCGTGGTCGGATCGGGCGCCGGAGGCGGCGTCGTCGCTGCCGAGCTCGCGCAGCGGGGGCGCGACGTCCTCCTGCTCGAGTGCGGGCCGCACTTGAGGGCGGCCGACTTCACGCGCTTCGAGGCGAAGGCCGCGCACGACCTCTTCTGGCCCCTGCGAATGGCTCCGGTTTCCGGGGGCGAGATGGTCGCCTTCCTCGCTGGCCGCTGTGTCGGCGGCACGACGACGATCAACACGAAGGTGGCGCTGCGCGCACACGAGCGCGACGTCGCGAAGTGGCATCCGGCGACCGGACTGACGAACGACCGGAACGAGCCGTTCACCGCGGCCGATCTCGATCCGTACTACGACCGTGTGGAGCACGTGCTCGGTGTGCGCGAGCGCTCCGATTGGAGGAAGAGCGTGCACACGGTCGCGGCCGGGTTTCGCGCGCTCGGCGCGGAGCTCGAGTCCGTGCGCTCGTACACGGACGCCAATTGCACGAGCTGCGGCTCCTGCATCCAGGGCTGCCCCTCGAACGCCGGCAAGTCGACGATGAACACCTACATCGCCGACGCGCTCGCACGGGGGATCCTCGAGCTGAGGGCGAACGCAGAGGTCGAGCGCGTGCTGGTCGAGGACACCGCGGACGGTCGGCGTGCGACCGGTGTCGAGTACGTGGACGACGGCGGCGGGAGGCACACCGTGGGCGCTAGGGCGGTCGTCGTCGCTGCAGGCGCGCTCAACACGCCGCAGCTCCTGATTCGCTCGGGCCTCGAGAACGCCTCGATCGGGCGGCACCTGGGCCTGCACCCCGTTCGCCTCGTGTACGGCCTCTTCGACGAGCCGCAGGACGCCCACATGGTCTACCCGATCACCGCGCACTGCATGGAGCACCAACACGACGAGGACGGAGGCTTCGTGATCGAGGCCACGACGATTCAGGATCCGATCTCCTTCGCGACGACGCTCTGCGACGAGAGCGGGCCGCTCTGGGGCCCGCGGCTCGTCGACGCGGTCCGCCGGTTCCGCTACTGGATCGGGTTCCTCGCGATGGCGAATGACGACAACAACTCCGCAGTGGTCGTCGGCGACGACGGCGCCGAGCGCTTCGACGTCGACTTTCAGCCCCACGAGCGCGAGCGGATCGAGGCCGGGTTGCGCTTCAGCCGGGCCGTGCTGGAGGCCGCGGGTGCGACGCAGGTCTACTGGACCGGGCTTGCCTCGACGCATGTCCAGGGGAGCTGCCGAATGGGTGACGACCCGGCGCGCTCGGTGGTCGACAGGAACGGCGAGTCACACGACGTGAAGCGTCTGTTCGTCGGCGACGCATCTCTCGTCCCCCGCACGCTCTCGGTGAACCCGTCGCTGACCATCATGGCGCTCGCGACGAGGCTCGCATACCACCTCGATGCCGACGCGAGCGCATACCTCGGCTCGAAGCACGCCGGCATGAGCGCCGCCGTATGAGGGCGGCGCTCCTCACCGAATATCACCGCCCCCTCGAGGTCGTGGAGCGGCCGGAGCCCGAGCCGTCCGGGCCGAGGAGCGTCGTCGTCCGGATCGGCGGCGCCGGAGTGTGTGCAACCGACCTGCACGCGATCGACGGGCTCATGGAGCCGGCGGGCTTGAAGCCGCCGGTCGTGCTCGGCCACGAGAACGCGGGCTGGGTGCACGCTGTCGGCGACGATGTCACCGCCGCTTCGGTCGACGACCCTGTGCTCCTCTATCCGGCCTACAGCTGCGGTCTGTGCGTGCAGTGCCGGCGTGGCAACGAGGTGTTCTGCGAGCGCCACGAGTTCACGGGGCTGACGCGCGACGGGGGCTTCGCGGACTTCGTCGTAGTCGACGAACGATCGCTCGTCCCGCTGCCGGAGGGAGTCGAGCCCGCCGAGGTGGCGCCGCACGCCGACGCTGGCATCACGGCGTACCACGCAGTGAAGAAGCTCGTCCCGCGTCTCCATCCCGGGGCCACCGTCGCGGTGATCGGCATCGGAGGGGTGGGGCACGTCGGTCTGCAGCTCGTCCGCGTGCTCGGCGCGGCGAGGGTGGTCGCGATCGATACGGACGAGCGCCGCCGCCGGCTCGCGCGGGAGCTGGGCGCGACCGACGTGCTCGGAGAGGAAGCGAACGTCGCAGGCGCCGTGCGGGAGCTCACGAACGGCGGGGGAGCGGACGTCGTGCTCGACTTCGTGGGCACGAACGAGACGCATGCGTCCGCGCTCGGGATGCTCGCGCGACAGGGCCTCTACTCGATCGTCGGGTTCGGCGGCACCGTGTCGCATCCGTCGGTGGGCTTCGTCTCCGGCGAGACGGCCGTCACGGGAAACCTGGTCGGCAACTGGATCGACCTCTGGGAGGTGCTCCAGCTGCACGGGCGCGGTGAGCTGACGCTGTGCAGCGAGACGTATCCGCTCGAGGAGGTGAACGATGTGCTCGATCGCTTGCGCGAAGGTGAGGTCACAGGACGGGCGGTCCTCATCCCATGAAGAACGGAGCCAGCCCGCAAGAGCGTGTGTTCGACGTCCGGGATCTGCGAGTCGTCGTCACCGGTGCTGCCAGCGGGCTCGGCCTGGCGATGTCCGAGATCCTCGCGGAGTGTGGCGCCCGGGTCACGCTCGCTGACGTCGACGCCGATCGACTCGAGAGCTCAACGGCCTCGCTTGCCGAGCGAGGAGGGGCCGCACGCTCGTTCGTCGTCGACGTCTCGGACGAGGCGCAGGTCCAGGCCCTCGTCGACGACGTCGTTGCGTCCGAGGGTGGGCTGGACGTCGTCTTCGCCAACGCCGGCATCGCCTCGGTGCCAGGCCCCGCGGTCGAGGGCGGCCAGCGGCTGGAAACCGTCGAGCGCGCGGACTGGGACAAGGTGCTGGGCGTCAACCTGAACGGTGTGCTCTTCACCATGAAGCACGCCGCAGCGGTCATGAAGCGTCAGGGGACGGGGCGGATCGTGGTCACGTCCTCGAACGCCGGACTCCGGCCCGAGCCCGTAGCCTGCTACGGCTACACGGCGAGCAAGGCGGCGGTCCTGAATGTCGTCCGGCAGGCAGCGCTCGAGCTCGCGCCTTACGGCGTGCTCGTGAATGCGATCTGCCCCGGGCCGTTCAAGGGGACGCGCATCGGCGGAGGCGTGACCGAGAACCCGGAGCCTGAGATGGAGCGCATGTGGGCGAGCACCGTACCGCTGGGTCGAATGGCCGAGCCAGAGGAGCTCAAAGGGCTCGTCCTGCTCCTCGCCTCGCCGGCTTCCAGCTTCATGACCGGCGCCGCCTATCTGGTCGACGGTGGCACGCTCGTCCTCGCCGGCTCCGCTTGACGGCCCGTCTCGCACCGCGCGGGGTGCCGCGGCGCGTCAGACGCCTCGCAGCTCCGCCCGGCCGCCCTCGTACGCCCGGAGAGCTTCATCGGCGACCTCGTCGACGAGCTCTTCCCCGGGCCGTCCGATGGCGGCAAGGCCGAAGCTCACGTCATCCCTGTCATCTGGCCGCCGTTGACCGTCAGCACCTGGCCTTGCACGAAGTTCGACCATGGGGAGCAGAGAAAGAAGATCGCTCCGGCCGCCTCCTCCGGCCTTGCGCCGCGCCCCAACGGGATGACGAGCGACGCGAGCTCCCGGTTTCGCTCCGGGATGCCGAGCGGGATCTCCACGTCGCCGAGCGTGAACGTCTCGCCGCCCTCGTCTGAGGACGCCGTAAGCCGCGTCTCGACGAAGCCGAAGGCGACGGCGTTCACGTTCACCCTGAACGGGCCCCACTCGCGCGCCAGAGTCTTCGTGAGCCCGACGAGCGCGGCCTTCCCGGCGGCGTAGTTCGCCTGACCCACGTTGCCCTGCGTGCCCGAGATCGAGGTCACGTTCACGACCTTGCGGAAGACCTCGCGTCCCTCCTCGAGCTCCTTCTTCGCAGGTTCGCGCAGGTGCGGGGCTGCGGCCCGGAGGACGCGAAAGGGAACAACCGCGTGGATCTCGAGCATCGCGCGAAACTGCTCGTCCGACATCTTGTGCGCGATCCCGTCCCACGTGTAGCCGGCGTTGTTCACGACGATGTCGAGCCGGCCGAACTCGGCGACCGCTTTCTCCACGAGGGCCTCGCAGACGCCTTTCTGGGTGAGATCGCCGCCGAAGACCGCCGTGTCGCCCTCGATCTCGGCGGCGGCCTGCTCGGCGAGGTCGGCGTCGAGGTCGTTCACGAGGACTCGTGCCCCCTGGGCGCAGAGGAGCTCTGCGGTCGCGCGACCGATTCCCCGCGCGGATCCGGTGACGATCGCCGCTTTGCCCTCCAGGACATTCATGTGGTGTCCGCCCCCTCCGAGTCGCTGCCGGGCATGTTGCGTAACCCTACTTCGGTGTGCGCGAGCGCCCGCGCGGCGGTGCGCGGGCATCAGACTTCGGAGTCTAGGATCGCAGCCATGGGTGCTCGGAAGGGGCGGCCGGTGACGCATGGCCAGGTGCTGTGGACGCCTCCTGCGGACGCGCGGCAGCGGTACGAGGTCGGCCGTTACATGGAGTGGTTGCGCGCGCAGCGTGGTCTCGACTTCGCCGACTACGAGGAGCTGCGACGCTGGTCGATCTCCGATCTCGAGGCGTTCTGGGCCTCGATCTGGGACTTCTTCGAGATCCGCTCGCACACGCCGTACGAGCGTGTGCTCGGCTCACGCGAGATGCCGGGCGCCGAGTGGTTCCCCGGTGCGCGCCTGAACTACGCCGAGCACATGGTCGGCCGCGAGGAGGATCTCGACGAGGTCGCTGTCGTCGCGCACTCGCAGTCGCGCGAGCCGCGGGAGCTCACGTTCATCGAGCTCCGCGAGCAGGTCGCGCGCGCCCGAGCCGGTCTGCAGCGGCTCGGAGTCGGTACCGGCGACCGCGTCGTCGCCTACCTCCCGAACATCCCGGAGACGCTGGTCGCCTTCCTCGCAACCGCAAGTCTCGGGGCGATCTGGGCGACGTGCCCACCGGAGTTCGGCGTCCGCAGCGTCCTGCACCGGCTCGGCCAGCTCGAGCCGAAGCTGATTCTCGCCGTGGCGGGCTACCGCTACGGGGAGAAGCACGTCGACCGCCGCAAGCAGGTGGCCGCAGTTCGAGAAGGGCTGCCGAGTCTTGAGACCGTCGTCCGCGTCCCCTACGTGGGCGGCGCCGACGACGCGCTCCCGGACACGCTCTCGTGGGACGAGCTCGTGGCCGAGCCGGCGGAGCTCCAGTTCGATCCCCTCCCCTTCGCGCACCCTCTGTATGTGCTCTTCTCGTCCGGCACTACCGGACTGCCGAAGGCCATCGTGCACTGCCACGGCGGCATCCTCGTCGAGCACCTGAAGAACCACGGTTTCGGCTGGGATCTACGCCCTGGCGACCGACTCCAGTGGTTCACGACCACGGCCTGGATGATGTGGAACGCGCTCGTCTCGACGCTGCTCCTGCGCGCGTCGATCGTGATGATCGACGGCAACCCGGCGTACCCCGACGTCTCTTTCCAGTGGAAGCTCGCCGAGAAGACGAGGCCGACGTTCTTCGGCCTCAGTCCGGCCTTCACGATGGCGTGTCGGAAGGAAGGGCTCGAGCCCGGCAGGCTCTACGACCTGTCGTCGATCCGCATGCTCTGCGAGGCGGGCTCGCCGCTCCCCCTCGAGGGCTACGAGTGGCTCTACCGGCAGGTCGGCTCGGACGTCTACCTGAACGTCGGCAGCGGGGGCACGGACGTCTGTACCGGGATCGTGCAGGGCACTCCGCTGCTCCCCGTCTACGCGGGCGAGATGTCGGGCCGCTGCCTCGCCGTCGACTCGGACGCCTACGGGCCGGACGGGAAACCCGTCGTCGGGGAGCTCGGCGAGCTCGTCATCAAGCAGACGATGCCGTCGATGCCGGTCGCCTTCTGGAACGACCCCGACGGCCTGCGCTATCGAGACGCGTACTTCGGCCACTTTCCGGGGGTCTGGCGCTTCGGCGACTGGATCATGTTCACCGAGCGCGGCACCGCGGTGATCACCGGCCGGTCGGACGCGACGCTCAACCGTGGCGGCGTCCGGCTCGGCACGAGCGAGCTGTATTCGGTCGTCGAGGAGCTCGACGAGGTGCTCGACAGCCTCATCGTCCATCTCGAGGGACAGGACGAGCTCCTGCTCTTCGTGGTGTTGCGTCCCGGGATCGAGCTCGACGCCGAGCTCGAGGTGCGCATCAAGGGGGCGCTGCGCACTTCGCTCTCACCGCGTCACGCTCCCGACACGGTCGTCGCGGTACCCGCGATTCCGCGCACGCTCACCGGGAAGAAGCTCGAGGTCCCCGTCAAGCGCATCCTCACCGGTGCGGCCGTCAGTGACGTTGCCTCGAGCGACGCCCTCGTGGATCCGGCCTCCATCGAGCCGTTTGCCGACTACGCCGCCACTCGTGCGCAGTCGAGTAGAGAGGAGAGCCGGAGTGCTTGACGAGCGCCCCGTCGGCGCCGTGGGGGTCGCTACTGCCACCTGATGCGCACCCTGCCGGTGGTACTCGTAACAGCGTTCGCGCTTCTGGCCGGCGGGTGCGGCGGCGGCGATCAGAGCGCAGAGGTGATAGGCATCCCGTGGCGGTGGAGTGGTGTTCTCGAAGGAGAGGGGACGACGGGCCTCTCACGGATACCGGATCCTGAGAACTACCTCCTCAGGCTCGACGAGGACGAAACGTTCATCGCGAAGGCTGACTGCAAGAGTCTCGCCGGCACGTACTCACTCTCCGGTGGCGAGCTTTCACTCGATCTCGGACCGACGCCGAAAGTCCCATGTGGCGCGAACTCGTTGTCCGACAAATACGTCGACCTACTGGGAAGGGTTGCGACGTACGAGGTCTACGAGGAGGGAGCACTCGCACTCGGGCTGCAAGACGGCGCCGGCTACATGTACTTCTACGTCAGCGCGAAGTATCTCGTACTCGCATCCGCGTGCCGGCCGGTCGGCATCGCCGATCTCTTCAGCGTCGTCGCGCGGCGCCGCCTGCCCAAAGCCTCAAGTGAGCTTCGCGGCAATGCCGCGGGCGATCCTGTGGGCGGCCGCCTCGATCGTGATCATCGGGTTGACCCCGAGGCCGGTCGGCAGTACCGCGCCGTCGACCACGAACAGGTTGCGGGCGTCCCAGGCCTCGCCGTTGGGGTTGCAGACCGATGACTCGTGGGAGCTGCCCATGTGGGCGGTCCCCATCAAGTGGAACGAGCCGAGGGTCACCTGGGCCGGGCCCCAACCGTAGTCGTCGGCCGCCTTCAGCATCTTCTCGCGTCCCTCGCTGCCCGGGTCGTAGGAAACCCAGCCGGCGTGGGTGGTGTAGATCCGGCGGGCGCCACCCGCCTCGAGGATCTGGGCGAGCCCGTCGAGACCCTTGCGCATAACGTCCCGGTCGAACTCGGAGAGGCTCCAGATCGGTGTCGGGAGACCGTCCTTGCCGACGACCACCTCGCCGGCGTCGCGGGCTCGCTGGAGGATGCCGAAGCCGCCCGTGTGGCGGAGGCTCCGCATGAGCTCCCAGTGCTCGCTGGCACCGCGCCAGGGGGCGAAGACGGCGAGGTCGGAGGGGTGCGCGGAGGCGTGCATGTACTTGACCCCGTACCCCTCGCCCAGGTCGAGGAACTCGTCGCAGAACGTCGATCCGAAGACGCCCGTCCAGGGAAGGATCTCCTCCTCGAACCGCGCCCAGACGAGCATCACCGGGTGGATCATCAGGTTCTTGCCGACGTTCGGGTTGGCGAGACCGGAGCGGACCAGCAATGCCGGCGTGTTGATCGCACCCGCCGCCGCGGCGACGGCGCGGGCGCGGACGGTCAGCTTGTGCCCGTCGGCCGAGGTCGCCTCGACACCCTTCGCCTCTCCCTTCTCGATCAGGACCTTCTCGACGGGAGCGTTGACGACGATCCGGGCGCCGGCGTCGTAGGCGTCCTGGAGCCACGTCTTGAGGGTGGACTGCTTCGCGCCGATCGGGCACCCGTAATGACACTGACCGCAGATCTCCTCGTCGCAGCCCACGGCGTTACGTTGCATCACCTGGGAGTCCCAGCCGAGTTTCGCGAGGCCTTCCCGGAAGCGCAGGTCGCGGCGCGAGGGCGGGCTGTTCTCGGAGTTGACGTGGATCCGGTCCCACACGGCGTCGAGGCTGTCGTCGAAGTCCTTCCCCGCCCACTCGTCGAGGCCGAAGCGGTCCTTCCACTCCTGGCGCACGTGGTCGGGCGGCCGGAAGCACCAGGTGTAGTTGACGGTGGTGCCGCCGCCCAGGCAGGAGCCGGCGAGCAGGCCAATGCTCTGGTCGGGGGTCGGAGTGCCGCCGCCTCCGAGGTAGAGCCGCACGAACCCGTCGAGCTCCGCCCCGTCGAAGTCCTCCTCGCTGAAGTAACCGCCGGCCTCGACCACAACGACATCGAGGCCCTCCTTGGCCAGGACCCCGGCGGCGGTGCCACCGCCGGCGCCCGAGCCGACGACGACCACGTCGCATTCGAGCTCGGTGTCCTCGGTGATCGCGAGGGGCTCGATCGTCTTCGGCGGCGCATCCTCGAGGCGCCCGTGCGGTCCGGGGTAGCCGATCGCCGCGTCCACCGGGTTCTTGCCCTCGCCTCGCCAGGGGAGGGTGTAGTACAGGATCACCGTCAGCTTGCGGAGCGCCTGGAAGGCAGCGCGCTGCACGACGTCCTCGGAGACGCACCACTCGAGCAGGAACTTCTCGCGAGCCTCCTTGGAGCTGGAGGCGAAGCCGGGATCCCAACCTTCGATCAGCCCGGCGAACCCGTCGCGGACGTCTGCGCTCGGATTGCTTCCCATGGCGCCGAGGATCACGTCAGCCACATGGAGGTCCGTCGCCGACGGAAGCCCATCCTCCCCGGGGACGAAGGTGTCGCAGATCGCGTCGAGGCTGGCCCGGGCACCCTCACTGAGCTCGATCATCACTCTCTCCTTCTCCGCGGACGGCCGGAAGCAGCAGGCGAGTGAAATTATCAATGCCTGGGACGGAGCGCCGGATGGTTGCGACGCCCCTCGTGGACTCGGCATTTCGTGGTTTGCCTGTCGATCCTCGGGATGAGACGCATGTGCGGAGCGGTCACGTGGTGCGAGAGGGTCTATGGAGGTTGAAGGCGTCCGGATACCTGAGGCGGCCCCGGCGACGTACTGCTCGGCTCCTTGGCGAGACGACGCTCACCCGTTAGGTTTCGAGGCAGGTGGGGACCAACGACGACCTGCTCGCGCTTTACTGGACGGTTTCCGGTCCGGTCGAGGTGCATTTCGGGCGGGAGTGGAGCCTCTTCGATCTCCGCGACCGGTGCGAGCAGGCCGCGCGGGTCGGGTTCACGGGTATCGGGCTCTGGCACGCCGACCTCGAGCACGTGCTCGAGACACGGACGCTCACCGAGGTGAAGCAGCTCCTCGACGACCACGGGCTCCGCCATCTCGAGCTCGAGTTCCTCGGGGACTGGTTCCTCGACCCGGACGACGAGCGCCGGCGCGCCGCCGACGAGACCCGCGCGCTGCTGTTCGGAGCGGCTGCCGAGCTGCCCGTGCACCACATCAAGGTCGGCAACCTCGCCGGGACGGAGTGCGAGCTGTCGCGGATCGTGGAGGCGTACGCCGAGCTCTGCGCCGACGCCGCACGGCACACCGACGCGAAGATGGTCTACGAGTTCATGCCGTACGACGTCCAGGTGAACGACATCGACACGGCACTCGCGGTGGTCGAAGGGGCGGATGCGCCCAACGGCGGCCTCGCGCTCGACACATGGCATCTCGGCAAGCTCAGGCTCGACCCGGACGATCTCCGCCGCATCCCGCCGCGGTTCGTGTCCTGGGTCGAGCTCAGT